>DASZQH010000149.1:0-8746 GCA_035549805.1 Burkholderiales bacterium
CGGCCTGCGAACGCAGGCAGAAAACCGTGCGTGACCACCATGGAGTGCGGTTAAAATCCTGAATTATAGTGTTTTTGCAGGCGCGATCCGCATCCTGAGGAGGAGACCGGTGAAGACGCTCGAAGACCAGATGTCGTTCTACGCCGCGTACCACCAGGACGCGCGCAACAAGGCGACGCATTTCATCGGCGTGCCGATGATCATCGTTTCCCTGTTCATTCCGCTGGCGTGGCTGCGCGTGGAGATCGGCGGCTTCGCGATCACCGGCGCGATGGTCTTCGCCGCCATCGTCCTCACCTACTACTTCTTCCTCGACGTCCCTCTCGCGATCGCCACCTCGGCGTTCACCATCGCGTTCCTGCTCGCCGCCGACTGGCTCGCGCGCCAGGGGGCGCTCGCGGGATGGCTCGGCTTCGGCGTGCTGTTCGTCGGCGGCTGGATCATCCAGCTCGTCGGCCACGCGTTCGAGGGCCGCAAGCCGGCGCTCGCCGACAACCTGTTCCAGATCTTCATCGCACCGATCTTCCTCTGTGCGGAAGTCTTCTTTGCATTAGGCTACAAGCCCAGGCTCCATGCAGCAGTGCAGGAACGCGCCATGAGGATGCGCGAGGCCGCCCGGACGGGCACGCACGCCACGGCGTAGGCGCGGCCGAACAACGAGGGGAGGAGAGCGCAGCATGAAGGCATTGCTGGTACTGTCGCGCGCGATCGACGCGCTCAACGAGCGCATCGGCCATCTCGTCTACTGGCTGATCCTCGCCATGGTGCTGATCAGCTCCGCCAACGCGATCTCGCGCTACGCGCTCAACATGGCGTCGAATGCCTGGCTCGAGATGCAGTGGTACCTCTTCGCCGCCGTCTTCCTCTTCTGCTCCGGCTACACCCTGCTGCACAACGAGCACATCCGCATCGACGTGGTGTCCGGGATGTTCTCGCGCCGCACCCGCCTGTGGATCGACGTGTTCGGCACCGTCTTCTTCCTGCTGCCGATGTCCCTCTACATCATGTGGTCGTCGTGGCCGCCCTTCATGAACGCCTGGACCAGCGGCGAGGTCTCGGCCAGCGCGGGGGGGCTGATCCGCTGGCCGGCGCGCCTCATGATCCCGATCGGCTTCTTCCTGCTGTCGCTGCAGGGTGTGTCGGAGCTGATCAAGCGCATCGCCCAGCTGCGCGGCCTGCTCCCCGAGGCCATGGAGGAGCACGAGGATCCGGCGCTCGAGCTGCTCAAAGCGCAGGAGGCCGCGAAATGAGCGCTTTCATCACCGCGTACATCGCCCCGATCATGTTCGTCTGCCTGGTGGTGTTCCTGCTGCTGGGCTACCCGGTGGCCTTCGCGCTCTCGGCGCTGGGCATCTTCTTCGGCTTCGTCGGCTTCGAGCTGGGCCTGCTCAGCCCCGAGCTCTTCCAGGCGCTCGGCGAGCGCATCTTCGGCATCATGGCGAACGACACGCTGCTCGCGGTGCCGTTCTTCACCTTCATGGGGCTGATCCTCGAGCGCAGCGGCATGGCCGAGGACCTGCTCGACACCATCGGCCAGCTGTTCGGGCCGGTGCGCGGGGGGCTCGCCTACGCGGTGATCTTCGTCGGCGCGCTGCTCGCCGCCACCACCGGGGTCGTGGCGGCCTCGGTGATCTCGATGGGCCTCATCTCGCTGCCCATCATGCTGCGCTACGGGTACGACCGCCGCCTCGCGAGCGGCGTGATCGCCGCCTCGGGCACGCTCGCGCAGATCATCCCGCCCAGCCTGGTGCTGATCATCCTCGCCGACCAGCTCGGCCGCTCGGTGGGCGACATGTACGCGGGGGCCATCCTGCCCGGGCTGGTGCTGACCAGCATGTATGTGGGGTACGTGTTCCTGCGCGCCACCTTCAACCCGGAGCGCGCCCCCGCCCTGCCCCTCGAGGCGCGCACGCTGCGCGGCTGGAAGCTGTTCGGGCGGGTGCTCTTCGTGATGATCCCCCCGCTCGCGCTGATCTTCCTTGTCCTCGGCACGATCTTCCTCGGGATCGCCACGCCGACCGAGGGCGGCGCGATGGGCGCGACCGGCGCGCTCGCGCTCGCGCTCATCAACCGGCGGCTGAACTGGTCGCTCCTGCGCCAGGCGATGAACTCGACGGCGAAGCTCACCTCCTTCGTCATCTTCATCCTGGTCGGCGCGACGGTGTTCAGCCTCACCTTCCGCGCCGTGAACGGCGACATCTGGGTCGAGCACCTCCTCACCGGCATCCCGGGAGGGGCGGTCGGCTTCCTGATCCTGGTGAACATCCTGGTGTTCCTGCTCGCGTTCTTCCTCGATTTCTTCGAGCTGGCGTTCATCGTCATCCCCCTGCTCGCGCCGGTCGCGGAGAAGCTCGGCATCGACCTGATCTGGTTCGGGGTGCTGCTGGGCGTCAACATGCAGACCTCCTTCATGCATCCGCCCTTCGGCTTCGCGCTGTTCTACCTGCGCAGCGTCGCGCCCTCCAAGGAGTACGTGGACAAGATCACCCAGCAGCGCATGCTCCCGGTCACCACCGGGCAGATCTACTGGGGCGCGGTGCCGTTCGTGGTCATCCAGTGCATCATGGTGGGCATCCTGATCGCGTTCCCGCAGCTCGTGCTGAGCGGGCTGGAGAAGAGCACCGTCGACCCGGCGAGCGTGGAGATCGTCATCCCGCCGATGGACGCCGAGGAGGCCGGCGCGGAGGAAAGCGCCGAGGAGCAGGCGGCGGAAGAAAAGCAGGAAGTCGACGACCTGCAGAAGCAGTTCGGCAAGTAGCGCGGCCGGCATCGTCATGGGGGCATTGCTCGGCTTTTCGCGCGCCATCGACGCCATGAACGCGCGCCTCGGCTGGGTAGCCGACTGGCTGGTCCTGCTCTCCTGCCTGATCAGCGCCGGGAACGCGTTCTCGCGCTACGCCTTCAGCATCAGCTCGAACGCCTGGCTCGAGATCCAGTGGTACATGTTCGCGGCGCTGGTCATGCTCGGCACCTCCTACACCCTGAAGAAGAACGAGCACGTGCGCGTCGACATCGTGTACGCGAATGTCTCGACACGGGCCCAGATCGCGATCGACATCTTCGGCTTCATCCTCTTCATGCTGCCGGCGACCGTGATCATGGCGTACCTGTCGTGGCCCGTATTCCATAACTCCTGGGCGCAGGGCGAGATTTCCTCCAATGCCGGCGGGCTGCTGCGCTGGCCGGTGAAGATCTTCCTGCCCGTCGGCTTCGCCCTGCTCACCCTGCAGGGCCTGTCGGAGCTCATCAAGCGCATTGCGATGCTGACCGGCCACATGAAGGCCGACCTTCACTACGAAAGACCCCTGCAGTGAACTTCATTCCCCTGGCATGGATGGCCCCCCTCATGTTCGGCGGGCTGGTGCTGTTCATGTTGGTCGGCTTCCCGGTGTCGTTCTCCCTCGCCGCGGTCGGCCTGTTCTTCGGCTTCCTCGCGATCGAGCACGGCTATTTCAGCTTCGCGTTCATGCAGGCCCTGCCCGAGCGGGTGTTCGGCATCGTGTCCAACGACACGCTGCTCGCCATCCCCTTCTTCACGCTCATGGGCGCGATCCTCGAGCGCTGCGGCCTCGCGGAAGACCTTCTGGACGGTCTCGGCCAGCTCTTCGGCCCGGTGCGCGGCGGCCTCGGCTATGCCGTCGTGGTGGTCGGCGCCATCCTTGGCGCGATTACGGGGACGGTGGCCGCGTCCGTGATCGCCATGGGACTGATCTCGCTGCCCGTGATGATGCGCTACGGCTACAACATGCAGTTCGCCACCGGCGTCATCGCCGCGTCGGGCACGATCACCCAGCTCATTCCGCCGTCGCTCGTCCTGATCGTGCTCGCCGACGTGCTCGGCCGCTCGGTGGGCGACATGTACGCCGGCGCTTGGGGGCCGAGCATGGTGCAGATCCTGCTCTTCTGCGGCTACGTCTTCCTGGTGAGCATCTTCAAGCCGCAATGGGTGCCCGGCATCCCGCGCGAGTCGCGGACGCTGCACGGCTGGCCTCTGATCAAGAAGTGCCTGTGGGGAATCGTGCCCTCGCTGGTCCTCATCTTCCTCGTCCTGGGTACCATCTTCCTCGGGCTCGCGACGCCGACCGAGGCGGGCGCGATGGGCACCGTCGGCGCGATCGGCCTGGCCGTGGTGCACCACAAGCAGTTTTCCCCCACCGCCCGCATCGCGGGCTGGATCGCGCTCGTCGTGATCACCGTGATCGGCATCGTGGCTCTCGCCGCGCCGGCCCTCTACGACGAGCTGCGCGCCTGGCTGTTCATCGCCTTCTACGCCGCGCTGGCGGTGGTGCTGGCCGAGGGCATCCGCATTACGGAGCTTCGCAAGCTCATCTGGCAGGCCTCGCAGAACACCATGCGCATCACCGCGATGGTGATCTTCATCCTGATCGGGTCGACGATCTTCGTCCTCGTGTTCCGCGGCGTGGATGGCGATCCGTTCATCGAGCACCTGCTGGGCGGGCTGCCGGGCGGCGCGGTCGGCTTCCTGATCTTCGTCAACGTGTTCGTGTTCTTCCTCGCGTTCTTCCTCGACTTCTTCGAGATCGCGTTCATCATCGTGCCGCTCCTCGCCCCGGTGGCGCAGAAGCTCGGCATCGACCTCATCTGGTTCGGCGTGCTGCTCTGCGTGAACATGCAGACCTCCTTCATGCACCCGCCGTTCGGCTTCGCCCTCTTCTACCTGCGCGGCATCGCTCCCAAGGAGATCAAGAGCTCCGAGATCTACTGGGGGGCCATCCCTTGGGTGGTGCTGCAGGTCATCATGGTCGCGATCGTGATCGCCTTCCCGCAGCTCGTGACCGCCTTCCTGGACAAGGGAAACAACGTCGATCCGGACTCGATCACCATCGAGATCCCGCAGTCGGACTTCCAGAACCGCGACGGCAGCGTGGAGCTGCCCGGGACCGCCGAGGGCGAGGCGCAGGAGGAGGAAGAGACGCCCCCGCCTCCCGACTTCAGCACGCCGCAGAAATAAAAAACCCCGCCGCAGCGGGGTTTTGGTGAAGCGGGAAAGGCTTCAGCCCTTCTTCTTCGCCGCGGGCTTCGCCGGCTGGCCGACGCGCGAGTTGAAGGTGTAGTTGTCGTAGCTCTGCTCGGCGACGCGGAACCAGAGGAACTGCTCGTCGCGGAATTTCTTCCACTCCGGGTAGATGCGCTTGAAGTGGGCGCTCTTGCCGGACATTTCCTCGTACACCTCGTAGGACGCCTTCTCCGCGGCCTCGAGCACCGAGCGCGGGAACGGCCGCAGTTGCGTGCCGGAAGCGACCAGGCGCCGTAGCGCCGGGGGATTCTGCGCGTCGTACTTGGCCTGCATCCATGTCGTGGCCTCGTTGCACGCCGTCTCCAGCGCCGCCTGATAGTGCTTCGGCAGCTCGGCGAACTTCTTCTCGTTCACCAGCGTGTGCACCATCGGGCCGCCTTCCCAGAACCCCGGGTAGTAGTAGAACTTGGCGACCTTGTTGAAGCCGAGCTTCTCGTCGTCGTACGGCCCCACCCACTCGGCCGCGTCGATCGTGCCCTTTTCCAGCGCCGGATAGATGTCCGGAGCGCCCAGCTGCTGCGGCACCACGCCGAGCTTGGCCATGATCAGTCCGGCCATGCCGCCGATGCGCATCTTCACGCCCTTGAGGTCGGCGACGCTCTTGATCTCCTTGCGCCACCAGCCGCCCATCTGGCAGTTGGTGTTGCCGGCCTGGAACGAGATGCAGCCGTACTCCTTGTAGAGCGGGGCCATCGCTTCCTTGCCGCCGCCGAACAGCCACCATGCGGCCTGCTGGCGCGCGTTGCCGCCGAAGCAGACCGCCGTGCCGAAGGCGAACGCGGCGTCCTTGCCGAAGTAGTAGTACGGCGCGGTGTGGCCGCACTCCACCGTGCCCGCCTGCACGGCGTCGAGCACCTGCAGCGCCGGGACGATCTCGCCGGCGGCGAACGCCCGGATCTGGAACTTCCCTTCCGTGATCTCGCCGACGCGCCGCGCCACCAGGTCCGCGCCGCCGAACAGCGTGTCCAGGCTCTTCGGCCAGCTGCAGGCCATGCGCCAGGTGATGCTGGGGCTGGACTGCGCGATCGCGGGCGCGGCGATCGTGCTCGCCGCGACACCGGCCGCGGCTTTCTTCAGAAATGATCTGCGTTCCATCTACCCTCCCTCCTCAAAAAGGAAATCCAATGGATGCGTAACGGGTTGTGCGAAGGTGAAACTTGCGCCGGCAGTCTAGCCTAATTCAGCCGGGCACAGCGCCCGGCCAGCTCGACGAGGGAGGCCCGCACCTCGGCCACGTCCGCGGCGTCGGGATCCCGCTGCAGGTAATCGGTCAGATCCTGGAGCGCCGGCCTCCAGCACTCCAGGCGCTGGTACACGAGGCCGCGGTCGCGCAGCTCGGTCGGGGCGTCCGGATGCACCAGCAGCATGCGGTTCAGGACCGCGAGCAGGCGCTCGGGACGGTCGGCCTCGCGGTGGATGCCCTTCAGGTTGCGCAGGACGCGCCCGAGGATCTGGCGCTTGGTGGCGGGCTCGAGGAACTGGTCGAGCGGCAGCTCGGCGACCGGCACGCCGGCCGCGGCGTCCTCGGGAATCACCCGCTGCAGCCGCGCGCGCAGCTCGGCCTCGGACTGCGGCGCCCCGCCGGTGAAGGGGTCGAGGATGAGCACGCCGCCGCGCACCTTGAGGCGCACGAGGAAGTGGCCGGGGAAGGACACGCCCTCGCACACCAGGCCGACGCGCCGGCCGATCTCCATGTACAGGACCGAAAGCGTGATCGGGATCCCGGTGCGCCGGTCGATCACGTCGCTGAGGTAGCTGTTGCGCGGATCGTAGTAATCCTCGGTGTTCCCCCAGTACCCCATCTCCTGGAACAGGAACTCGTTCAGCGCGATCACGCGCTGCTCCACCGCGGCCGCCGGCGGCAGCGAGGCGCTCACGCGCTGCGCCATCGCGTCGATCTCGCCGAGGTAGCGCTCGACGTCGAGGTCGGGATACGCGTCCTGGCCGATCATCAGGCACGCGCGCGCGAGGTCGAGCTGCGCCTCCGGCGCCTTCAGGAGCCGCGCGAAGGGCTCGAGCGGGACGCTCATCGGGCGGCCCGGCGCGAGAAATCGCGCGGCCGGAAGCCGAAGGCGAGCAGGCAGCCCGCATAGACGCCGCCGCCCAGCGCCACCAGGCCGAGGACCGCGGGCAGCTTCATCGTCCAGGCCGCGGCGAGCCACCAGCCGGGCTCGCCCATCGTGGTGAAGAGGACCACCGCCATCAGCCCGGTCGAGACGAAGACCTTGAGCAGGAAGACGCCCCAGCCGGGCTGCGGCGCATAGGCGCCGTCCTTCCTCAGGAGCCAGAACAGCATGGCCGCGTTCAGGCAAGCGCCGAGCCCGATGGCGAGGGCGAGGCCGGCGTGCTTCAGCGGGCCGACGAGCGCGAGGTTGAGCGCCTGCGTGGCTGCCAGCGTGAACAGGCCGATCTTCACCGGCGTCGCGACGTCCTGCCGCGCATAGAAGCCCGGCGCCAGGATCTTGACGAGGATCATGCCGAGCAGCCCGAGGCTGTAGGCGACGAGCGCGCGCTGCGTCATCAGCGCGTCCTCCGCGCCGAAGCGGCCGTAGACGAAGAGCGAGGCGATGAGCGGCAGCGCGAGCACGGCGAGGGCCGCCGCCGCGGGCAGCGCGAGCAGGAAGGTCAGGCGCAGCCCCCAGTCGAGCAGCCGCGAATACTCGACCGCGTCGGCGTCGGCGTGGTACCGGGAGAGGCTGGGCAGCAGGATGGTGCCGAGCGCGACGCCGAGCACGCCGGCGGGCAGCTCCATCAGGCGGTCGGCGTAATAGAGCCAGGAAACGCTGCCCGTGACGAGGAAGGACGCGAACACCTGGTTGATGAGCAGGGACACCTGGCTCACCGACACGCCGAACGCCGCGGGCGCCATCAGGAACAGGATGCGCCGCACGCCGGGGTGGCGCAGGTCGAAGCGCCAGCGCGGCAGCAGTCCCAGCTTCGCCAGGAACGGCACCTGGAAGGCGAGTTGCAGCGCGCCGCCGGCGAACACCGCCCACGCGAGCGCCGTCACCGGTTGCGCGAACCGGTCGGCGAAGAACAGCGTCGCGACGATGAAGGAAACGTTGAGCAGCGCCGGCGTGATCGCCGGCACCGCGAACCGGCTCCAGGTGTTCAGCACGCCGGCGGCGAGGGACACGAGCGCGATGAATGCGATGTACGGGAAGGTGATGCGCAGCAGGCTGACGGTGAGCGCGTGCTTCTCGGGGTCCGCGCCGAAGCCCGGGGCGGTGAGGTGCACGATGAGGGGCGCGATCGCCATCCCCAGGGCGGCCGCCGCGACCACGGCGACGAACAGCAGGGTCGCCACCCGGTCGATCAGGTCGCGCACCGCCTCGGGCTCGGCGGCCTTGTGGGCGGCGAGCACCGGGACGAAGGCCTGGGAAAACGCCCCTTCGGCGAACATGCGCCGGAGCAGGTTGGGGATCTTGAAGGCGACGAAGAACGCGTCCGTGGCGAGCCCCGCGCCGAACACCCGGGCGATGAGGAAATCGCGCGCGTAGCCGAGCACCCGGCTCACCATGGTCAGGCTGCTGACGGCCAGCAGGGCGCGCAGGAGGCTCACCGGCGGGGGCTCATGCTAGAATTCGCGCCCTTTCAGAAGGCAACGGTTCCATGGCAAACATCAAGTCCGCCAAGAAGCGCGCTCACCAGGCGATCGAGCGCCGCGCGCACAACATGCGCCTGCGCACCGCGGTGCGCACCGCGATC
>DASZQH010000150.1:0-3056 GCA_035549805.1 Burkholderiales bacterium
CTTTTTGTCGGGTCAGGGACGTAACGACCTCGAAGCGGTCGTCGCGGCGAGATATCCCGACGTGAAAGCGCACCTGGACTGGCTCGCGAAGCGGGTTCCGGGTGCGCGGATGACAGGTTCCGGCGCGTGCGTTTTCGCAGAATTCAGGACAGAAGCCGAAGCGCTCGCTCTCCAATCGGAGCTGCCCGGGGAGATGCGCGGCTTCGTCACGCGCGGACTGGACCGGCATCCGCTGCAGGCGCGCTGAAGCGGGTTGTCCGCACCGAAATTTCCACTGGGGAGTCGCCAAGTTGGTCTAAGGCACCGGATTTTGATTCCGGCATTCGAAGGTTCGAATCCTTCCTCCCCAGCCACCTCCCACGATGAACACCGCGATGAGCCACATGGCGAGTTCCCCGGCGCTCGACCGGCTGATGGTGTTCACCGGCAACGCCAACCCGCGCCTCGCGCAGGAAGTGGCGAAGCACCTCAACCTTTCGCTGGGCCGCGCGATCGTCGGCAAGTTCTCCGACGGCGAGGTGATGGTCGAGCTGCTCGAGAACGTGCGCGGCAAGGACGTGTTCGTCCTGCAGTCGACGTGCGCGCCGACCAACGACAACCTGATGGAGCTGCTCGTCATGATCGACGCGCTGAAGCGCTCCTCGGCGGCGCGCGTGACCGCGGCGATCCCCTACTTCGGCTACGCGCGCCAGGACCGGCGGCCGCGCTCGGCGCGGGTGGCGATCAGCGCGAAGGTCGTGGCGAACATGCTGCAGTCGGTCGGCGTGGCGCGCGTGCTGACGATGGACCTGCACGCCGACCAGATCCAGGGCTTCTTCGACCTGCCGGTCGACAACATCTACGCCGCGCCGGTGCTGCTCGGCGACGTGTGGAAGCAGCGCTACGACAACCTGATCGTGGTGTCGCCGGACGTGGGCGGCGTGGTGCGCGCCCGCGCGCTCGCGAAGCGCCTCGAGTCCGACCTCGCGATCATCGACAAGCGCCGCCCGAAGGCCAACGTCTCGGAAGTGATGAACGTGATCGGCGAGGTGGAAGGCCGCACCTGCGTGATCATGGACGACATGGTGGACACCGCCGGCACGCTGGTGAAGGCGGCCCAGGTGCTCAAGCAGGAAGGCGCGAAGAAGGTCGTGGCGTACTGCACGCATGCCGTGCTCTCCGGCGAGGCGGTGAGCCGCATCGCCGGCTCGGAAATGGACGAGCTGGTGGTGACCGACACGATCCCGCTGCGCGACGAAGCGCGCACCTGCAGGAAGATCCGCCAGCTCTCCGTCGCCGGCCTGGTGGCCGAAACCATCCTCAGGATCTACACGGAAGAATCCGTCAGCTCTCTTTTCATCGAATAGCGCGAATCGCTTTCATCAACCCACGGGTCCTGGTCGCGGGCCCCGTGAAAACCAAGGAGCAACACATGGCAATCGAAATCACCGCGCGCAAGCGCGAAGCGCAAGGAACGGGTGCGAGCCGCCGTCTGCGCATGATGGGCATGGTGCCCGGCATCCTCTACGGCGGCGAGAAGGCGCCGGTGAGCATCGAGCTCGACCACAAGGACCTGCTGCAGAACCTGCGCAACGAGAAATTCCACGCCTCGATCCTCAGCCTCGAGCTGGCGGGGGCGAAGGAGCAGGTGCTGCTGCGCGCGGTCAACATGCACCCCTACAAGCTGCAGGTGCAGCACGTCGACTTCCAGCGCGTGCAGAAGGACAAGAAGATCCACATGAAGGTGCCGCTGCACTTCGCGAACGCCGAGAAGTCCCCGGGCGTGAAGGAGCAGGGCGGGGTCGTGAACCACGTGATGAACGAGCTCGACGTGACCTGCTTCCCCGACGACCTGCCGGAGTTCATCGAGGTCGACCTGTCGAACCTGACGGTCGCCCATGCGATGCACCTGCGCGACATCACGCTCCCGAAGGGCGTCGAGCCGGCGCTGCACAAGGGCGAGAATCCGGTCGTCGCGACCGTCGTCATCCCCGCGATCATTGCCGAGGAAGAGGCCACCCCGGCGGTGTCCGCGGCCGAAGTGCCCACCACCGAGCAGGCCGCGCCCGCGAAAGAAGGCGAGGCTGCCGCGGCGGATGCCAAGGGCGGCGACAAGGCGGCCGACAAGGCCGGCGACAAGGGCGGCGAGAAGAAAGACAAGAAGTAACCGCCTTGATCCGCCTCCTCGTCGGGCTGGGCAATCCAGGGCAGGAGTACGAGCGGACCCGGCACAACGCCGGGTTCTGGCTCGTCGAGCGCTTTGCGCAGTCGAGCGGCGTTCACTTCCGCAAGGACCCGAAGTACCAGGCGCTGGTCGCGCGCATGCCCCAGGAGGCCGGCGGCGGCGGCGCCTGGCTCCTGCTGCCGCAGAGCTTCATGAACGCGAGCGGCCGCGCGGTGCAGATGCTCGCCGGCTTCTTCAAGATCAAGCCGGAGGAGATCCTGGTGGTCCACGACGAGCTCGACTTCGCGCCGGGCGTCGCGCGCGTGAAGCAGGGCGGGGGCATCGGGGGCCACAACGGTCTGCGCGACATCTCGCAGCGCATCGCGTCGCACGATTACTGGCGGCTGCGCCTGGGCATCGGCCACCCCGGTGACAAGAACGCGGTGGCGGACTACGTCCTGCACAAGCCCTCCGTGGACGACAGGACGCGCATCGACCAGGCCATCGACCGGTCGCTGCAGGTGCTGCCCGAGATGCTGAAGGGCGACATGCAGGGCGCGATCCAGAAGCTGCATTCCTCCGAGCCCAAGCCGGAGAAGAAGGAGCCTCCCAGGAAGGAAGTCCCGGTAAAGGCACCGGAGAAGAAGCCGGAACCGGAGAAGAAGCCGGAGCCTCAAAAGGCCGAGGCGCCGAAGAAATCGGGCCTGCTGGGCTCTCTCTTCGGGAAGAAATAGCATGAAGTGCGGCATCGTCGGGTTGCCGAACGTCGGCAAGTCCACCCTGTTCAACGCCCTCACCAAGGCCGGCATCGCGGCGGAGAACTATCCGTTCTGCACCATCGAGCCGAACGTCGGCATCGTCCCGGTGCCCGACCCGCGGCTCGACGTGCTGGCCGGGATCGAGAAGCCGCAGA
>DASZQH010000151.1:0-2709 GCA_035549805.1 Burkholderiales bacterium
GCTCGACCCGAAGGCCTTCACGGCCGACGAGATCGACCGGCGCATCGAGGCGCGCAAGCTCCAGGCGCTGCAGTACTACAACGGCGAGACCCACGAGGGCGTCTTCGCCCTGCCCAACTTCGTGCGCGACCAGGTCACCCCGGCGCGCCTGAAGGCCCCGGCGCGCGGGCGCCGGCTGGGGGTGGTGCGGGCTGCCGCGAAGTAGCGTTTACAAGAAGAAATCGAAAGGGGCCCGAAAGGGCCCTTTTCTTTTACGGCACCGACTTCAATGCGTCCGCGACGGTCGAGAAGATCCGCTCGATCTGGGCCTTCTCCGCGATGAGCGGCGGCGAGAAGGCGAGGATGTCGCCGGTGTAGCGGATCAGGACGCCGGCCTCGAAGCACTTCAGGAACGCTTCGTAGGCGCGGGCGCCGGGCTTGCCGGCGCGCGGCTCGAGCTCGACCGCACCCATCAGCCCGAAGTTCCGGACGTCGATGACGTGCGGCAGGCCCTTCAGGCCGTGGATCGCCGCCTCGAAGGGTCCTTCCAGGTCCTTTCCCCGCGTGAGCAGCCCTTCCTCTGCGTAGGTGTCGAGCGTGGCGATGCCGGCGGCGCAGGCGAGCGGGTGGCCGGAATAGGTGTAGCCGTGGAAGAGCTCGATGCCGTCCGGGGCGTCCATGAACGTGTCGTAGATCGAGTCCTTCGCGTACACCGCGCCCATCGGCACGGTGCCGTTGGTCATCCCCTTCGCCACGGTGAAGAGGTCGGGCATGACGCCGAAGCGCTGGCTCGCGAACGGAGCGCCGAGCCGGCCGAACCCGGTGATCACCTCGTCGAAGATGAGCAGGATGCCGTGCTTCGTGCAGATCTCGCGCAGGCGCTCGAGGTAGCCCTTCGGCGGGACGAGCACGCCGGCGGAGCCGGCGACCGGCTCGACGATCACGGCCGCGATCGTCGACGGGTCGTGGAAGGCGCAGAGCTTCTCCAGGTCGTCGGCGAACTCCGCGCCGGAGGCCGGCTGGCCCCTGGAGAACGAGTTCTTCTGCAGGTCATGCGTGTGGCGGATGTGATCCACGCCCGCCACGCCCGGGCCGAACACCTTGCGGTTGGCCGGGATGCCGCCGACCGCCATGCCGCCGAAGTTGACGCCGTGGTAGCCGCGCTCGCGGCCGATCAGGCGGAAGCGCTGCCCCTCGCCGCGCGCGCGGTGGTAGGCCAGCGCGATCTTCAGGGCGGTGTCGGCCGATTCGGAGCCGGAGTTGGTGAAGAAGACGCGCGAGAAGCGCTCGGGCGCGATGGCGGCGAGGCGCTCGGCGAACTCGAACGCGATCGGGTGGCCCATGTTGAAGGTCGGCGCGAAGTCCATCTGCGCCACCTGCTTCTGCACGGCGGCCACGATCCTGGGCCGGCAGTGCCCCGCGTTCACGCACCAGAGGCCCGCCTGGCCGTCGAGCACCTGGCGGCCGTCGGCCGTCCAGTAGTACATGCCCTCGGCGCGCGCCAGCAGGCGCGGCGACTTCTTGAACTGGCGGTTCGCCGTATAGGGCATCCAGAAGGCGGCGGAACGCAGGTCGGCACGGTCGTTCATGGCTCGGCTTTCAGTGCGCCGTACCGGCTGATGAGCGCGAGGCCGGCGACGGCAAGGTGCTGCTGGTAGTTCTGGGTCAGCGGGCCCGCGAGCTGCGTCTCGAGCGCGCCGAGGAGCAGGGTCAGCGCCTTGCGCTCCGGCAGGCTCAGCCCTTCGGGCTCGAGCCGGCCGGAGGCGAGCAGGTCGAACAGGACCAGCGCCGCGTCGTCATCCAGCTGGATCGGGACTGCCATGCCCCCGACTTTACGCCCGAATCTAGCCCTGGAAGGCGACGACCTTCTGCTTTTGCTCCCCCAGGCCCTGGATCGTGAGCCGCATGGTGTCGCCGGGCTTGAGGAACACGGGGTTGGGCTTGATGCCCAGGCCCACGCCCGGGGGCGTGCCGGTGCAGATGATGTCCCCCGGCAGCAGGGTCATGTACTGGCTCACGTGCGAGACGATCTTCGCGCAGCCGAAGATCATGGTGCGCGTGTTGCCGCTCTGCATGCGCTTGCCGTTCACCTCGAGCAGCATGTCGAGGTTCTGCGGGTCGGTGATCTCGTCGGTGGTGACGAGCCAGGGGCCGATCGGCCCGGCGGTGTCGAATCCCTTGCCCTTGTCCCACTGGCCGGTCGCCATCTGGAAGGCGCGCTCCGAGACGTCGTTGACGATCGCGTAGCCCGCGACATGGGACAGCGCGTCGGCCTCGCTGACGTAGCGCGCCTGCGTGCCGATGACGATGCCGAGCTCGATTTCCCAGTCGAGCTTGGTCGAGTTCTTGGGCTGGATCACGTCGTCGTTCGGCCCGCTGATGCAGGTGGTGGCCTTCATGAAGACGATGGGCTCGGCCGGGATCGGCATCCCGGCCTCTTTCGCGTGGTCGGAGTAGTTGAGGCCGATGGCGACGAACTTGCCGATGCCGACGTACGGGACGCCGAAGCGCGGGCTGCCGTTGACCAGCGGGAGCGACTCGGGCTTGAGCTTGCTCAGCATCTTCAGCCCGCGCGGCGAGATCTCGTTGGGCCCGATGTTGTCGACGACCTTCGAGAGGTCGCGCAGCTTCCCGTCCTGGTCGATCATCCCCGGCTTCTCGTAGCCCGGCTTCCCGTAGCGGCACAGCTTCATATGGTCATTCCCCCGTCGACTGAATAGGTGTTGCCGG
>DASZQH010000152.1:0-3526 GCA_035549805.1 Burkholderiales bacterium
GTCGTCGCGGTTCTGGTCGATCACCGGGAAGCGCGAGTGCGCGGTGGAGATGACCTGCGGGATGATGCTGTCGACCGGCTCGTTGATGTCGATGAAGTCGACCTGCGCGCGCGGCACCATGATGTCGCGCACCTGCATCTCGGACACGGTCAGCGCGCCCTCGATGATCGACATCGCGTCCGCGTCGAGGAGGTTGCGCGAATAGGCCGAGCGCAGGAGCTGGGCGAGCTGCTCGCGGTCGCCGGGCTCGCGCAGGATGAGCGCGGACAGTCGCTCGAGGAGGCTCGGCCGGGCGGGATCGTTCACAGGAAGCCTATTTTAACCGTAGGGGTTCTGGAACCCGAGACGGCGCAGGCGGCGGACTTCCTCGCGCTCCATGCGCCGTGCGTCCGCGCTTTTCTCGTGGTCGTAGCCGCGCAGGTGCAAGGCGCCATGCACCGCGAGGTGCGCATAGTGCGCCGCGAGCGACTTGCCCTGCTCGCGCGCCTCCCGGGCGATGACCGGATGGCAGAGGACGATGTCGCCGGCACCGGCGCCGTACGGGAACGACAGCACGTTGGTCGGCCTGTCCTTGCCGCGGAACCTGCGGTTCAGCGCACGACCTTCGCGCGCCCCGACGATGCGCACCGTGATGCGGCCGCCGATCCACTTGCGGAACGACGCCGGGCCCGGCACGCCCCGCCGCGGCACGCCGTACTGCACGACGACGGCGCTACGCCTTTCCGGCCTGCCGTTCGTAGGCATCGATGATGCGCGCCACGAGCGGGTGGCGCACGACGTCCTGGGCGCCGAACTGCGTGAAGGCGATGCCGCGCACGCCTTCGAGGATGCGCCGCGCCTCCACGAGCCCGCTCTTCTGGCTGCGCTGCAGGTCGATCTGCGTCACGTCGCCGTTGACCACGGCCTTGGTGCCGAAGCCGATGCGGGTGAGGAACATCTTCATCTGCTCCGGCGTGGTGTTCTGCGCCTCGTCGAGGATGACGAACGAATGGTTGAGCGTGCGCCCGCGCATGTAGGCGAGCGGCGCGAGCTCGATGGTGCCGCGCTCGAGCAGCTTGCCGGTCTTCTCGAAGCCCATCAGGTCGAAGAGCGCGTCGTAGAGCGGCCGCAGGTAGGGGTCGACTTTCTGCGCGAGGTCGCCGGGCAGGAAGCCGAGGCGCTCTCCGGCCTCGACGGCGGGGCGGACGAGCACGATGCGCTTCACCTTGTCGCGCTCCAGTGCGTCCACGGCGCACGCGACGGCGAGATACGTCTTGCCCGTGCCCGCCGGGCCGATGCCGAAGGTGCAGTCGTTCGCCAGGATGTTGGCGATGTACTCCACCTGGTGCGGCGTGCGCCCGTGCAGGTCCTGGCGGCGCGTCAGCAGGTGCGGCTCGTCGTCGCCCTTCGCCGCATCCCGGCGCGAGAACTCGACCAGGCCGAGCTGCACGTCCTCGGCGGTGAGATCGCCCGCCGCGCGGTCGTAGAAGTGCTCGATCGCCTGCGCGGCCCGGTCCGCCTGCGCGCCTTTCACGACGAAGCGCGCGCCGCGTCGCGCGATGGTGACTTCGAGCGCGGACTCGATCTGGCGCAGATTCTCGTCGAGCGCGCCGCAGAGCCGCGCGAGGCGCGCGTTGTCGACCGGCTCGAGCCGGACTTCCGCGCTGCGCGCGCCGGGGCGGGCCGCCATCAGGCGAGCTCGCCGCGCAGCGTGTGCGCGCGCGCTTCCGTGATTCGCACCTCGGCGTAGCGGTGCAGGAGGTGGGCGCCGCCCGTGAAGTTGACGACCCGGTTGTTGGCGGTGCGCGCCGCCAGCTCATCCGGGCTGCGTGCCGAAAAGTCCTCGACGAGAACGCGCTCCGTGGTGCCGACCATCCGCTCGCTCGCCGCGCGGGCCTGGGCGTCGAGCTGCGCGATGAGCCTGGCGAGCCGCGCCTGAGCGACCTCGCGCGCGACCTGGCCGTCCATCTCCGCGGCGGGCGTGCCCGGGCGGGGGCTGTAGGCGAACGCGAAGGCGCCGTCGAGCTCCAGCTCGGCCGCGAGGCGCAGCGTCGCCTCGAAATCCGCCTCCGTCTCGCCGGGGAAGCCGACGATGAGGTCGGAGCCGAGCGACAGGTCGGGGCGCGCGCGCCGCAGCCGCCGCACGATGGAGCGGTACTCGAGCGTGGTGTAGCCGCGCTTCATCGCCGCGAGGATACGGTCGGACCCCGACTGGAGCGGCAGGACGACGCGCGGCGCGAGCTTCGGCAGCCGGGCGTGCGCGTCGATGAGGCGCTGCGTGAACTCGCGCGGGTGCGCGGTCGTGTAGCGGATGCGCTCGATGCCGGGGATCTCGTGCACGCACGCGAGGAGCGCGGCGAAGTCAGCCGGCGCGCCTTCGCCGCCCTCGCCAATCGTGCCGCGCCAGGCGTTGACGTTCTGGCCGAGCAGCGTCACTTCGCGCACGCCCTGCGCGGCGAGCCCGGCGATTTCGGCGACCAGATCGTCGAACGGCCGCGAGACTTCGGTGCCGCGCGTGTAGGGCACGACGCAGAACGTGCAGAACTTGCTGCAACCTTCCATGATCGAGACGAACGCCGCACCGCCCGCGGTCCGCGCGGGCGGCAGCGCGTCGAACTTCTCGATCTCGGGAAACGAGATGTCGACCTGCGGCCGGCCGCTCTCGCGGCGGCGCGCCAGGAGCTCGGGCAGGCGATGCAGCGTCTGCGGCCCGAACACGACGTCGACGTAAGGGGCGCGCGCGACGATGGCGGCGCCTTCCTGGCTGGCGACGCAGCCGCCGACCGCGATCATCAGCTCCGGCCGCGTGCGCTTCAGGTGCTTGACGAGGCCGAGGTCGGCGAAAACCTTCTCCTGCGCCTTCTCGCGCACGGAGCACGTGTTGAACACGATCACGTCGGCTTCCTCGGCCGCGGCCGCCGCCTCGAGCCCGTGCGCCTCGCGCAGCACGTCCCGGATCCTGTCCGAGTCGTACTCGTTCATCTGGCAGCCGAACGTACGCAGGAAAAGCTTGCCCATGCGGCGCAAGCTAGCCCTTCTTCTCCGGCTCCGCCTTCTTGGGCGCCGGCGGGGGCGCCGGCTTGGGCTTGGGCTTCGGCGCGGGGTCCTGCGCGGCTTCCGCCGCGGTGAGGATCCACATCCGGAACAGGCGCCCGTCGCCGTCGCGCAGGTACTTCACCGGCGTGTCCGACGCCAGCGCGACCGGGAGCACGATGCGGTTGTTCGCGTCGCGGATCTGCGCCCCGGCGGCGAGCATCTCGTCCCGGCCGTCGAGCCGCACGCGCATTTCCTGCACGTGCCGCACCACCCCGTGCTTCGCGTCGGCCGGGATCGTGCGTAGCTGCGCCGCCGCAGCGAGCGGCAGGACGGCGAGGAGCGCGAGGACGAGGAGGCGCATGGGGTCGGAAAAATGGTGGCGAATCAGGGACTCGAACCCCGGACACACGGATTATGATTCCGCTGCTCTAACCAGCTGAGCTAATTCGCCACGTTGGAACGAACGAGGGCGGGATTATAAACCCTGCCGCAGCGCCCCCGAATCGCGTGG
>DASZQH010000153.1:0-3569 GCA_035549805.1 Burkholderiales bacterium
TTCCCGACGTCCCGGTCTACCTCAACAGCCCGATGGCGATCGAGGCGACGCGCCTCTACCACTCGCACATGGGCGAGCACCGCCTCACGCCGGAGCAGTGCGAGGCGGCGCGCTCGGTCGCGCAGATGGTCGAGAGCGCCGACGACTCGCGCGCCCTGAACGGGCGCAGCGGGCCGATGGTGATCGTCTCCGCGAGCGGCATGGCGACCGGCGGCCGGGTGCTCCACCACCTGAAGGCGTTCGCGCCCGACGCGCGCAACATGATCGTGCTGCCGGGCTTCCAGGCCGCGGGCACGCGCGGCGCGGCGCTCGCGGGCGGCGCCGACGAGATCAAGGTGCACGGCGAGTACGTCCCGGTGCGCGCCGAGGTGGTGAAGATGGACAGCATGTCGGCGCACGCCGACTACACCGAGGTCCTCGAGTGGCTGCGCGGCTTCCGGCGCGCGCCGAAGCACACCTTCGTCACGCACGGCGAGCCCGCCGCCGCCGACGAGATGCGCCGGCGCATCGAGGAGACCTTCGGCTGGAACGTCAGCGTGCCCGGGGACGGGCAGGCCGTCGTCCTCTAGCGCCGCACGAGCTTGAGGACCTCGTACCACGCGACGCCGGCGAATCCGGCGAGCGCGGCGATGCCCAGATCGGCCGCCCCCAGCGGCGCGAAGCGGAACAGCCCGGCGAGAGGCGGGACGTAGATCGCCGCGAGGAGCGCGGCGAGCGCGCCGCCGCCGATCCAGCGGAAGGCGCGGTTGTCCCGCCCGTGCAGCTCGAGGATGGTGCGCGTGCTCGAGCGCATCGCATACAGGAGCGCGAGGTTGCCGAAGACGATGGCGGCGAAGGCGACGGCGCGCACTTCCCCCTCGGGCCGGCCGCTCGAGAGCGCCCACCCGTACACGGCGAGCACGCAGGCCAGCATGGTGGCGCCGAGCGCCGCGCTGAGCCCGAGCATGCGCGCGCCGAACAGCCGCTCCGCCGGCTTGCGCGGCGGCCGCTCCATCGTGCCGGCCTCGGTGTGCTCGCCCTCGAAGACGAGCGTGCACGCCGGGTCGATCACGAACTCGAGGAACACCACGTGCACCGGCATGAGGAACAGCGGCCCGCCGAGCACGACCGGCACGAACGACATCCCGGCGATCGGCACGTGCACCGAGACGAGGTAGCGCATCGCGTTGCGGATGTTCTCGTAGATGCGCCGGCCCAGGCGCACGGTGCGCACGATGGAGCCGAAGTCGTCCTCGAGCAGCACCAGCGCGGCGGCCTCGCGCGCGACGTCGGTGCCGCGCTTGCCCATGGCGATGCCGATGTGCGCCGCCTTGAGCGCCGGCGCGTCGTTGACGCCGTCGCCGGTCATCGCCACCACCTCGCCGGCGGCGCGGTAGGCCTGCACCAGGCGCAGCTTCTGCTCGGGACGCACGCGCGCGAACACGCTGACCTCGCGTACCGCCTTTGCGAGATCGTCGTCCGGCATGCGCTGGATCTGATCTCCAGTCAACACCATGTCATTCAGAAGACCTGCTTCGCCCGCGATATGCCGGGCGGTGCCGGGGAAATCGCCGGTGATCATCACCACGCGGATGCCCGCGCGGCGGCATTGCGCGACCGCGTCGGGCACCGACGGGCGCAGCGGATCGGCGAGCTGGAGGAAGCCCGCGAAGCGGAAGGGATAGCCGCGCGGGTCGTCGAGCGGCTCGCCTTGCCACTCGGCCTGCGCGACGGCCAGGACTCGCCTTCCCAGGGAAGTAAATTCGTGGACGAGCGGCATGCGGTCCATCGCGCCGCAAAGGGAAAGGACCGTTTCCGGCGCGCCCTTGATCGCGACCGTCGTCTTGCCCTGCGGCGACTGCCAGACGTGGCACACCGCGAGGAAGCCGTTGCCGAACGGATAGTCGCGCGCGAGCTTCCAGGTCCTTCTCGCCTCCAGGACTTCCGCCGAGCCCGCGGAAACGATCGCCTTCTCCATGGGGTCGTACGCGTCGAGCTCGCAGGCGAGCGCGGCGACGTCGACGACCGCGGCGGGCGTGTCGACCACGCTCATGCGGTTCTCGGTGAGCGTGCCGGTCTTGTCGACGCACAGCACGGTCGCCGCGCCGAGCATCTCGATCGCCGGCATGCGCCGCGTGAGCACGCCGTGCGCCGAGATGCGCCAGGCGCCCAGGGCGAGGAACACGGTCAGCACGACGGGGAACTCCTCCGGGACGATCGCCATCGCGAGCGTGAGGCCGGCGAGCACCCCCTGCAGCCAGTCGCCGCGCAGCGCCGTCCAGGCCGCCGCCATGAGGAGCGACAGCGCGACCGCGAGGCCCGCCACCCAGCGCACGATGCGCGCCGTCTCGGTCTCGAGCGAAGTCTTGCCGGACTCGAGCGTCGCGAGCGACGCGCCGATCCGGCCGAGCTCGCTGCGCGGGCCCGTCGCGGTCACGACGGCGCGGCCCTGCCCGGTGACCATCAGCGTCCCGGAGTGGATCCGCTCGCCCGCCGCCTTCGCCGCCGGCAGCGACTCGCCGGTGAGCAGCGACTCGTCGACCGAGACGTCGCTCGCCTGCACCAGCTCCGCGTCCGCGGCGACGCGGTCTCCCTCGGCGACGAGCATCACGTCGCCGCGCACGACGTCGCGCCCGGCGATGCGCAGGCGCTCGCCGCCGCGGATGACGAGCGCGCGCGGGCTGGAGAGGTCGCGCAGCGCCTCGAGCGCGCGCTCGGCCTTGCGCTCCTGCACCACGGTCAGCGTGATCACGCCGGCGATCGAGGCGCCGAGGATGAGCGCCTCGCCCACGTCGCCCAGGACCAGGTACACCGCGGTCGCGGCGACGAGCAGGAGGAACATCGGCTCGCGCAGGACGCTCGCGGCGATCGCCAGCGTGCCGCGGCTGCCGCGCGCGGGCAGCGCGTTCGGGCCTTCCGCGGCGAGGCGGGCCGCCGCCTCCGCGGCGCTCAACCCCTCCGGCGGCGCGCTCACTTCACGAGCAGGACGGGCAGCGGGCTCGCCGCGGCGACCTTCAGCGCCACCGAGCCGACGAGCGCGTGGTGCGCCGCGCCCTTGCCGCGCGTGCCGAGCGCGATCATCTCGCAGCCGGTGTGCGCGGCGAGGTGCACGATCTCCTCGGCCGCGTCGCCCGCGCTGAGGTGAAGGTGGCTCGCCATGCCGGAGGACTTGAAGAGCTGGAGGCAGGCGCGCGTCGCCTCCTCCGCCGCCTTCGTGCTCCACTGCTCCACCAGGTCGTCGTGCGGCGGCAGGACCTGCTCCGCGAGCGTGAGCGGCGCCTGCACGTGGACGACCTGCACGTCGAGCTCGCCGAGCCACGGGCGCGCGGCCGCGAGCACCTGCGCGGCGCGCTCGGCCGGCGGGGAGCCGTCCATCGCCAGCATCACGCGCAGCTTCCTGCCGAAAGCCGCCGGCAGCTTCGAATCCGGGTGCACCAGGCAGACGGGCACCGGCGCGCCGTGCGCGACGCGCAGCGCGACCGAGCCGAGCGCGAAGCCGCGCAGCGCGCCGTGGCCGCGGGTGCCCATCACGATGAGGGCCGCGTTGCGCGCCTTCGCCTCCTCCGCGATCGCGCTCGCCGCGAGGCCGA
>DASZQH010000154.1:0-20929 GCA_035549805.1 Burkholderiales bacterium
GAGGGAGGCCGCGATCGCGATCCCGCACAGCAGGCAGGTCACGAGCCAGGCATGGCTCTCGATCAGCTGGCGCTCGTACCAGCGCTTGAAGCCCAGCCGGGCGATGGAGCGGGCGGCGTCGATCGGCACCGGCCTATCCTAATGAAGGTCGAGCTCCGCAACCACCGGCGCGTGATCGGAAGGGCGTTCCAGCGCACGAGGGGCCGCATCGATCGTGCATGACACGCATCGGCTAGCAAGTTCCGGGCTCAGGAGGATCTCGTCGATCCGCAGCCCCCAGCCGCGCTGGAAGGCCATCAACCGGTAGTCCCACCATGAGAACTGCTTCTCCGGCTGCTCGAAGAGCCGGAACGCGTCCGTCAGGCCGAGCGACAGGAGGGCGCGGAACGCGGCGCGCTCCGGTTCGGAGACATGCACTTCGCCCTCCCAGCGCTTCGGGTTGTGGACGTCGCGATCCTCGGGGGCCACGTTGAAGTCGCCGGCGACGGCGAGACGGCCGCGGCGCGGCAGCTCTTCGCGCATCCAGCGCTCGAGCGCCTCGTACCAGCGCAGCTTGTAGGCGTACTTGTCGGAGCCGACCGCCTGGCCGTTCGGCGCATAGATGCAGACGATCCGTACGCCGGCGACCGTGGCGGCGATGACACGCTTGGGATCGTCCGCGAATCCCGGGATGCCGTGCTGCACCTCCGAAGCCGGCGTGCGCGAAAGGATCGCGACGCCGTTGTAGGACTTCTGGCCGCAGAACACGGCCTCGTATCCCGCGTCGCGCAGCGGCTGGACCGGGAAGCCCGCGTCCTCGGTTTTCGTCTCCTGCAGGCAAATCGCGTCCGGGGCGGCGCTGCGCAGCCAGTCGAGCAGGTGCGGCAGGCGCACCTTGAGCGAGTTGACGTTCCAGGTCGCGAGCCGGAACACCCCCGGCCGGGCGCTCACTTCTTCAGCACGGGCCTCTGCGTCGCGCGCTGGGGCGGCGCGCCGGGCGCATAGGGACCGCGCGGTGCCTCCTCTTCCTCGGCTGCCGGCTTCACCGGCTCGGCCTTGGGCGTCTCGGTGCGCGCGGACGGCGGCACGTAGCCTTCGGGGGCAGCGGGCGCCGCCTGCGCGCGCGGCGGGAGGACGCCGGCGCGCGGGTAGCGCGCGGAGTCGAGGAGCGCATCCCACGCTTCCGGATCGAAGCCGCGATGCACGCTGCGACCGACGAGGAGGGTCGGAACATCGGTGGCGCCGGAGAGCTTCTTCAGCGCCTCGTTCGATTCCTCGTCCCAGACCTGCACTTCCTTGAACGGGACCGCGCGCCGGTTGAGCGCGCCGCGCGCGGCGGCGCAGGGCTCCTTGCACGACGGCGAGGTATAGAGCGACACGGGAAAGTCCCGCACCGCCGCCGAGAGCTCGAACGGCAACTGCCCGCTTTCCGCTGCGCCGCCCGAAGCCGTGGCGGGCCGCGGTTTCTGCACGCCCTTGGCGGTGGGCGGGGGCGGCGTGTCGGTGATATGCACGCGGCCCTTCTCGTCGGTCCAGCGATAGATCTGCTGCGCCAGCGCGGAAGCGCAGGCCAGGGCCAGGAAGATCGCGAGGACCGGCTTCTTCATGCCGTAATCATGCCACTGTGGCGCAAAAGCGCCTCGACCTGCGGCTCCCGGCCGCGGAAGGCGCGGAAGGACTCCGCGGCCGGGCGGCTGCCGCCGACGGCGAGGATTTCGTCACGGAAGCGGCTCCCGGCTTCGGCGCTCAGCACCCCCTTCTCCTCGAAAAGGGAATACGCGTCGGCGGAGAGCACCTCTGCCCACTTGTAGCTGTAGTACCCCGCGGCGTAGCCGCCGGCGAAGATGTGCGAGAAGCTGTTCGGGAAGCGGTTGTAGGCAGGCGGGCGCATCACCGCCACCCGCTCGCGCACCTCCTCGAGGAGCTGCAGCGCGCTGCGGCCCGGGACGTCCTCGGCGTGCAGCCGCATGTCGAAGACCGCGAACTCGATCTGGCGCAGCATGCCGAGCCCGCTCTGGAAGTTCTTCGCCGCGATCATCTTGTCGAACAGCGCGCGCGGCAAGGGCGCTCCCGTATCGACGTGCCGGGTCATGTGGCGCAGCACGTCCCACTCCCAGCAGAAGTTTTCCATGAACTGGCTGGGCAGCTCGACCGCGTCCCACTCGACGCCGGCGATGCCGGAGACGCCGAGGTCCTCGACCTGCGTGAGCAGGTGGTGCAGGCCGTGGCCGGCCTCGTGGAACAGCGTCAGCACCTCGTCGTGCGTGAAGAGCGCCGGCTTGCCGCCGACCGGGCGCGAGAAATTGCAGGTCAGGTAGGCGACGGGGGTCTGCACCGCGGCGCCTTTGCGGCGGCGCGCGCGCGCATCGTCCATCCAAGCGCCGCCCCGCTTCGTCTCGCGCGCGTAGAGGTCGACGTAGAACTGCCCCACCAGCGTGCCGGCGGCGTCGCGCACGTCGTAGAAGCGCGCGTCCTCGTGCCAGACCGGCGCGCTCGAGGGCGCGATGCGGATGCCGTACAGCGTCTCGGCGAGGCGGAACAGGCCGCCCATCACCACGTCCTCGGGAAAGTACTGCTTTACCTCCTGGTCGGAGAACGCATAGCGCGCCGCGCGCAGCTTCTCGGATGCGTAGGCGACGTCCCAGGACTGCAGGTCGGCGATGCCGAGCTCGTCCTTCGCGAACGCGCGCAGCTCCGCCGCGTCCTTCTCGGCGTACGGCCGCGCCTTCGCGGCGAGGTCGTCGAGGAAGCCGAGCACCTGCGCCGGCGAGTCGGCCATCTTCGGCACGAGCGAAACCTCGGCGAAGCTGGCGTAGCCGAGCAGTCGCGCCATCTCGCGGCGCAGCTCGACGATGCGCGCCACGAGGGGCGTGTTGTCCCATTCGGGCTTGCCGAACTCCGAGGCGCGCGTCGCGCTCTCGCGGTAAAGCGTCTCGCGCAGCGCGCGATCGTCGGCGTACTGCAGCGCCGGCAGGTACGAAGGCATCTGCAGCGTGAACTTGTAGCCGTCCTTCCCGTCCTTCTGCGCCGCTTCCCGGGCGGCCAACAGCACGTCGTCGGGAATGCCGGAAGTCCGCTCCTTCGAGACGCAGATGGAAAAGGCATTCGTCGCGTCGAGGACGTTCTCGGAGAACTTCGCGCCGAGGCGCGACAGCTCCTCCTGGATCTCGGCAAAGCGCTGCTTCTTCTGCGCCGGCAGCTCGGCGCCGCTCAGGCGGAAGTCGCGGATCGCGTTCTCCACGATCCTCTTCCGAGCGGGCGAGAGGGCAGCGAACTCCCCGGACGCGGCCAGGGCCTTGTACTTCTCGAACAGCGCCTGGTTCTGCCCGAGCTCGGTCCAGTACTGGGAGAGCTTCGGCAGGTTGGCGTTGTAGGCCTCGCGCAGCGCCGGGCTGTCGAGCACCGCGTGCAGGTGCCCGACCTGGCCCCAGGCGCGGCCGATGCGCTCGTTGGCGTCCTCGAGCGGCGCGACGAACCCGTCCCAGCTCGGCGCGGCGTGCGTGACGGCGGCGACGGTGGCGCGGCCTTCGGCGAGGAGCTGGTCGACGGCGGGCGTGACGTGCTCCGGCCTGAGCTCGCCGAAGCGCGGCAGGTCGCTGAAATCAAGCAGGGGGTTCACTGGCTGCAGCATGGACGCAGTTCTCCAGAAGCATGGCAATCGTCATGGGGCCGACGCCGCCGGGCACGGGGCTGATCCAGCCGGCGATCTCCCGGACGGCGGGAAAATCCACGTCGCCGGCGAGCGACCCGTCGGGAAGGCGGTTGATGCCGACGTCTACGACGCAGGCGCCCGGTTTGACCATCGGAGCGGTGACGAGTTTCGGTTTTCCGACCGCCGCGACGAGCAGATCCGCCTCCGCGGCGATGCGCTCGAGATCGCGCGACTTCGAATGGCAGATGGTGACGGACATGTCCTTCTGCAAGAGCAGCAGCGCGAGCGGCTTGCCGACGATGGTGGAGCGGCCGATCACCACGGCGCGCCGCCCCGCGAGCGGCACGCCGGCATGCTCCACCAGGCGCACGATGCCCGCGGGCGTGCACGGCACGAAGCCCGGCCGTCCCGAGAGCAGGGCGCCGAGGCTCGCCGGATGGAAGCCGTCGGCGTCCTTGCGCGGCGAGACCGCCTCGAGCACCGCCGCGCTGTCGATGTGCCGGGGCAGCGGGAGCTGCACGAGGATGCCGTGGATCGCCGGATCCGCATTCAATTCGCTAATGCGTCGGATGAGCTCCGCTTGCGTGACGGACGCGGGATAGTCGATCTGCACCGAGCGCACGCCGGCCTCCTCGCAGGCGCGCGTCTTGTTGCGCACGTAGACCTTCGACGCCGGGTCCTCGCCGGCAAGGATGACCGCGAGCCCGGGACGCAGGCCGCTTCCGGCAATGCGCTCCCGTACCGAGGCGCGGATCGAGGCGGAGAGCGCCTTGCCGTCCAGGAGTCGAGCAGTCATGGGGAGCGCCGCAGTCTAGCAAATAGGCTGCCTCTGGATTAAGCTTCGCGGACCCCAGCCGCACCCCTATCCGAAGCCACAAGCTCAGGAGCCCGCATGTCCGCCGTACCGCAATTCCCCGCCGCGAACGACCCGGATTCCCTCGAAACCCAGGAGTGGCTCGACGCGCTGGAGGCGGTGCTCGATCGGGAAGGCCCGGAGCGCGCGCACTTCCTGCTCGATCGCCTGATCGAGAAGGCGCGCCGCTCGGGCGCGTACATCCCCTTCTCGCCCAACACGGCGTACATCAACACCATCCCGCCGCACATGGAGGAGCGCTCGCCGGGCGACGTCGCGCTCGAGGAGCGCATCCGCTCCATCTGCCGCTGGAACGCGATGGTGATGGTGGTGCGCGCGAACCGCAACGACGACGAGCTGGGCGGACACATCGCGAGCTTCGCTTCGGTGGGCACCCTGTTCGGCACCGGGCAGCAGCATTTCTGGCACGCGCCGCACGACGGCCACGGCGGCGACCTGATCTACTTCCAGGGGCACTCTTCCCCGGGCGTGTACGCGCGCTCGCTCATGGAAGGCAGGCTCTCGCCCGACAGGCTCAACAATTTCCGCCGCGAGGTGGACGGCAAGGGCGTCTCCTCCTATCCGCACCCGTGGCTGATGCCGGACTACTGGCAGTTCCCGACCGTGTCGATGGGCCTCGGGCCGATCCAGGCGATCTACATGGCGCGCTACCTCAAGTACCTCGAGGCGCGCGGCCTCGCGCAGACCGCCAACCGCAAGGTGTGGGTGTTCTGCGGCGACGGCGAGATGGACGAGCCGGAGTCCCTCGGCGCGATCGGCCTCGCGGCGCGCGAGAAGCTCGACAACCTGATCTTCGTCGTCAACTGCAACCTGCAGCGCCTCGACGGCCCGGTGCGCGGCAACGGCAAGATCATCCAGGAGCTCGAGGGAGACTTTCGCGGCGCCGGCTGGAACGTGATCAAGGTGATCTGGGGCTCGTACTGGGACCCGATCCTCGCGCGCGACAAGGACGGCGCGCTGCAGCGCGTGATGGAGGAGACGGTCGACGGCGAGTACCAGAACTACAAGGCCAACGACGGCGCGTTCGTGCGCAAGCATTTCTTCGGCAAGGACCCCAAGGCGCTCGAGCTCGTCGCCAACATGTCGGACGAGGACATCTGGCGGCTCAACCGCGGCGGCCACGACCCGCACAAGGTGTACGCGGCATACTCGGCGGCGGTGAAGCACAAGGGCCAGCCCACCGTGATCCTCGCCAAGACCATCAAGGGCTTCGGCCTGGGCAAGCAGGGCCAGGCGAAGAACCCGACGCACCAGCTGAAGAAGGTCGACACCGCGACGATCCGCGAGATGCGCGACCAGTTCAACATTCCGATCCCGGACGACAAGCTCGACGAGCTGCCGTTCTACGTCCCGCCGGCCGACGCGCCGGAGATGAAGTACCTGCACGAGCGCCGCAAGGCGCTGGGCGGCTATCTGCCCCAGAGAAGGCGCAAGGCGGAGAAGGTGCCCGCCGTCCCGGCGCTCTCGGCCTTCGAGCAGGTGCTCAAGGGATCGGGCGAGGGGCGCGAGATTTCCACCACGATGGCGTTCGTGCGCTGCCTGACGGCCCTGGTGCGCGACAAGGAGATGGGCAAGCGCATCGTGCCGATCGTGCCGGACGAGGCGCGCACCTTCGGCATGGAGGGCATGTTCCGCCAGCTCGGCATCTTCGCGCCCGAGGGCCAGAAGTACGAGCCGGTCGACAAGGACCAGGTGATGTACTACCGCGAGGACAAGGCGGGCCAGATCCTCGAGGAGGGCATCAACGAGGCGGGCGCGTTCTCGTCGTGGATCGCCGCGGCCACCGCGTACAGCCATTCCAACGAGATCACGGTCCCGTTCTACATCTTCTATTCGATGTTCGGCCTGCAGCGCATCGGCGATCTCGCCTGGGCCGCGGCCGACCAGCGCGCGCGCGGCTTCATCCTCGGCGCCACCGCCGGGCGCACCACGCTGAACGGCGAGGGCCTGCAGCACGAGGACGGCCATTCCCACGTGCTCTCCTCGGTGATCCCGAATTGCGTCTCGTATGACCCGACCTACGGCTACGAGGTCGCGGTGATCATCCAGGACGGCCTGCGACGCATGGTGAAGGAGCAGGAGGACGTCTTCTACTACCTCACCCTGATGAACGAGAACTACGAGCATCCCGCGATGCCGCAGGGGATCGAGGCCGGCATCCTGAAGGGGATGTACCTCCTGAGGGAATCCAAGGCGAAGCACAAGGCGCGCGTGCAGCTCATGGGCTCTGGCACGATCCTGCGCGAGGTCGAGGCCGCCGCCGAGCTGCTCGAGAAGGACTGGAGCGTCGCGGCAGACGTGTGGAGCGCGACGAGCTTCACCGAACTGCGCCGCGACGGCTTGGCGACAGACCGGTGGAACCTGCTCCATCCGGAGGAAAAGCAGAAAAGCAGCTTCGTGGAGAAGATGCTCGAGAAGAGGCCGGCGGGCCCCGTCGTCGCCGCCAGCGACTACATGAAGACGTTCGCCGACCAGATCCGTCCCTTCATCCCCAAGGAGCGCGTGTACCGCGTCCTGGGCACCGACGGCTTCGGGCGCTCCGACTCGCGCGCGAAGCTGCGCCATTTCTTCGAGGTCAACCGCTACTTCGTCGTCATCGCGGCGCTCAAGGCGCTCGCCGACCAGGGCGAGGGCAAGGCGAAGGCCGTTGCCGACGCGATCAGGAAGTACGGCATCGACCCCGAGAAAGTGGATCCGACCACCGTATGAGCCAGGTTGTCGTGCCCGATATCGGGGATTTCAAGGAAGTCGAGGTCATCGAGATCCTCGTCAAGCCCGGCGACTCGGTGGCGAAGGAGCAGTCGCTCATCACGCTCGAGTCCGACAAGGCGACGATGGAGATCCCGTCGCCGAGCGGCGGCGTAGTGAAAGAGATCAAGATCAAGGTGGGCGACAAGGTCTCGAAGGGCTCGCCGATCCTCGAGCTCGACGGCGAGGGTCGCAAGGAAGAGAAGAGGGAAGAGAAAAAGGAAGAGAAGAAGGAAGAGAAGAAAGAGGAACGGAAAGTCGCCGCCGCGCCGCCGGTACCGGGCGGCGGGCCGATTCCCGTCGCCGTGCCCGACATCGGCGACTTCAAGGAAGTCGAGGTGATCGAGATCCTGGTGAAGCCGGGCGACGCGGTGGCGAAGGAGCAGTCGCTCATCACGCTCGAGTCCGACAAGGCGACGATGGAGATCCCGTCGCCGGGCGCCGGCGTCGTGAAGGAGATCCTCATCAAGGTCGGCGACAAGGTTTCCAAGGGCGCGGCGATCCTGGTGCTCGAGGGCGGCTCGGCGGTCGTTGCCGCGAAAGCGCCCGACGCCATCCCGGCGAAGGCGCCGGTCCCGTCCGCCAGCGTTCCTGCGAAGCCCATCCCGCGCGAGCCGCACGAGGAAACCGCGTCGAAGCCGCACGCTTCGCCGTCGGTGCGCAAGTTCGCGCGCGAGCTGGGCGTCGACCTGGGTCGCGTGCAGGGCACCGGCCCCAAGGGCCGCATCGTGCACGCGGACGTGCAGGGATTCGTCAAGGCGGCGCTCGCGAAAGGCCCCAAGGCGGTCGAGTCGAAGGGCGGCGGCGCCCCGCCGTTCAACCTGCCGGCGTGGCCGGAGGTCGATTTCGCCAAGTTCGGCCCGATCGAGTCGAAGCCGCTGTCGCGAATCCAGAAGCTCTCCGGCCCCTACCTGCACCGCAACTGGATCTCGATCCCGCACATCACGCAGTTCGACGAGGCGGACATCACGGATCTCGAGGCGTTCCGCAAGGCGCAGACCGCGGAGACCGAGAAGAAGGGCTTCAAGCTGACGATGCTCGCGTTCATGATCAAGGCCTGCGTCACGTCGCTGCGCCAGTTCCCGCAGTTCAATTCGTCGCTCGACAAGTCCGGCGAGAGCATCATCGTCAAGAAGTACTTCCATATCGGCGTCGCGGTCGACACGCCGGGCGGCCTGGTCGTGCCCGTGGTGCGCGATGCCGATCGCAAGGGCGTGTTCGACATCGCGCACGAGCTCGCCGACATCTCGAAGCTCGCGCGCGACGGCAAGCTCAAGCCGGGCGACCTGCAGGGCGGCACGTTCTCGATCTCGAGCCTGGGCGGCATCGGCGGCACCGCGTTCACGCCGATCATCAATGCCCCGGAAGTCGCGATCCTCGGCGTGTCGCGCGGCGCGATGAAGCCGGTGTGGAACGGCAAGGAGTTCGCGCCCCGCCTGATGCTGCCGCTCTCGCTCTCCTACGACCACCGCGTCATCGACGGGGCGACCGCGGCGCGCTTCAGCTTCTACCTGGTGTCCGTCCTCTCGGACATCCGGAAGCTGATCCTCTAGATGGCGGGCACCGAGGTCAAGGTCCCCGACATCGGGGACTTCAAGGAAGTCGAGGTCATCGAGGTCCTGGTCAAGCCCGGCGACCGGGTGACGAAGGAGCAATCGCTCGTCACGCTCGAGTCCGACAAGGCGACGATGGAGATCCCCTCGCCCGGTGCCGGCGTGGTGAAGGAGATTCGCCTCAAGGTCGGCGACAAGGTTTCGAAGGGCTCTGCGATCCTGCTCCTGGAGGGAGAGGAAAAGGGAACTCCGGAGAAGGCTGAGCCTCCCAAGGCGGCGCCCGCGGCACCTTCCCCTTCCTCTTCAGCCGACATCGAGTGCGACGTCGCCGTCCTCGGCGCAGGCGTGGGCGGGTATTCGGCGGCGTTCCGCGCGGCGGACCTCGGGCTCAAGGTGGTGCTGATCGAGCGCTATCCGTCGCTCGGCGGCGTGTGCCTGAACGTCGGCTGCATCCCGTCCAAGGCGCTGCTGCATACGGTTGCGGTGATGGATGCCGCGCGCGATCTTTCGCACCACGGCATCAGCTTCGGCGAGCCGAAGGTGGACCTCGAGCAGCTGCGCGCGTTCAAGGCCAAGGTCGTGGCGAAGCTGACTTCCGGCGTAGCGAACATGGCGAAGAGCCGCAAGGTGACCGTGCTGACCGGTACGGCGGCTTTCACGGATCCGCACCATCTTGCTGTCGAGACCAAGGAAGCGCGCAAGACCGTGCGTTTTTCATCCGCGATCATCGCCGCCGGCTCCCAGGCGGCCAAGCTCCCGTTCCTCCCCGACGATCCCCGCGTCGTGGACTCGACGGCGGCGCTCGAGCTGCGCAGCCGGCCGGAGAGGCTGCTCGTGATCGGCGGCGGCATCATCGGGCTCGAGATGGGCACGGTCTATTCGTCGCTCGGCGCGCGTCTCGACGTCGTCGAGATGATGGACGGCCTGATGCTCGGCGCCGACCGCGACCTCGTCGCGACGTGGCAGAAGTTCAACGCGAAGCGCTTCGACAACGTCATGCTCGGCACGAAGACGAGCAAGGTCGAAGCGGCAAAAGAGGGGCTGAAGGTGACCTTCGAGGGCAAGGGCGCCCAGACCTACGACATGATCCTGGTCTCGGTCGGCCGCACGCCGAATGGAAAGAAGATCGGCGCCGAGAAGGCCGGCGTGGCCGTCACCGAGCGCGGGTTCGTGGAAAGCGACGGCCAGATGCGGACGAACGTGCCGCACATCTACTCGATCGGCGACATCCGCGGCAACCCGATGCTCGCGCACAAGGCGGCGCACGAAGGGCACGTGGCCGCCGAAGCTGCGGCCGGCAAGAAGGCCTACTTCGACGCGCGCGTTATTCCCTCCGTCGCCTACACGGACCCCGAGATCGCCTGGGTTGGCCTCACCGAGGAGGAAGCGAAGAAGTCGGGCCAGAAGGTCGCCATGGCGAAGTTCCCCTGGAGTGCCTCTGGCCGCGCAATCGCCAATGCACGTAGCGAAGGCTTCACCAAGCTGATCTTCGACGAGGAGACGCACCGCATCGTCGGCGCCGGCATCGTCGGCACCGGCGCGGGAGACCTCATCAGCGAACTCGCCCTTGCGATCGAGATGGGTGCCGACGCCACCGACATCGGCAAGACGATCCATCCCCACCCCACCCTCAGCGAGTCGGTCGGCATGGCGGCCGAGATGTTCGAGGGCGTGTGCACCGACATGCCGCCGCAGAGGAAAAAATGAGCGCCCAGGATGAGCTGAAACGGCAGGTCGCCCAGGCGGCCCTGAAGCACGTCGTCGAGGACAAGGTCGTCGGCGTGGGGTCCGGCTCGACGGTCAACATGTTCATCGATGCCCTCGCCTCGATCAAGGGGCGCATCGAAGGCGCCGTGGCCGCGTCCGAGGCGAGCGCGGAGCGGCTGAAGAAGCACGGCATCCGCGTGTTCGACCTGAACAGCGTGAGCGACCTTCCGGTCTACTTCGACGGCGCCGACGAAATCACCGAAAACCTGCACATGATCAAGGGCGGCGGCGGGGCCCTGACGCGCGAGAAGATCGTCGCCGCGGTAGCCACGAAGTTCGTCTGCCTCTGCGATGCGTCGAAGCTCGTGCCGGTGCTCGGCAAGTTTCCGCTGCCGGTGGAGGTGATCCCGATGGCGCGCAGCCTGGTCGGGCGCGAGCTGCTGCGCCGCGGCGGGCACCCGGTGCTGCGCGAGAACTACAAGACCGACAACGGCAACCTGATCCTCGACTGCCACGGCCTGACGATCATGGATCCGCCGCAGCTCGAGGCCGAGCTCAACAACGTCGCCGGGGTGGTGACCAACGGGATCTTCGCTCGCCGCCCCGCCGACGTACTCCTGCTCGCCGAAGAAAAAGGGGTCAGAGCAATTAACAGGAAATGACGATAAGCGCGTCGCTTATCCGGGATTCCCGTAAATTGCTCTGACCCCTTTTCTATTCTTTGGGGGGGACGTAGCCGGAGGCGGTTTCGGCGCCTTCGCCGAAGAAGTGGCGCTCGGTCTGGTCCATCAGGTAGCGGCGCGCCTTGGGGTCGGCGAGGTTGAGCCGGTTCTCGTTCACCAGCATGGTCTGCTGCTTGAGCCACTGCGCCCAGGCTTCCTTGGAGACGTTCTCCCAGATCCGCTTGCCGAGAGGGCCGGGGTACGGGGGGAAGTCCATGCCCTCGGCCTCGCGACCGAGCTTCACGCATTTCACCGTTCTTGCCATGGCGAAATTATAGGCGCTTGAGGAAGACCTTCGAGCCTCGCTTCCAGTTGTAGAGCGCCTGGCGCTGCTCCGGCAGCGCCTTGACGTCCGCGGCGCGGAAGCCCTGCTCGAGGAACCAGTGCGCTGCATGCGTGGTGAGGGCGAAGACGCGGCGCAGCCGCAAGCGGCTCGCCCGCTCCTCGCAGGCCTTGAGCAGGCGTTCGCCGTAGCCGGCGTCGCGATGGCTGTCGGCGACGGCGAGGCAGGCGAACTCGGCGCTCTTGTCGTCGGGGTACGGGTACAGCGCGGCGCAGCCGACGATCACGCCGTCGTGCTCGACGACGAGAAAGTTGCCGATTTCGGCCTCGATGAGCTCGCGGCTCCTCTTCACCAGCATGCCTTCGGCCTCCAGCGGCTCGATCAGCGACAGCAGGCCTCGCACGTCCTCGATCCTCGCCGGCCGAAGCTGCTCGGTCGTGTCGGCGGTGACCATGGTGCCGACGCCGGCGTGGGTGAACAGCTCCTGCAGCAGCGCGCCTTCGGCGCGCCGGGTGATCAGGTGGCCGCGGGAGACTCCGCTCTTCACCGCGCGGGTGATGTGCTCGAGCGCGCGGCTCGCTGCCGGCGTCAGGTCGGCTTTCCCTTTGCAGAGCGCCGCCGCTTCGTCGGCGGTGAGCTCGGAGACCAGGGCGCCCTTGCGGTCGGTCGGCAGCTTGTCCGTGTACATGAGCAGCTTGTCCGCCTTCAGCGCCACGGCGACGCTCTCCGCGACGTCCTCCCACGCGAGGTTGAACACCTCGCCCGTGGTCGAGTACCCGAGCGGGGGCACGAGCACGATGTCGGCGACGTCGAGATGGCTGGACAGCGCGGCCGCATCGACCTTGCGCACGCCGCCGGTGAAGATGAAGTCGACGCCCTTGCGCACGCCGATCGGCCGCGCGGTGATGTAGTTTCCCGAGACGACGCGGATCTGGGCGCGCGCCATCGGCGAGTTCGGCAGCCCCTGGGAGAGCAGCGCCTCGATCTCCACGCGGAGCACGCCCGCCGCATGCTTGACCGCGGTCAGCGCGCCCTGGTCGGTGATGCGCAGCCCCTGCGCATACTTCGAGCGCACGCCGAGGCGCTTGAGCTCCGACTCGATCTGCAGCCTCGCCCCGTGCACCAGGACGAGCCGGATCTCGAGGGAGGCGAGCACGTTGATGTCGTGGATGAAGCTCGCGAAGCGCGCGCGCTCGGCGACCATCTCGCCGCCGAACGCGATGACGAACGTCCGGCCGCCGAAGTCGTGCACATAGGGCGCAACCTGGCGCAGCCAGCGGACGAATGCTTCGGGTTGCTGCGGTGCGTTCATGGAACCGTGTAGTTTCTTCAAATTGTAAAGGCAAAGCCACGCACGCCTTCAGGCGCTATCCTAGGCGCACCATGAGACCACTGCGTTTTCTCCTCGCCGCCGCGCTGCTCGCTTCCCCTGCCGCTCAAGCGCAGGAAGACGCCGCCTTCGGCCACGCGCTCACGCTGGTGCAGATCTTCGTGCGCGCCGCCGCGCAGGCGCCCGGCAATCCGCAAGCGGGCGCCCAGGCGCTGGACGACATCGCGTCCGGGAGAAACGCCGAGGCGAGCCAGGCGCTGAACGGCCTGTTCGAGGAAATGACCGCCGGCATGCCGGCGCAGCACAAGGACAAGGTGGCGGCGATCGGGCGCGACCTGGCTTCCCTCGCGCGCGTCGAAGCCGCCCGGGCGCCGTCCCCCGGCGCGGTCTCGGCCGATCGCGCCCTGCAGGCCCGCAAGGACCTCACGGCGATGGGCCTCAAGTACTACGACAACGCCGAATACCTCGCCGCGGTGCGCCGCGACGACGCGCTCGCGGTCGAGCTCTTCCTTCTCGGCCGGGGCATCAATCCCGCGGCCACCGACGCCCGGGGCCGCACGGCCCTCGAGATCGCGCGGGCGAACAAGAACCCGCAGCTCGCCGAGCTGATTTCTAGAAGTCTCCCGCCAGCGCGCTGAGCGCGGCGAGGGCGGCAAGCGCCGCCGTCTCCGTGCGCAGTACGCGGGGCCCCAGCGTGACGGGAAGGAAGCCGGCGTCGAGGAAGGCGGCTTCTTCGCGTTCGTCGAACCCCGCCTCGGGTCCGGCCGCCACGACGATCCGCTGCTCCTTCTTCAGTGCCTTGGAAAGGGGAAGTGGCGCGGAAGGTGAAAGCAGGAGCTTCAGGACACCTTCCTCGAAGGGCCCGCCCGGCACCGGGCCGATCTCGCGAACCGGCGGAAGCCGGTTGCGGCCGCACTGCTCGCAGGCGGAGATGGCGACGCGCTGCCAGTGCGCCTGGCGCGATGCGGCGCGCTCGCCCTTCGGCCGCGACACCGAGCTCGCAGTCAGGACCGGCCGGATCTCGGCCACGCCGAGCTCGACCGCCTTGCGGATCGTGAACTCCATGCGCTCGCCCGAGGACACCCCCTGGACCAGCACGATGTGCAGCGGCGATTCCCGCTCGACCGGGCTGTGCTCCAGGACGTCGACGGTGACCTTCTTCTTCTGGATCGCCGTCACCCGCGCGTCGTACTCCCCGCCGGATCCGTCGAACAGGGTGATGGGGTCGCCGGCGCGCACCCGCAGCACGTTCGCCGCATGGTGCCCGGCGTCTTCAGCGAGAGCGAGGGAAACGCCGGAGCGCAGCCGGTCCTCGACGTAGAAGCGGGGCGCCCGGCCCACGGCTAGCGCTTGCCGAGCGCCTGCTCGATCTTCTTGTCGGTCTTGTACTGCGACAGGGCGTAGACCGCCCAGAGCGCCGCCGGCAGCCAGCCGATCAGCGTGAGCTGCAGGACGAGGCAGATGATCCCGGCGATCGGGCGGCCGATGGTGAAGAAGACGACGAACGGCAGGAAGATGGCGAGGAGCAGGCGCATGGCTACATCGTCGCGCCGATGACCCACGGCGCGAACTCGTCCTCGCCGAAGCCGAGCGCCTCCGACTTGCTCTTCTCGCCCGACGCGGTCTTCACGATGAGATCGAAGATGCGCTGGCCGACCTGCTCGACGGTCTCGGACCCGTCCACGATCGTTCCGCAGTTCACGTCCATGTCCTCCTCCATGTGCTGGTAGAGGCGCGAATTCGTGGCGAGCTTCAGCGAGGGGGAAGGCTTGCAGCCGTACACCGAGCCGCGTCCGGTGGTGAAGCACACGACGTTGGCGCCGCCCGCCACGTGGCCGGTGACGGAAACCGGGTCGTAGCCCGGCGTATCCATGAAGACGAACCCCTTGGCGGTGACCTTCTCCGCGAACTCGTAGACGTCGATCAAGTTCGTCGTGCCGCCCTTGGCGGCCGCGCCGAGGGACTTCTCCAGGATCGTCGTCAGCCCGCCCGCCTTGTTCCCGGGCGAGGGATTGTTGTTCATCTCGTTGCCGTTGCGGCGGGTGTAGTCCTCCCACCAGCGGATGCGCGCCAGGAGCTTCTCGCCCACTTCCTTCGACACTGCCCTTCTCGTGAGGAGGTGCTCCGCGCCATAGACCTCCGGCGTCTCGGAGAGGATCGCCGTGCCGCCATGGCGCACGAGGAGGTCGGCCGCCGCGCCGAGCGCGGGGTTGGCGCTGATCCCCGAGTAGCCGTCCGAGCCGCCGCATTCCAGGCCGAGGATCAGGTGGCTCACCGGCAGCGGCTGGCGCCGCACCTTGTTCGCTTCGGGCAGCATCTCCTTCACGCGGGCGATGCCGTCGCGCACCGACTTCGTCGTGCCGCCCTTCTCCTGGATGGTGAACGCCTGCAGCTTGTCCGAGATCTTCAGCTTCGCCGCGCCCATCCAGACGTTGATCTGGTTCGCCTCGCAGCCCAGGCCGATGCCGAGCACGCCGTGGAAGTTAGGGTGCTGCGCGTAGCCCGTCATCGTGCGGCGCAACAGCTCCATGCCTTCGCCTTCGCTCGCCATCCCGCAGCCGGTCTTGTGGGTGAGCGCGACCACGCCGTCGACGTTCGGGTAGTCGCCGAGGTTGTTGCGGAAATGGTCGGCCACCATGCGCGCCACCGTCGCCGAGCAGTTCACGCTCGTGAGGATGCCGATGTAGTTGCGCGTCGCGACCCGCCCGTCCGGGCGCACGATGCCGAGGAAGGTGGCGGGCGTGTCGACGAACGCCGTGGGCTTCACGTCCTTGGTGAAGGCGTAGTCGCGCTCGAACTCACCCATGGCCAGGTTGTGCACGTGCACGTGGTGGCCGGGCTGGATCTCCTGCGTCGCGAAGCCGATCACCTGGTTGTAGCGGCGCACCGGCTTGCCCTTCGCGACCGGCCGCACGGCGATCTTGTGGCCCGCCGGGATCATGGCGAGCGCGCGCACGTTCTCCTTCGTCAGGAGCGTGCCGGAGGCGATCTCGACGCGCGCGATGACGACGTCGTCCTCCGGGTGCAGGCGGATGGTCAGGTCGGCGGCTTGCAGCATGGCGAACCTCGGCTAGAAGAACTTCTTCGGCAGCCAGAGCACCACTTCCGGCACGTAGGTGCACAGGAGCAGGGTGCCGATGAGCGGCACCAGCCAGGGCAGGATCGCGATGGTGGTGCGCTCGAAGGACAGTTTAGCGACGCGCGACAGGACGAACAACACCGTCCCCATGGGCGGATGGAGCAGGCCGATCATCAGGTTGAGCACCATGACCAGGCCGAAATGCACCGGGTCGATGCCCAGCTTGATGCAGATCGGCAGCAGGATCGGCACGAGCAGCGTGATCGCGGCCGTCGGCTCGAGGAAGCAGCCGACGAACAGCATGAGCAGGTTGGCGAGCAGCAGGAACATGTTCGGGTCGCTCGTGAACGCGAGCACCCACTCGGCGACCGCGTCGGTCACGCGGGTGACGGTGAGCAGCCAGCCGAAGATCGAGGCGGCGGCGACGATGAAGAGCACCGCCGCGGTGGTCTCGATCGTGTCCATGGTGAGCTTCACCAGGCGCCTCCAGTCGAGCGTCTTGTACCAGAACAGGCCGAGGAACAGCGCCCACAGCGAGGCAGCGATCGCGCCCTCGGTCGGGGTGAAGACCCCGAGGGTCATGCCGCCGATCAGCATCACCGGCGTCATGAGCGCCATCACCGCAGAGAAATTGAAGAACCGGTCGAGCGCGAGCAGGATGCCGAAGGCGGCGATGACCGCCCAGCCGCCGGGCACGCCCAGCGTGTATAGCGCCCAGGCCCCCAAGGGCACCGCCGCGACGGTGACCACTTCCAGGGTCGCCTTGACGAGCTTCAGCAGCGAGAACTTGGCGTCGCGCCCGAAGCCGCGCGTGTGGGCGAAGTAGGCGACGGTGAGCATCATCGTCCCGCCGAGGATCAAGCCGGGGATCACGCCGGCGAGGAAGAGCTGGCCGATCGAGACGCTCGCCATCATCCCGTAGATCACGAACGGCAGCGACGGCGGGATGATGGGGCCGACCGTGGCGGACGCGGCGGTCAGGCCGACGGCGAACTCGGTCGAGTAGCCGTGGTCCTTCATCGCCTTGATCTCGATCGTTCCCAGGCCGGCGGCGTCGGCGATCGCGGTGCCGGACATGCCCGCGAACAGCATCGAGCCGACGACGTTCACGTGGCCGAGCCCGCCCTTCATCCAGCCCACCAGCGCGAGCGCGAAGTTGTAGATGCGATTGGTGATGCCGGCGGAGTTCATCAGGTTGCCCGCCCAGATGAAGAACGGCACCGCCAGGAGCGGGAACGAGTCGATGCCGCCGAACATGCGGTGGATGACGACGAAGTCCGGCACGCTGTCCGTCCAGATGCAATAGGCGAGCGACGCGACCGCCATCGCCATCGCCACCGGGACGCCGAGCACCATCAGCCCGACGAAGCTGCCCATCAGCCCGCCGCCCATCAGGCCGCCTCGGGGCGCTCGAGCACGCTGTAGCCCTGGCGCCAGTGCCGCCAGGCGACCTGCAGGGAGCGCCAGAACATGAGCGCGAAGCCGAACAGCATGGCGCCGAACACGATGCCCATCGGCAGGTCGATGACCGCCATCTGCTGGCGGCCGATGCGCTGGATGAGGAGCCACGTCAGCCAGGTGCCGTAGCCGAGGAACGCGCAGCGGACCAGGTCCACGAGCGTGGAGAGCACCCGGCCGAGGGCGCGCGGCATGAGGCGGAAGAAGTAATCCACCTGGATGTGGTTGTTCTTGCGCACCGACATGGACGCGCCGATGAAGGTCACGGCGACGAGGAAGTAGCGCGCGATCTCCTCGGTCCAGCCGGCCGAGTCGTCGAGGACGTAGCGCGTGAAGACCTGGTAGAAGAGGACCGCGGCCATGCCGACGAAGAGCGCCAGCGTCACCCAGTCCTCCCAGCCGTAGATCGTGATGTCGACCTTCTCGTCCTCGACGTGGAACTGGCCGTCGTCGCCGAGGACGTGCTCCTGCGCCTCCCCCTGGCTCATCTCAATGGTTGTCCCGCGGCACGAAGGCGCCGCTCTTGCCCACGAGGAAGTCGAGGTCGGCGCCCTCGTGCGCCTGGTTGACGTGATCGTGGTACAGGCGCCAGTAGCCGCGCTCGAGCGCCGGCTTGGGCGCTTTCCACTTCTTCTTCCTTTGGAGGAGCTCCTCTTCGGAAACCAGGAGCTGCAGCCGACCCTTCGACACGTCCAGCTCGATCATGTCGCCGTTCTGCACCAGCGCGAGCAGGCCGCCCGCGGCCGCTTCCGGCGACGCGTGCAGCACCACGGTGCCGTACGCGGTGCCGCTCATGCGCGCGTCCGAGACGCGCACCATGTCCGTGACGCCCTTCTTCAGGAGCTTGGGCGGCAGCGGCATGTTGCCGACCTCCGCCATGCCGGGATAGCCCTTGGGCCCGCAGTTCTTGAGCACCAGCACGCACGACTCGTCGACGTCGAGCTTCGGGTCGTCGATGCGCTTGTGGAAATCCTCGATGTTCTCGAACACCACCGCGCGGCCCTTGTGCTTGAGCAGCTTCGGCGTCGCGGCGGAAGGCTTGATGATCGCGCCGTCCGGCGCGAGGTTGCCGCGCAGCACCTTGATGCCGGCGTTCTTCTTGAACGGCTTCGCGAAGGGCGTGATGACGTCGCGGTTCCAGCACTCGGCGTCCTTGTTGTTCTCCCAGATCGTGTTGCCGTTCACCGTCAGCGCGTCCTTGTGCAGGTGGCCGTTTTCCCCCAGCTCGCGCAGCACGACGGGCAGCCCGCCCGCGTAGCAGAAGTCCTCCATCAGGTACTTCCCCGACGGCATCAGGTTGACGAGCGTGTGCACGCCTTCGCCCATGCGGTCCCAGTCGTCGAGCGTGAGCTCGACGCCGAGGCGCCGCGCGATGGCGATGAGGTGGATCACCGCATTGGTCGATCCGCCGATCGCCGCGTTCGCCCGGATCGCGTTCTCGAAAGCTTTCTTGTTCAGTATTTTCGAGATCGTGATGTTCTGCTTGACCATGTCGACGATGCGGCGGCCCGCGGCGCGGGCGAGCACGTTGCGGCGCGCGTCCACCGCCGGCCAGGCCGCGTTGCCGGGCATGCCCAGGCCGAGCGCCTCCACCATCGACGCCATCGTCGAGGCCGTGCCCATGGTCATGCAGTGCCCGTGCGAGCGGTGCATGCAGCTTTCGGCCTCGTGGAACTCCTCGAGCGAGATCTTGCCGGCGCGCAGATCCTCGGACATCGACCAGACATTGGTGCCCGACCCGATCTCGGTGCCGCGGTACTTGCCAGAGAGCATCGGGCCGCCGGAGACCAGGATCGTCGGCAGGTCGCAGCTCGCCGCCCCCATGATGGTCGCGGGCGTGGTCTTGTCGCAGCCGGCGAGCAGCACCACCCCGTCCACCGGGTTGGCGCGGATCGACTCCTCGACGCTCATCGCGGCGAGGTTGCGGTAGAGCATCGCGGTCGGCCGCATCAGCGTCTCGCCGAGCGACATCACCGGGAACTCCATCGGGAAGCCCCCGGCCTCCAGGATGCCGTGGCGCACGTGGTCGGCGAGCACGCGGAAGTGCGTGTTGCACGGCGTGAGCTCCGACCACGTGTTGCAGATGCCGATGACCGGCCGGCCATCGAACTGGTCCTGCGGCACCCCGCGGTTCTTGGTCCAGCTGCGGTAGATGAAGCCGTAGATGTCCTGCCTGCCGAACCACTGGATGCTGCGCCAGCCGGGTTTCTTCGCCACGAGTCCGCTCCCTTACTTGATCGCCTGCACCTGGTCGTAGAGCTTCTTGTCCCACGGCACGTCCTTGCCGACGTGGAAGGGCTCGAAGACCTTCTTGAACGCCGCGCGGTCGGACTTGACGACCGTCTTGCCGTACTTGGTCGCGAAGTCGGTGGCGAGCTGCTGCTCGGACTTCTCGATCTCGGCGTTCGACTTCACCGCCGCCTCGCGGAACACGTCCTCGAACGCCTTCTTCTCCGCCGCCGACAGCTTGTTCCAGACGTGCCCGCCGACGATGGCGAGCAGCATCTCGGTGATGTGGCCGGTCAGGTTGACGTGCGTCTGCACCTCGTAGAACTTCTTCGCCAGGATCGTCGGCAGCGGGTTCTCCTGCGCGTCGACCGTCTTGTTCTGCAGCGCGAGGTACACCTCGGCGAACGCGATCGGCGTGGCGTTGGCGCCGGCGATCTTCGGGTACATGATGTAGAGCGGCGCGTCGGGCACGCGCAGCTTCAGGCCCTTCATGTCCTCGGGCTTGTTGATCGCCTTGTTCGCGGTGGTGTGGCGCACGCCGTAGTAGAACGCCGCGATGGGCTTGTTGCCGCCCTTCTTGAAGTAGGCCTCGTTCAGGTCGGCGAGCACCTTGCTCTGCGAGAACTTCTTCCAGTGGTCGAGGTCGCGGAACATGTACGGCGCGCCGCCGATGGAGATGGGCGGATAGGTGCGCCCGGCGAACGCCTGGCCGGTGTAGATCATGTCGACCGTGCCGAGGGACAGCGACTGGTTGATCTGCGTCTCGTTGCCGAGCTGCGAGGCGGCGAACACGTCCATCGTGTACTTGTTGTTCGTGCGCTTGGCGATCTCGCCCGCGGCCCACACCGCCTGGGTGTGATACGGCTCGGAGGTCTCATATACATGGGCGAACTTGAGCTTCTGCTGCGCGGCCGCCGGAACAGCAACGGCGGCTCCCAGTACGGCTGTAGCGATGATGCGCTTCACGTGGTCTCCTCAGTAAGTGGCCCTGCCACCGGAAATGTCGAACACCCCGCCCGTCGTGAACGAGCAGTCCTCCGAAGCGAGCCAGCAGACGAGGGAGGCGACTTCATCCACCTCCACGAAGCGGCCCATCGGGATCTTGGAAAGCATGTAGTTGATGTGGCTCTCGGTCATCTGGTCGAAGATCGCGGTCTTCGCCGCCGCCGGGGTGACGCAGTTGACCATCACGCCGTCCTTCGCCAGCTCCTTGCCGAGCGACTTGGTGAGCGAGATCACGCCGGCCTTCGACGCGGAGTAGGCGACCGCGTTCGGGTTGCCTTCCTTGCCGGCGATCGAGGCGATGTTGACGATG
>DASZQH010000155.1:0-28008 GCA_035549805.1 Burkholderiales bacterium
GCGCCAGTAGCGCTCGACCGGGAAGTCGGTGACGTAGCCGTAGCCGCCGTGGATCTGGATCGCGTCGGAGCACACCTGCTCGGCGATCTCGGAGGCGAAGAGCTTGGCCATCGAGGCTTCCTTGATGCAGGGAACGCCCGCATCGCGCAGCGCGGCGGCGTGCAGGTAGAGCTGGCGCGCCGCCTCGATGCGCGTCGCCATGTCGGCGAGGCGGAAGCTGACCGCCTGGTGCTCGACGAGGCGCTTGCCCATGCTCTTGCGCTCCTTCGCGTAGGCGAGCGCGGCTTCCAGCGCGGCCTGGGCGACGCCGGTGGCCTGCGCGGCGATGTTGATCCGGCCGGATTCGAGGTTGGCGAGCGCGATGCGGTAGCCCGCGCCCTCCTGCGCGAGGAGCGCCTCGGCCGGGACGCGGCAGTTCTCGAGCACGACCTGCGCCGTGTCGGAGGCGCGCTGGCCGGTCTTCTCCTCCAGGCGCGCGGCGGAATAGCCCGGCGTGGCCGTCGGGACGATGAACGCGCTGATCCCCTTCTTGCCGGCGCCCTTGTCGGTGACGGCGAAGACGATCGCCACGTCCGCGTTCTTGCCCGAGGTGATGAACTGCTTCACGCCGTTGAGGACGTAGTGCGCGCCGTCGCGCTCGGCGCGCGTGGTGATGGCCGAGGCGTCGGAGCCGGCGTGCGGCTCGGTCAGGGCGAACGCTCCCAGGGCCTTGCCGGCGCAAAGGGGCTTGAGAAAAGCTTCTTTCTGTCGATCGTTCCCGTAGCCGGCCAGGATGCCCGCCGCGAGGTTGTTCACCGAGATGATCGTCGCCGTGGCGCAGTCGCCCGCGGCGATCTCCTCGCAGGCGATGGCGAGCGAGGTGTAGTCGAGGCCGGCGCCGGACCATTGCTCGGGGATCGCGACGCCGTAGAGGCCCATCGCGGCGAGGCCTTTCAGCGCCTCGCGCGGGAACTCCTGCTCGCGGTCCCAGCGCGCCGACTCCGGCGCGAGGACGTCGCGCGCATAGCGGCGCACCGCCTCGCGGATCTCGGCGTGCTGTCCCATCAGATCGGCATGTACGTCACGGTGTGGTGGCTGAAGACCTGGCCGCTCTTCGAGTGGCACTGCGCCGTGCCGAAGATCGCGCGGCGCCCGAACTTCAGGATCCGCGCGGTGCAGTACACGTGGCCCTTGGCGGCGTTGAGGAACGCCGTGTTGAGCTCGGAGGTGAGCGCGTCCTTGTCCATGCCGATGCGGAACTTGATCGCCAGCCACATCGCGCAATCGGCCGCCGCCATGAGCGCGGGGCCGTTGACGATGCCGCCGGGCCGCTCGAGCGCGGGCCGGTGGGGCAGCTCGATGGTGCAGGCCTCCGTGGTCGCCTTCATGACCCGGAAGCCGTACTGCCGCACGAACCGCGAGCGGTCGAGCAGGGCTTGCAGCTCCTTCCTGGTTGGCGTTCTCAAAGAAGCTCGACTGCCATGGCCGTCGCTTCGCCGCCGCCGATGCACAGGGTCGCGACGCCGCGCTTGAGCCCGTACTTGCGCAGCGCGCCGAGCAGCGTGACGAGGATGCGCGCCCCCGAGGCGCCGATCGGGTGGCCGAGCGCGCAGGCGCCGCCGTGGACGTTCACCTTGTCGTGCGGCAGGCCGTGCTCCTTCATCGCCGCCATCGCGACGACCGCGAAGGCTTCGTTGATCTCGTAAAGATCGACGGCGCTCGCCTTCCAGCCTGTCTTCTCAAAGACTTTTCCAAGGGCACCGACCGGCGCGGTCGTGAACAGGCCGGGCTCCTGGGCGTGGGTCGAGTGCCCGGCGACGATCGCGAGCGGCGCGAGGCCGCGCTTCTCGGCGGTCGAGCGGCGCATCATCACCAGCGCCGCGGCGCCGTCGGAGATCGAGCTCGAGTTCGCGGCGGTGACGGTGCCGTCCTTGCGGAAGGCCGGCTTGAGGGACGGGATCTTCTCGAGGTTCGCCTTGAAGGGCTGCTCGTCGGTCTCGATGAACTTCTCGTCCTTGCCGGCCTTGAGGGCAAGCGGCGTGGTTTCCCAGGCAAACCATCCCTCGCGATTCGCCTTCTGCGATCTCGTCAGCGATTCGATCGCGAAGGCATCCTGCGCTTCCCGGGAGAAGGCGTACTTCTGCGCGCAGTCCTCGGCGAACGTGCCCATCAGGCGACCCTTCTCGTAGGCGTCCTCGAGCCCGTCGTAGAACATGTGGTCGATCACCTGGCCGTGGCCCATGCGCAGGCCGCCGCGCGCCTTCGGCAGCAGGTAGGGCGCGTTCGTCATCGACTCCATTCCGCCGGCAACCATCACGTCGTTGGTTCCTGCCGCGAGGAGATCGTGGGCGAGCATCGCGGCCTTCATCCCGGAGCCGCACATCTTGTTGATCGTGGTGCAGCCGGTGCCGAGCGGCAGCCCGGCGCCGAGGGAAGCCTGGCGCGCCGGCGCCTGTCCCTGGCCGGCCGGGAGCACGCAGCCCATGATCACTTCCTGGATGTCCTCCACCCCGACCTTCGCGCGCTCCACCGCGGCGCGGATGGCGGCGGCGCCGAGCTCGGGCGCGCTGAAGGCCTTCAGCTCGCCCTGGAACGCGCCCATCGGCGTGCGGGCGGCGGAAACGATGACGATCGGATCGTTCGGCATGGGAATCTCCTAGGCGGGGACGGCATAGGCGCGCACGAGTCCCTGGGCGCGCGCCACCATGTCTTCGGGGAACGGGCAGGACTTGCGGGTCTGGGAATCGGTATGGACGCCGGTGAGCACGCAGATCGCCGCGATCTCGCCGGTCTGCGCGTTGACCATCTCGTGGACGAACTTCGCGGCCTTCTGCCGCACTTCGAGGAACGCGGAGCGCACCAGCACGGTATCCCCGGCGCGCAGCTCGCGCTTGTAGGTGATGTTCTGCTGGACCGCCGCCATGCCCCGCTGATTCTCCTTCAGGAAAGAGGCGGTGACGCCCATCGTGGCGAACAGGTTCCAGGTCGCCTCGTCGAACTTGCCGACGTACCACATGACGTTCATGTGGCCCATGTGGTCGCAGTGCCACGGGTACACGGCGCCGCGATAGGTTTCCATGAGGTCGCTCATCATGCGGTCTCGGAGAAAAGCTCGCGGCCGATCAGCCAGCGCCGGATCTCGGAAGTGCCGGCGCCGATCTCGTAGAGCTTGGCGTCGCGCCAGAGGCGCCCGGTCGGGGTCTCGTTGATGTAGCCCATGCCGCCGAGCGCCTGGATCGCCTCGCCGGCCATCCAGGTCGCTTTCTCGGCGGCATAGAGGATCGCGCCGGCCGCGTCCTTGCGCGTGGTCTCGTTGCGGTCGAGCGCCTGGCCGACCGCGTAGACGTAGGCGCGGCAGGCGGAGAAGGTGGTGTACATGTCGGCGAGCTTGCCCTGCATGAGCTGGAACTCGCCGATCGGCTGGCCGAACTGCTTGCGCTCGTGCACGTAGGGAATCACCGCGTCGAGGCAGGCGGCCATGATGCCGAGCGGCCCGCCGGCGAGCACGGCGCGCTCGTAGTCGAGGCCGGACATCAGGACCTTCACGCCCTTGCCTTCCTCGCCGAGCACGTTCTCGGCCGGCACTTCGCAGTCCCGGAACACGAGCTCGCAGGTGTTGGAGCCGCGCATGCCGAGCTTGTCGAGCTTCTGCGCTGTCGAGAAGCCCTTCATCCCCTTCTCGATGAGGAAGGCGGTGATGCCCTCGCCCTTGCCGTAGACCACCAGGACGTCGGCGTCCGGCCCGTTGGTGATCCACATCTTGTTGCCGTTCAGGACGTAATGATCTTTCCTTTTCTCCGCCTTCAATCTCATTCCCACCACATCCGAGCCCGCGCCCGGCTCGGACATGGCGAGCGCGCCGACGTGCTCGCCCGAGACCAGCTTCGGCAGGTACTTCCTCTTCTGCGCCGCGCTGCCGTTGCGGCGGATCTGGTTGACGCACAGGTTGGAGTGCGCGCCGTAGGAAAGCCCGACGGACGCGGAGGCGCGCGAGATCTCCTCCATCGCGATGATGTGCGCGAGGTAGCCCATCATCGTCCCGCCGTACTCTTCCTCGACCGTGATGCCGAGCAGGCCGAGGCCGCCGAGCTTGCGCCACAGGTCGGGCGGGAACTGGTTGGTCCGGTCGATCTCCGCGGCGCGCGGCGCGATTTCCTTCCGCGCGAAGGCATGGACGGACTCGCGCAGCATCGCCAGCCCTTCGCCGTGGTCGAATCGCAGGAAGTTCATTCGCGGTCGTCGGAGGTGTCGGCGAGCATCATCAAGGTCTGCTGCATCGAGGCGACGTGCCGCCCGTCCGCAGAGTACACCTCCGCGCGGGCGACGGTAAGCGTGCGCCCGGGCTTCACCACCTCGCCGCGCGCGACCAGCGCGCCGCGGCCGGGAGCGAGGATGTTGATCTTGTACTCGACGGTGACCAGCGACGCGCTCGCCGGCATCAGGGAGTAGGCGGCATAGCCGCAGGCGCTGTCGGCGATCATGCCGATGATGCCGCCGTGCACGTAGCCCTTCTGCTGCGTGAGCTCCTCGCGGTACGGCAGGTCGACCTCGACGCGGCCGGGCGCGACGCGGGCGAGGGAGGCGCCGATGAAGGCCATCGCCTGCTGCCGGCCGAAGCTCGCCCGCACGCGGGACTCGTAGGAGGGATCGACGGGGGTCACCGGGCCAGCCTACTTGACGTTTACGTTAACGTCAACTCTGCAGGCGCTTGCGCACCTTCTTCTCGAATGCCGTCAGCTCGGCGAGCTGGGCCTCGAGGTCGGTGCGCTGCTGCAGCAGCGTCGCCTTATGCGAGGCGAGGACGTCGAGGAAGCGCTCGAGCTGCGGGCGCTGGTCGCGCCCGGGCTCGTACATGTCGATCAGCTCGCGGATCTCCGACAGCGTGAGGCCGAGGCGCTTGCCGCGCAGCGTGAGCTTGAGGCGCGTGCGGTCGCGCGGCGTGTAGATGCGCCGCTGGCCGTCCCGGCGCGGCGACAGGAGCCCCTGGTCCTCGTAGAAGCGGATCGCGCGCGGCGTGACGTCGAACTCCTGCGCCAGCTCGCTGATCGAGTACTCGGTGCGCTCCGCCATCGTGATAGGGTTCGTCTTACTTTACGTTCGCGTCAAGTGTAGCCGCTCAGTCCAACCCATGTCTTCCTTGAACTATCCCTTCCCCGACCTTCCCGCCCCGGGCACGACGCACGAGGTCGCGCCCGGCGTGCGCTGGCTGCGCATGCCGCTGCCGTTCCAGCTCAACCACATCAACCTCTGGATGATCGAGGACGACGGCGGCTGGACGATCGTGGATACGGGGATAGGGAACGATGAGACGAAGCAATGCTGGGAAAAGATCTTCTCGGAGATGACGGATCTGAAAGTAAAGCGGGTGATCCTCACTCACTACCACCCGGACCACGCGGGCAACGCGGCGTGGCTGTGCGAGAAGTTCGGCGTGGAGCTGTGGACCACGCAGGGCGAGTACCTGACCGCGCACGCGGTGCGGGCGGCCGCGGCGGGCTACACCAGCGACGCCGTGCTCGGGGTGTTCGAGAAGAACGGCCTCGAGGCGGAGAAGCGCGCCGCGATGGCGCCGCGCAACAACCGCTATGCGGCGCTGGTGCCCGGTTTCCCGGCCTCCTACCGGCGCATCTACGAAGGCGACGCGGTGCGCATCGGCGGGCGCGACTGGCACGCGATCGTCGGCTACGGCCATGCCCCCGAGCACCTCTCGCTCTACTGCAAGGCGCTGAACGTGGTGATCGCGGGCGACATGCTGCTCTCGACGATCTCGACCAACGTGAGCGTGTGGTCAGTGGATCCCGAGGGCGATCCGCTGCGCCTCTTCCTGCAATCGATCCGCCGCTACCTCGAGCTTCCGGCCGATGTCCTGGTCCTGCCGTCGCACGGCAAGCCGTTCCGCGGCGCGCACGCCCGCGTCGCCGAGCTCGAGGCGCACCACGCGGAGCGCTTCCAGGAGCTGGAAGCGTCGCTCAAGGGAAAAACGCTCAGCGCGGCCGAGCTGCTGGGGGTGCTCTTCCGGCGGCCCCTGGACGCGCACCAGACCTTCTTCGCCATGGGCGAGGCCATCGCGCACCTGCACTACCTGTACTACGCAGGCCGCGCCAGCCGGAGCGTCGGCGCCGACGGCGTGATGCGGTACGCTAGGGCCTGACGCTCATCTTATGACCCAGGAGATCAACCAGGTCCTCCAGTCCGTCGCCGAGCGCTCCTCGAAGATCCTCAACGAGTTCGCGCAGAAGCAGACGCAGGGCCTCTCGTCCGCGGTGAAGGACGAGATGGGCATCGCCAAGGCGTTCATGGACCTCTACGCGCGCATGGCGGCGGATCCGCACCTCATGGCGAGCGTCGCGGTGAACCTCTGGGTCGACTACGCCCGCCTCTGGCACGCGGGCTGGCTGAAGATGATGGGCATCGAGGCGCCGGCGGTCGCGGCCCCGTTGAAGGGGGACGGGCGCTTCAAGGACTCGGAGTGGTCGAGCAACTTCCTGTTCGATTACCTGAAGCAGTCCTACCTCATCACCGCGCGCCACATCCAGGGCGCGGTGGCGCAGGTGCAGGGCCTGCCGGAGGAGTCGGAGAAAAAGGTGGCCTTCTTCACGCGCCAGTACGTCGACGCGCTGTCGCCGTCCAATTTCGTGCTCACCAACCCGCAGGTGCTGCGCGAGACGCTCGCGAGCGGCGGCGAGAACCTGGTGCGCGGGCTGAACAACCTGCTCTCCGACCTCGAGAAGGGCGGCGGCGACCTGCGCATCTCGATGACCGACGAGAAGGCGTTCCAGCTCGGCAAGAACGTCGCCACCACGCCGGGCAAGGTGGTGTTCCAGAACGAGCTGATGCAGCTCATCCAGTACGAGCCGCGCACGAAGGAAGTCTTCCGCCGTCCGCTCGTCATCATCCCGCCCTGGATCAACAAGTACTACATCCTCGACCTGCGCGAGTCGAATTCCTTCATCAAGTGGGCGCTCGAGCAGGGCCATACCGTGTTCGTGCTCTCCTGGGTCAACCCGGACGCGCGCCTCGCGCAGAAAGGCTTCGACGACTACATGGTCGAGGGCCCGCTCGCGGCGCTGGATGCGGTCGAGAAGATCACCGGCGAGCGCGAGGTGAACTTCATCGGCTACTGCCTGGGCGGCACGCTGCTCGGCGCCACCCTGGGGTACCTGAACGAGAAGAAGCAGATCGATCGTGTCGCGAGCGCCACATTCTTCGTCAGCCTGCTCGACTTCGCCAAGCCCGGAGAGCTCGGGGTGTTCATCGACGAGGCGCAGGTCGAGAACCTCGAGAAGAGGATGAACGAGCGCGGCTACCTCGAGGGCTCGGAGATGGCCGGCACGTTCAACCTCCTCCGGGCGAACGACCTCGTCTGGTCGTTCGTGGTCAACAACTACCTCCTCGGCAAGGACCCGTTCCCTTTCGACCTGCTGTACTGGAACTCCGACTCGACGCGCATGCCGGCGCGCATGCACAGCTTCTACCTGCGCAACATGTACATCAAGAACCTGCTCGGCGTGCCGGGCGGGATCACGCTGCGCGACGTGCCGATCGATCTGTCGAAAGTGAAGACCCCGGCCTACTTCATCTCCACGGTAGAAGACCACATCGCGCCATGGAAGACGACGTTCGTGGGCTCGCGCTACCTCGGCGGCCCGGTGCGCTTCGTCCTGGGCGGCTCCGGGCATATCGCCGGCATCGTCAATCCCCCCGCGGCGAAGAAGTACCACTACTGGACCAACGAGTCGGGCGCCGATACCGCCGACCAGTGGTTCGAGGGCGCGACCCAGCACCCCGGCTCGTGGTGGAACGACTGGCAGGCGTGGATCGAGGCACGCAATGGCAGCGCACCGAAAGTCCAGGCGCGCTCGCCGGTCGATGCGCTGGAAGACGCGCCGGGAAGCTACGCGACGCTCAGGATTTCTTCGTCCAGAAGCAAGCCCTAGAGGGGCGCGCTGCGCGGCTTGCGCGGGGCGCGGGCGGCGATGCGGTCGTAGAGCCATCCGGGCAGCGCACGCATCAGCAGCGATACGGCCGCCATCTGCCACGGAATGACCGCGAGGCGCCGCTTGGCCGCGATCGCCCTGGCCATGCGCACGGCGAACTCGTCGGCGGAAAGCAGGAACGGCATGCGGAAGCGGTTCACCCGCGTCATCGGCGTATCGATGTAGCCGGGGCAGATGCACACCACGGCGACGCCCGTGCCGTACAGCTCCGTGCGCAGGCTCTCGGTCCATTTGATCGCCGCGGCTTTCGAGGCGCTGTAGGCGCCCGAGCCCGGGATGCCGCGGAAACCGGCGACGCTCGCGACGCAGACCAGCGTGCCGCGCCCCGCCTTGCGCATTGCCGGGGCGAACGCGGCGAGGGTGGCCGCCATCCCGGAGACGTTCACATCCAGCACGCGCCGCAGCTTCTCGACGTCCGCGATGTCGTCGCCGTGCGTGCCGCTCGACACGCCCGCGTTGGCGATCACCAGGTCCGGCGGGCCGTGCCTGTCGACGAACGCTTCTGCGAACCTTTCCAGACCGCGAACGTCGGTGACGTCGAGACTGTGATGCTCGATCTTGCCCGGCAGGTCCCCCTCGTAAGGTCGGCGGGAGAGCAACCCGAGGACGGAGGTCGGAGAAGCATACTGGCGGGCGAGGGCCTCGCCGATGCCGGAAGAAGCGCCGCTGATGACAACGCGCACGAACCTACTTCTTGCGCTCGGACGCGGCGCGCGCCACCAGGTGGTCGACGACGGCCATCGCTTCCTTCACGCCGCCCGCCATGCGCGCCGAGGTGACGTACTTGCCGTCGACGACGAAGCTCGGCACGCCCTTGATGTCGTAGGTCGCGAGCGCCTTCTTCGCCGCCTCGACCTGCGCCTTGACCGCGTCGGACTTCCAGAGCTCGGTGAAGCGAGCGGCATCGACGCCGTTCGCGCCGACCCACGCGACGATGTTCTTCTCCTCGTTCAGCTGCCGGCCGTCGAAGTGGTGGTTGTCGTACACCGGCCAGTGCAGGCGCGCGATGTGGTTCATCGCGCCGAGCGCGTAGAAGGTGCGCGCGAAGGATTCGGAGCTCTCGGTGAAGGCCGCCGGCACGCGGACCAGGGCGAGGCCCGGGCCGGCGCGCATCAGCCAGCGCGCGATGTGGGGCTGCGCCTCGTAGCAGACCGGGCAGCCGTAGTAGAAGAACTCGATGACCTCGATGCGCTCGCCCGTGGAGACCGGGCGCGGCGGGCTGAGCTCCTGGTAGTCGCGTCCCGCGACGGGCTGGGCCTGCGTCGCGGCGCACGCCGTCGCCAGCATGACCGCCAGCACCCAGGCTCTCATGCCCGGGAGTCTACCGGCTACTTCTGCTTGCGGGCGAGGTCGACGACGATCTCGGCGGTCTTCACCAGGCCGTCGCGGCCGGCCTGCTCCGCGCTGATAGCGTAGCGGCCGTTCACCAGCATCGCGGGCGTGCCGTCGATCTTGGCGGCGACGGTCTGCTGCGCGGCGCGGCGCACCTTGCTCTGCACGCCGAAGGACTTCATCACGTCGAAGAACTTCGTCGCGTCGGCGCCGTTCTTGCCGAGCCAGTCGGCGAGCGCGCTGCGGTCGCCGGTCTTCAGGCCGCCCTTGTGGATGGCCTCGAAGAACGGCTTGTGCAGCTTCTCCAGCAGGCCGAGGGACTCGAACGCGTAGTAGATCGCCGCGTCGTCCGCCATGCGCTGGTTGAAGATCGCCGGGATGCGGCGGAAGGACACGTCGGACGGGATGCGCTTCTGGTAGGCCTCGATGCTCGGCTCGAGGTTGAAGCAGTGGATGCAGCCGTACCAGAAGAACTCCGCGACCTCGATCTTGCCGCCGCTCTCGACCGGCAGGGGCGGGGAGATCTCGGTGAACGGGCGGCCCTGCTGCGCGAGCGCGCCGGAAAGCGGCGCGAGCGCGCCGGCGCCGAGGGCGCCGAGCGCGGCGGCGAGGGTGAGGCGGCGGTGCGGGTTCATTGCGTCGTCGGCTCCTTGATCTTCACGAGGCTCGCATCGATCCCGCTCTGCGCCAGCGAGGCGCGCACGCGATTGATGTCCTCGACCTTGGTGTACGGCCCGAGCCGTACCCGGTACCACGTGCCCTTGTCGGGCAGGTTCGCGGGCTCGACCGCGGACTCGAACCCCAGGATGGCGAGCCGCGCCTTCTGGTTGTCGGCGTCGGCGGGGTTCTGGAACGAGCCTGCCTGAATGAAATAAACGTCCTTGGCGACGTTCTGTTGACCGCTTTTCTGCGCGGCGCGCGCGGCGCGCAGGTCCTTCTCGGTGACCGGCTCCTCGTTGCCCGGCAGGATCTTGTAGAAGTCGAACTTCGGCTTCTCCGGGGTCCCCGCGGGGGCGCTGCCGGAGGGCATGCCGGCGATGACCGGCGGCTTCGCATCCTTCTCCGCGACCGGCTTGGGCTTCGCCGAGACGAACGGGATCTGCGTGCGGTTGAGGTAGAACGCCACGCCGAGGGCGATGGCGAGGCCGACCACGAGCCCGACGAAGATGCCGAGCAGGAACCCGCCGCCTGAGCGGCCGCGCGTGGCGGGGGGAGTCCGGGTTCGGGCCATCACATCTTCTCCGGGGCGCTGACGCCTAGCAGCGACAGGCCGTTCGCGATTGTCTGGCGCGCCGCCGCGCACAATGCGAGGCGGGCCGCGCGCAGCGCCTCGTCCTCGACGAGAATGCGCTCCGCATTATAGTAGCTGTGGAAATCCGCCGCGACCTCGCGCAGGTAGAACGCTACCGCGTGCGGCGCGAACTCCTGGGCGGCGGCCGCGGCGACCTCCCGGAACTCCGAGACACGCTGCGCGAGCGCGAGTTCCTTCGGATGCGCGAGAAGATCGAGGTTCGCGCGCGCGAGCCGCTCGCCGTCCTGGCCCGCGCTGGCGAACATGCTGCAGATGCGCGCGTGCGCGTACTGCACGTAGTACACGGGGTTCTCGTCGGTCTTCTGCAGCGCGAGGTCGACGTCGAACACGAAGTCGGAATCCGCCTTGCGCGAGACGAGGAAGAAGCGCACCGCGTCGCGGCCGACCCAGTCGATCAGGTCCCGCACGGTCACGTACGAGCCGGCCCGCTTGGAGATCTTCACTTCCTCGCCGCCGCGCATCACCTTGACGAGGCTGTGCAGCACGTAATCGGGATAGCCCTGGGGGATTCCCGCGCCGAGCGCCTGCAGCCCCGCGCGCACCCGCACCACGGTGCTGTGGTGGTCGGTGCCCTGCACGTCGATCACCTTGCGGAAGCCGCGCTCCCACTTCGTGCGGTGATACGCGACGTCGGGGACGAAGTACGTATAGGAACCGTCGGACTTGCGCGCGACGCGATCCTTGTCGTCGCCGTAGTCCGTGGTGCGCAGCCACAGCGCGCCGTCCTTCTCGTAGCACTTGCCGTTCTTCGTCCACGTCTCGATGACGGCCTCGACCTTGCCTTCGGTGTAAAGGCTGGACTCGAGGTAGTAGACGTCGAACTTGACGCCGAACGCCTTGAGGTCGGCGTCCTGCTCCTTGCGCAGGTAGTCGACCGCGAAGCGGCGAATGCCGTCCAGGTCCTCCGCCTTTCCCGGAAACTCCCTGGCGATGTCCTCGATGTACTCGCCGGCGTAGCCTTCCTCCGGCCACCCGGCGTCGCCCGGCTTGAGGCCGCGCTTGCGCGCCTGGACGGACCAGGCGAGCTTGTCGATCTGCGCGCCGGCATCGTTGTAGTAGAACTCGCGCGTCACCTTCGCGCCCTGGAACTCGAGCAGCGCCGCGATCGCGTCGCCGAGCGCGCCCTGCCGGCCGTGGCCGACGTGCAGCGGGCCGGTCGGGTTCGCCGAGACGAACTCCACCTGGACCGACTTGCCCGCTTCGCGCTCGCCGGCGCCGAAGCGCGCGCCCTGCTCGAGCACCTCGCGCACGACCCGCACCTTCGACGCCGCCTTCAGGCGGATGTTGAGGAAGCCCGCGCCGGCGATCTCGATCCTCTCCGCGATGCCGCTCGACGCGAGCGGCCCGCGCGTCGCCTCGACGATCGCGGCCGCGACTTCGCGCGGGTTGCGGCGCAGCGCCTTGGCGAGCTGCATCGCGACGTTGCTCGACAGGTCCCCGTGGTCCGCGTTCTTGGGTCGCTCGATCTGCACCTGGACCGCCGTCCCCGGCGCGACGGCGCTCGCCCCTTCCTCGAGAACGCGGCGGAAAATGTCTTTCGGATCAGCCATGAAGGGCGCGCATTGTACCCCGCTAGTCGAACTCGATCGGGTCGACGTCGAGGTGCCAGCGCACGTTGCGCGGCGCGTTCTCGAAGAGCGCTTCGGAAAGCGCGCCGAGGTACTCCTGCAAAGCCGGGCGCGAAGCAGACTGCATGAGGACCTGCGCGCGCTCGTAGCCGGCGCGGCGGGTGATGATGTGCGCGACCGGATCGAAGACGCGCACGCCCTCGGGCGCCTGCACCGCTTCGGTCGCCCCGCGCAGGAAAGCGAGCGCGTCGGGCAGCTTCTTCGCCTCGGCGCGCAGCGCGGCCTCGAACACGAACGGCGGGAAGCCCGCGGCGCGCCGTTCCGCGAGCTGCGCGTCGGCGAAGCCGCTGAAATCGTGCTGCGCGAGCGCGGCGAACAGCGGGTGATCCGGGTAGCGCGTCTGCACCAGCACTTCGCCGGCCTTGTCGCGCCGGCCGGCGCGCCCGGCGACCTGGGAGAGCACGGCGAAGAGCCGCTCGGGCGCCCGGTAGTCGGTGGAAAGGAGCGCGGTGTCCGAGTTCAGCACGCCGACCAGCGTGAGGGCGGGAAAGTCGTGCCCCTTGGCGAGGAGCTGCGTGCCGACCAGGATGTCCGCCTCGCCGCGATGGACCGACTCGAGCGTGCGGGCGAGCTCGTCGCGGCGCCGTGCGCTGTCGCGATCGACGCGCACCACGCGCGCCCCGGGGAAGTGCGCGGCGAGCGTCTCCTCCACGCGCTGCGTGCCGCGTCCCATCGGCCGCAGGTCGACGTTGCCGCAGGTCGGGCAGGCGCGCGGGATCGGCTGCTCGGCGCCGCAGTGATGGCAGCGCAGGCGGCGATCCGCCTGGTGCAGCACGAGCCGGGCGGTGCAGCGCGCGCAGCCGGCGCACCAGCCGCAGGCTTCGCAGGCGAGCACCGGGGCGTAGCCGCGGCGATTGAGGAACACCAGGCTCTGCTCCTTGCGCTGCAGGCGCTCGTCGATCGCCTTCAGCAGCGCGGCCGAGAAGCCGTTCTCCGCCGTGGCGGCCCGCAGGTCGATGGTGCGCACGCGAGGCAACGCCGCCCCCGCCGAGGCACGGTCGGGAAGCGCCAGCCGTTCATAGCGGCCGGCATGCCAGTTGTGCCAGGTCTCGAGCGCCGGCGTGGCGGTGCCGAGCACCACCGGACAGCCGGTGCGCTTCGCGCGGTAGACCGAGGCGTCGCGCGCCGAGTACCGCAGCGTTTCCTGCTGCTTGAACGACGTGTCGTGCTCCTCGTCCACCACGATGAGCCCGAGCCGGGGCATCGGCGCGAGCACCGCGAGCCGCGTGCCGAGCACGATGCCGGCGTCGCCGCGGGCGGCATCGAGCCACGCCGCGGTGCGCGGCACGTCCTCCAGGGCGCTGTGCATGAGCGCGATGCGCGTCTGCGGGAAGGCCGCCTTGAACCGCGCCTCCAGCTGCGGCGTGAGGCTGATCTCGGGCACGAGCACCAGCGCCTGGGCGCCGCGGCGCAGCACGGCGTCGATGGCGTGCAGGTAGACCTCGGTCTTTCCCGAGCCGGTCACGCCGTGCAGGAGAAACGCGCTGAACCGGTCTGCCGATTGCGCGATGCGCTCGATCGCGGCGCGTTGCGCGGGCGAGGGCTCGTGATTGGGCACGAACACCGGGGCGCCCGGCGCGTCGCCGCGCGTCTCCTGCGCCTTGCGCGGCAACGGCTTCACGGAGCGAAGACGCGGCGGCAACGCGCCGAGCACGGTTTCGCCGAGCGGACGCTGGTAATACGCCGAAAGGAAGCGCATCAGCTCCAGCCACGCGGGCGAAAGACGTGGCGCGTCGTCGCGCACGGCGGCGATCGGCTTGATGCGGCCGGCCGGCACTTCGCTCTCGCTCGCGAGCTCGACGACGATGCCGATCCGCTGACGCGCGCCGAAAGGCACGACGACGCGGTCGCCCACTTGCACGCCCATGCCCTCGGGTGCGGCGTAATCGAACAGCTTTCCCAGCGGCACGTCGAGCGCCAGGCGAGCGACGGAAATTCCTCGCGTCTGCAAGGACTTAGAGGCTGTGGACAAACCTGTGGGTAATGCCGTCATCCCTGCGTAACACCGCCCGTCCCGGACCTCGCCCCGTTGCCGCGCCTCTTTTTTAGGCGAAATTTACTTCTTTGAATCAGTAGCTTAGGTGCATCTTCCCAGAGCGCTTTTCGGAGCCCGGCGCGAACGATGCCGCCTCCAAGAAGTGTGCATAAGTCAAGGGGGCGCAAGCTTTCCGGCGCGGATCCGGGCACTGTAAGTGCGCACTTCGTCTACCAGCGCAGTCACGGAATCGATCGGGGTCTTGGTCAGGATTCCGTGGCCGAGGTTGAAGATGTGGCCGGGCGCGGGACCGAAGGCGTCCAGGACCTCGCGTGCTGCAGCGCGAACACGCGCCGGCGGCGCAAAAAGCGTTGCCGGATCCAGGTTGCCTTGCAGCGCGACCTTGCCTTGCGCGAGCGCGCGCGCTGCTCGCGCATCGACGGTCCAGTCGAGGCCGACCGCGTGCGCGCCGCTCGCGACGATGGCGGAGAGCCACGGCCCGCCGCCCTTCGTGAAGAGGATCACCGGCACCCCCGCGCCCTGCAGCGAAGCGATCACCTGCCGGCTGTACGCGAGCGAGAACGGCTCGTACTGCGCGTGCGCGAGCGAGCCGCCCCAGGTGTCGAAGATCATCACCACGTCCGCGCCTGCTTCGATCTGCGCCTTGAGGTACGCCGACACCGACCGCGCATTCACCTCCAGGATCCGGTGCAGGAGCTCGGGGCGCGCGTGCAGCATCGCCTTGAGCGTGCGCCAGTCGTCGCTGCCCGAGCCTTCGACCATGTAGCAGGCGAGCGTGAACGGGCTGCCGGAGAAGCCGATGAGCGGCACGCGCCCCGCCAGCGCCTTCTTCGAGGCCCGCACCGCGTCGAAGACGTACTGCAGCTTCGAAAGATCGGGCGATTCGAGCTTGCCGATCGCGGTCTCGTCCCGGAGGGGCGAGGAAAAGCGCGGCCCTTCGCCTTCGCCAAACGTCAATCCAAGGCCCATCGCGTCGGGGATGGTGAGGATGTCGGAGAAGACGATCGCCGCGTCGAGCGGGAAGCGCTCGAGCGGCTGGAGCGTGACCTCTGCCGCGAGATCGGGGTTCTTCGCGAGCGCGAGGAAGCTTCCGGCCTTCGCGCGGGTGGCCTGGTACTCGGGCAGGTAGCGGCCCGCCTGGCGCATGAGCCAGATGGGCGTGTACTCGGTGGGCTCGCGGCGCAGCGCGCGCAGGAACGTGTCGTTCTTCAAATCAGCTTCGCGTGGATGAACTTCCACTCCGCCTCGGTCACCGGCGTGATGGACAGCCGGTTGCCCGGCCGCAGCGTGACCATGCCGGCGAGCGCCTTGTGCCGGCGCAGCTCATCGAGCGCAATGAGGGCGATCTTCTTCGTGGCGCGCACGTCGACGTTGTACCAGCGCGGCGCGTCCTTCTTCGACGCCGGGTCGTAGTAGTCGCTCTTGGGGTCGAACTGCGTCTTGTCCGGATAGGCCGCCGAGGCGACCTCGGCGAGGCCGGCGATGCCGGGCTCGGGACAGCTCGAGTGGTAGAAGAGCACGCCGTCGCCGACGCGCATCTCGTCGCGCATGAAGTTGCGTGCCTGGTAGTTACGCACGCCGCTCCACGGCGTCTTGCGGCCGGGGGCCTTCAACACGTCGTCGATGGAGCACTCGTCGGGCTCGCTCTTCATCAGCCAGTACTTCATGAAAAGCGATTCTAGTTGTTCAGGAGAGTGTCCCCCGCCGATGCCGGCAGGTTCGGCTCCCGAACCCTGGCTAAACAGGGTGGTCGCTTACCGGTCACATCAGGTTCGTCCGGCGCGCCGCGAGGGCGGGGACGATCACAACAGTGACACTACGGGTTCAGCAACCTGAGGAAGCTATCGGTCCGGAAAAATGAACCCTATCGCACACCGCAGGGGACGATTCCGTTTTAGAACAATTTCTCCTGCTTGGCAATCGCCTCGTCGAGCTGCGACTCGATCTCCAGAATGCGCCGCTTGGCGACGCCGAGATCGAATCCGCCGCCGAGCTTCACGCTGAGCAATTCGTGCGCCACGTTGAGCGCCGCCATCACGGCGATGCGCTCGGCGCCCATCACCTTGCCGGCCTTGCGGATCTCGTTCATCTTGCCGTCGAGATAGGCGACGGCCTGCATGAGCGCTTCGCGCTCGCCGTCGGCGCACGCGACGCGATAGGTTCTTCCGAGCAGGCTGACTTCGACGGTCTTCTGCGCTTCGGCCATGCGGCGTCAGCCGGGAAGCTTGGCGAGCAGGCCCTCGAGGCGCGCTTTCGCGCCGTCGATCTTGTCGTGCAGGCGCTTGCTGTCGCTGCGCGCCGCGGCGAGCTCGCGGCGCAGGTCGCTGTTCTCCGCGCGCAGTCGCTCGCAAAGCGTGAGGAACTGCGCCACCTTGGCTTCGAGCGAACGGAACTCAGCTTCCACGCGGATCGTGCTCCCCTTTCACGCGCGCACTATGTTTCAAAATTCAAGCGGGGTCAAGCAGGTAGCCGCCGTTCTGCATGTTTTGCCTTATCTTGCACTGACCCCCGCCCGGACCCGCTCGAGGATCGCGCAAAGCTGCTCCGCGCCCTCGAGGATGCGGGGCGTATGGCGCTGGATCACGTCGGGCGGGATGCTGTAGAGCTGCCCGCGCGCGGCGGCGCGCAGCCCCCCGAACTGCCGCCAGCCGGCCAGCCAGCCGGGCGGGTCGCCGCCCGAGCCGCTGGCGACGATGACGTCGGGATCGGCGCGCAGCACCGCCTCGCGGTCGACCTCGGGCGCGAGCAGCGGCAGCGCGGCGAAGACGTTCTCGCCGCCGCAGAGCTCCACCACGCGCGTGATGACGTGCTGGCCGTTGACGGTCAGCAGCGGGCGATCCCAGATCTGGTAGAAGACGCGCACCCGGCTCGCCCCCGCGTAGCGCTTTCCCAGGGCGCCGACGCGTGCGCGAAACGCTTCGGCGGCGCGCTTGCCTTCGGTCGCCGTCCCGCCCAGCACTGCGAGACGCTCCAGCGTGGTCGCGATGTCCTCGAGCGCGCGCGGCTCGGAACGGAACACGCGCAGCCCGAGCTGCTGGAGCTGGTTCACGGTGCGCACCGAGCCGACGTTCGGCCACGCGACGACGAGATCCGGCTGCAGCGCGAGCACGCGCTCGACGTCGATCCCGGCGTCGCTTCCGACGCGCGGCAGCGCTTTCGCCGCGGGCGGATAGTCGCTGAACTCCACCGCGCCGACCAGGCGCTCGCCCGCGCCGGCCGCGTACAGCAGCTCCGTCAGGTGCGGCGACAGGCTGACGATGCGCCGCGCCGGCGCCGCGAGCTCGACGGTCCCGCCATAGTCGTCCTGCACCCGGATCTGGCCGAAGGCGGCGCTGCAGGCGAGCGAAAGCAGGAGCAAGGCGGCGCGCACCCGGCTTATGATATCGGCGCGCTGCCAGGTGTACGGGAAAGAGGTGAGAGTCCTCTGCTGCCCCCGCAACGGTAAGCGAGAGATCTCCCCATGCAGTGCCACTGCCGGCGACGGCGGGAAGGCGGGGAGGGATGGACGGGTGAACGCCCGTCCTGCTCGCGAGCCCGGAGACCGGCCTGGAAGCCTTCTCAACCAACGAGACGTCGGGGATGACGTCAGGGAGGTTTTCCATGCTTTTGCGTTTCGCCTTGCTGCTGCTCGCAGCCATTTCGCTCGCCCACGCGCAGGAAGTCGTCGTCACCGCCACGCGCTTTCCGCAGAACGTCGCGCGCCTGCCGGCGAGCACCACCGTCATCGATGCCGAGGACATCGCCCGGAGCCCGGCGCGCACGCTGCCCGAGCTTCTCTCGAGCGAAGTCGGCGTGACGATGCGCGACCTGTTCGGCAACAACGCGGCGGCCACGAGCGTCGACCTGCGCGGGTTCGGCGCCACCGGGTCGCAGAACGCGCTCGTCCTGCTGGACGGGCGGCGCCTCAGCGACCTGGACCTCTCGAGCGTGCAATGGTCGGCGGTGCCGCTCTCGTCCGTCGAGCGCATCGAGATCCTCCGCGGCACGGGTGCCGTCCTCTACGGCGACGCCGCGACGACGGGCGTCATCAACATCGTCACGCGCTCGCCGCTGAAGCACGGCCCCGCCGGCGAGGCGCTCCTGCGGGCGGGGACGTTCAACACCGGCGAGGCGCAGGTCTACGGCTCGACGGTGGGCGAGGTCCTCGGCGTGAACGGATCCATCTACGGCTACGCGTCCGACGGCTACCGCGCGAACAACCGCAACGAGCAGCGGAACGCCGCCCTCAACCTGCGCTGGGCGCTCGGCGACGGGGCGCTCGACCTGCGGTTCGCGACCGACCGCCAGGACCTGCGGCTGCCGGGCTTCCGGCGCATCCGGCCTTCGATCGGGCTCGACGAGTTCGCCAGCGACCCGCGCGGCACGCAGACGCCGAACGACTTCTCGAGCCGCGACGGCATCCGCGCCAGCGCCGAGCTGGCGCAGCGCGTCGGCGAGGCGGAGCTTTCGCTCGGCCTGGACTATCGCGACAAGGATGCGCGGATCTTCAACGAGCCGTTCTTCCGCTACCAGGCGGACGATCTTTCGCTGCGCTCCCTCTCGCCGCGCGCACGGGTGCCGTTCGCCACCGGCGCGCTGCGCCACCAGCTGACGCTGGGCGTCGACTGGCGCGAATGGCGCTACAAGTCCCGGCGCGCCGATCGCCCGGAGAACGGCGACCGGCCGGCGAACCGGCTCGACGTGACGCAGAAGACGACCGGGATCTACTTCCACGATGCCATCGAGCTCGACGCGGCTACGTCCGGCACGGTCGGCTACCGGCGCGAGCGCGGCAAGTATGCGGCCCTGGACGAGGTCGATCCGGCGTCGCCGGCGTGCTTCTTCTGCACGGGCGCGCCGACGGTGCGCGAGTCGCAGAAGCAGCGCGCGTGGGAGCTCGGCCTGCGTCGCCAGGTGGTCCCAGCGATCGCCGTATTCGCGCGTGCGAACCGCAGCTTCCGCTTCGTCACCGTCGACGAGATCTACGAGTTCTCGCTCGCGACCTTCAGCAACACCTTCGACCTCCTCCAGCCGCAGAGCGCCCGTACGCACGAGATCGGGACGGAATGGCGCCGCGGCGGCCACGCGCTGCGGGCGGCCCTCTTCGAGACCGAGGTCGCGAACGAGATCCACCTGAATCCGCTCACATTCGACAACGTGAACCTGCCGCCGTCGCGCCGCCGGGGCCTCGAGCTCGAGGGCCGCTGGCAGGCGCTGCGCTCGGTCCGCCTGACGGCGGGCTACGCGCATACGCAGGCCCGGTTCGTCGAGGGCACGTTGCCCGGGACGGGGGCCAGCATCGCCGGCAAGACCGTGCCGCTCGTGCCGCGCGACAAGCTGAACCTGGGCGCGTTCTGGGAGCCGGCGGCCGGCACGCAGCTCTCGGCGATGCTCACCGCCGTCGGCGAGCAGCGGATGGAGAACGACCAGACCAACACGTTCCCGCGCCGCATTCCTTCGTACGCGGTGGTGGACGCGAAGCTCGCGCAACGCTTCTCCTGGGGCCGGCTCGCGTTCTCCGTCAACAACCTGCTCGACCGCGACTACTTCGCCTATGCGGTCAACAGCAACGCCACGGACCTGGCCAACGTCTATCCCCAGCCGGGCCGGGCCTTCTACGTGACCGCGGAGGTCCGCCTGCCCTAGTAAACTCGGTGGATGGTGAGGGACGCAGTACCGCTAGGGGAGTGCCGGCGCGCGCTGGTCATCAAGCTTCGTCACCACGGCGACGTGCTGCTGGCGTCGCCGGTGCTTTCCCTGCTCAAGTCGAAGGGCCTGGAGGTCGATGCGCTGGTCTATGACGATACCGCGCCGATGCTCGAAGGCCATCCGGCGCTGTTCGAGCTCCATACCGTGGGAAGGAAGTGGCGTGGCGATGGACCTTCCAAGAGGTTTTCTTCCGAGAAGAGCCTTTTCGGAAAACTCAAGCAGGGCAGCTACGACCTGATCGTCCATCTGTCGGAGCAGCCGCGCGGCGCGTGGCTGGCGCGCGGGCTGCGGCCGCGCTACAGCGTGGCGCCGAAGCTGCCGGAGCGTGGAAGCTTCTGGGAAAAGAGCTTCACGCACCTCTACCCGCTCGTGCCGAAGCGCCACCAGGTGGAGGTCAACCTCGACGCGCTGCGCCGCATCGGCGTGCAGCCCGGCCCGCAGGAGCGCAAGGTCGTGTTCGTGCCGGGCGACGCGGCCGAGGCGCGCGCCGCCGAGCTCCTCGGCGACCAGCCGTTCGTGCATTTCCATCCCGCTTCGCGCTGGCGCTTCAAGTGCTGGCCGGTGGAGAAGTGCGCCGAGCTGATCGACCGCCTGGCCGTGGACGGCCTGCGCACCGTGGTCACGGCCGCGCCCGATCCCGACGAGATCGCCCTGGTGGAAAGAATTCTGGAAAAGACCCAGAGCGCGGTGCTCAATCTCGCGGGGAAGCTCTCCATCAAGGAGCTCGGCGCGGTGGCGGCGCGCGCGAGCGTGTTCATCGGCGTCGACTCGATGCCGATGCACCTTGCCGCGGCAATGGGCGTGCCGACGGTGGCGCTGTTCGGCCCGAGCGGCGAGGTGGTGTGGGGACCCTGGGGCACGCGCTCGAGCGTCGTCTCCACCACGCATTCGTGCCGGCCCTGCGGCCAGGACGGCTGCGGCGGCGGCAAGGTGAGCGAGTGCCTGACGCTCCTGCCGGTGGACGCGGTGCACTCGGCAGCGCGGGAGCTCCTCGAAGAAAAGTGGGCATGACGCGGGACGGCGGCCTGTACCGGCGGCTCCTCGGCTACGTGCGTCCGCACGCCCGGGTGTTCGCGGTGGCGGTGCTCGGGATGATGCTGGCGGCGGCGACCGAGCCGCTCTTTCCCGCGCTCATCAAGCCGCTCCTCGACGGGGGCTTCGCGGCAACCGGGCCGGCGTGGCCGCCGATCGCCTATGCCGCCGCGATCGTCGGCATCTTCGCCCTGCGCGGCGTGCTGTCGTTCTCGTCGTCGTACTGCCTCGCCTGGGTGGCGAACCGCGTGATCCTCGACCTGCGCTCGGCGATGTTCGCGCGCCTCGTGCGCCTGCCCACACGCACGCTCGACGATGCGAGCTCCGGGGCGCTGCTTTCCAAGGTGGCGTACGACGTCACCAACGTCGCGCAGGCGTCCACTTCCGTGCTCACGGTGGCGGTGCAGGACTCGATCAAGGTGGTGGGCCTCCTCGGCTACCTCTTCTATCTCAACTGGAAGCTCACGCTGATCACGCTCCTCATCGCGCCGCCGCTCGCGGTAATGGTGCGGCTGCTCTCGCGCCGCCTGCGCAGCATGGCGCGCGCCGCGCAGGGCTCGATGGGCGACCTCGTGCACGTGCTCGAGGAAAGCATCCAGGCGCACCGCGTGGTGAAGGTGTTCGGCGGGCAGGACTACGAGACCGGCCGCTTCGAGAAGGTCAACCAGGCGCTGCGCGGCTTCAACATGCGCCAGACCGTCCCCGCGGCGCTCGCCACGCCGGTCACCCACGGCCTCGCCGCCATCGCGCTCGCGATCATCATCTACATCGCGCTGCAGGACACCGTCGGCACGCGCGCCACGGTGGGCGAGTTCGCCTCGTTCCTGCTCGCCATGCTGATGCTGCTCGCGCCGCTCAAGCACCTTACCGAGATCAATGCGCCGCTGCAGCGCGGGCTCGCCGCGGCGGAGAGCGTCTTCGGCCTGATCGACATGCCCGTGGAGGAGGACCGGGGAACGGTGAAGATGGGCCGCGCGCGCGGCGAGCTGCGCTACGAAGCGGTGACGTTCACCTATCCCGGCCGCGAGGTCCCGGCGCTGCGCGCCATCGATCTCCAGGTGCGGCCCGGCGAGACGGTCGCGCTGGTCGGCGGCTCGGGCGGCGGCAAGACGACGCTCGTCAACCTGCTGCCGCGATTCCACGCGCCGACCGAAGGCCGCATCCTGCTCGACGGCCAAGACCTGCAGTCGCTCACGCTGGAGAGCCTGCGCGCGAACATCGCCCTCGTCAGCCAGGAGATCGTGCTCTTCAACGACTCGATCTTCGCCAACATCGCCTACGGCGGCATGGCGCGCGCCCCCGAAAGCGAGGTCGTCGCCGCCGCCGAGGCGGCGCACGCGATGGGCTTCATCCGCGAGCTGCCCGAAGGCCTGAAGACGCTGGTCGGGGAGAACGGCGTCAAGCTCTCCGGCGGCCAGCGCCAGCGCCTCGCCATCGCGCGCGCGCTGCTCAAGAACGCGCCGGTGCTCATCCTCGACGAGGCGACCTCGGCGCTCGACACCGAGTCGGAGCGCCAGGTGCAGGCGGCGCTCGACACGCTGATGCGCGGGCGCACCACCATCGTCATCGCGCACCGGCTCTCGACCATCGAGGGCGCGGACCGCATCGTGGTGCTCGAGCGCGGCCGCATCGTCGAGAGCGGCCGGCACGCGGAGCTGCTGGCGAAGGGCGGCACCTACGCGCGCCTGCACAGCCTGCAGTTCTCCGAAGCGGCGGGATGAGCCGGCCGCTCTCGATCCTCCATACCGAGTCCTCGACCGGCTGGGGCGGCCAGGAGATCCGCATCCTGTCCGAGGCGCGCGGCATGATCGCCCGCGGCCACACCGTGCGCCTCGTCTGCGCCGTGGGCTCGCGCATCTTCGACGAGGCGCCCGCCTGGGGCGTCCCGGCCTACGCGCTGCCGATCGCGAAGAAGCGGCTCGTCGGCCTGAAGTGCATGTCCGAATGGCTGAAGCTCGAGCGCTGCCACGTCGTGAGCACGCACAGCTCCACCGACAGCTGGCTGGTCGCGGTGGCCCTTCTCGCGCTCGGCCGGCCGTGCCCGATGGTGCGCACGCGCCACATTTCCGCGCCGGTGTCGAAAGGCTTCCTCACGCGCTGGCTCTACGCGAGCGCGAGCCGGCGCATCGTCACCACCGGCGAGGCGCTGAAGAAGGAGCTGGTCGAGAGGAACGGCCTGCGCGCCGACCGCGTCGACTCCATTCCCACCGGCATCGATACGACGCGTTTCCGCCCGGGCGACCGGCTCGCCGCGCGCGCCGCGCTCGGCCTGCCCGCCGGCGCGCCGCTCGTCGGCATCGTCGCGACCCTGCGCAGCTGGAAGGGTCATCGCTTCCTCGTCGAGGCGCTGCGAAGCCTGCCGCCGGAAGTGCAGCTCGTGATGGTGGGCGAGGGCCCGCAGCGCGAGGCGCTGGAGAAGCTCGTGGACAAGCTCGGCCTGCGCAGCCGGGTGCGCTTCGCCGGCAATCAATCCGACGTCGTGCCCTGGCTGCAGGCCCTCGACGTGTTCGCGTTGCCCTCCTACGCGAACGAGGGGGTCCCGCAGGCGCTCATCCAGGCGATGCTCGTCGGCCTGCCGTGCGTGACCACGCACGTGGGCAGCATCGCCGAGCTCGCGCAGCATGAGAAGACCGCGCTGGTCGTGCCGCCGCAGGATGTTCCTGCCCTGGGTGGCGCCATAGCGCGGCTTCTTTCGGATCCTGCGTTGGGGGCAAGCCTGGGGGCCGCAGCGCGCCGGCATTGCGAGGAAGGCTACGGCTACGAGCGCATGCTCGACCGCATGGAACAGGTCTACCGGGAAGCGAGTGGCCGCTACTAAGAGTCGCTGGCCCGCGCGGCTGGAAATACTGCGCCGCGCCGTCTCCCGTCGCGCCTTGAAGGAGAGACCGCTCCATCCAAAGAGCATTCTCGTCGTGGCGCCGCTGCTCATCGGTGACGCGCTGCTCCTTGCCCCCCTGCTCGCGAAGATCCGCTCGCGGCATCCGGCCGCGACAGTGCGGATGACGATGGCGCCAGCGGCTGTTTCGCTGTTTTCCGGGCGGCCGTACGGCGTGGAGGCGGGCGGGTACAACCCGCGCGACGCGCGGACGGTCCGCGAGCTCGCGCGCTGGCCGGCGCCGGATCTCGCGTTCGTCGCCGGCGACAACCGCTTCAGCTGGCTCGCGGCGGCGCTCGGCGCGCGCTGGATCGTCGCCTTCGACGGCGACCGGCCCGCGTACAAGAGCTGGCCGGTCGACGAGCTCGTGCCGTTTCCCAAGGCGCCTGCGGCCTGGCACGACATCGCCGCGCAGCTCGTCGACGGCCCGCCGCCGGCGGCTTATGGAGGAGAGTGGGGAGAGGTGCCGAGCGCTCCGTTCGAGCAGCCGGCCGGGCGCTACGCGGTGCTGCACGTCGAGGCGAGCTCGCCGGCGAAGCACTGGGAAGAGGCGAAGTGGGCCGAGCTCGCCGCGCTCCTGCAGGGCGAAAGGGTGCTGCCGGTGTGGAGCGCCGGGCCGAAGGGGATGGACCTCATCCGCCGCATCGATCCGCAAGGCCGCTTCCCGGCGCCCGGCCCGTCGCTCGACCTCGCGCAGCTCTGGAACCTCATCGCCGGCGCGCGCCTGCTCGTCTGCCCGGCCACCGGCGCGTCGCACATGGGCAAGCTCGCCGGCACGCCGACCGTGACGCTCTATGCGCCGGGCGCGGCGCCGCTCTTCGGGCGCGGCGCCTTCTGGCGCGACGCGCCGTTCCGCGAGCTCACGGATGCGGCGCTGCCGCCGCGCACGCCTTCGCTGTTCAAGCGGCCGGTGAAGATCGATCCTGCCCGAGCGTCTCCCCTTGGCGCGGGGGACGTCATGGGATCGGCGCGCCCGCTCCTCGACGATTGATAGACTCGCCGCCCATGCTCGAGCAATGGAAGCAGCTGCGGTTCAAGTACGAGGTCGGGCTCCTGCTCGCGCTCTGCTTCTTCCTGCCGCTGCTCGAGCAGCCGAAGAACCTCGCCTGGCTGGCGTTCGTCGTCACGTGGGTCGTCAACCGCGTGCGCGCGCGCGATTTCGGCGGCGCCTGGCGCGCCTGGGACACGCTGTTCCTGCTGTGGATCGGCTCGGGCCTCGCGGTCGCGGCCGCGGCACAGCTCGGCGAGATCCGGGATGCGGAGTGGAAGGGCGCGCGCGACCTCTTCCGCTACGGAACGCTGGCCTGGCTGGTGAGCCGCGGCGGCTACTCCGCGCCGGTACGACGCTGGTTGCTCGCGACCCTCGTCGCCTCGACCCTGGTGGCGCTCGCGATCGGCTATGCGCGCCTCTGGACCGGCATAGGTCGCAGCGGCACGCTGCAGCTCTACTCGGTCGGCCACGTCAACCACACCGCGATCTACCTCGCGATCATGCTCGGCCTCGCGGCGGCCTGGCTGTTCGCGGCCTTCCGCTCATGGGGGACCCGCGAGCGCGTGGCCGGCGGCGCGGTGTTCGCGATCCTGCTCGTGTCGCTCGCGTTCACGGCGAGCCGTGCCGCGGTCGGCGGCGGCATCGCCGCGCTGCTTGTGCTCGCGGTCGCGTTCCTGCCGCGCTGGCGGGCGCCGCTCCTCATCGTGCTCGGCGGCGGCATCGCGGTGGTGCTGGGCGCGATCGCGCTCGACACGGAGCTCGTGCGCAAGCAGGAGCGCTACGAGGCGCAGGGCATCGAGCTCTCGCAGCGCGGCGGCATCTGGCGCATGGGCCTCGCCGGCTGGGCGCGCCACCCCTGGCTCGGCGTCGGCATGGGCAACTACCAGCACATCACGCCCGCGCGCGTAAAGGCGTGGCGCGCCGAGGCGGGGCAGGACTTCGACCCGAAGCGCTACGTCCACTTCCCCCACGGGCACAGCCTCTACGTCAATACGCTCGCCGAGCGCGGCGCCGTCGGCTTCGCGATCCTCGCCGCGGTGCTGCTCGCCTGGGGCGTGCAGCTCCTGCGCGGCCGGCCCGCCGTCGCCGCGAGCGACGACGACTGGCTTCTCTGGGGCGCTTCCGCAGCCGCGCTCGTCGTGACCCTCGCGGCCGGCCTCTTCAATACGACGCTCCACCACGAGCACGGCCTGCTCGCCGCGCTGCTCCTCGGACTATGGCTCGATCGGCGCAAGGCCCACGCCGCTTCCTGATCGTCCGCCGGGACAACATCGGCGACCTCGTCTGCACGACGCCGCTCTTCGACGCGCTGCGCGCGGCGTTCCCGGAGGCGCGCATCGCCGCGCTCGTCAATACCTACAACGCGGCCGTGCTCTCGGGGAATCCCGCGGTCGACGAGGTGTTCGCCTACGAGAAGCTCAAGCACCGCACGCGCAGCCTGCCCGGCCACCTGCTCGCCACCGCGCGCCTCTACGCGCGGCTGCGCGGCGAGCGCTTCGATCGCGTGCTCGTGCCGGTGGACTCCTCCCAGTCGCGCGCCATGGCTTCCCGCGTGCGCGCCGGCGAGGTGCTGGTCGCGCCGAAGGAGGTTCCGCCGGGCGTGCACGAGGTCGAGCGGACCTTCGCGCTCGCCCGCCGGCTCGGGATCGCCGGCGACCCGGGCGCCGTGCGCGTCTTTGCCGACGAGACCCTGGCTGCAACGATCCGGGAAAAGTATCTTTTGAGGAGTCCCATTGCGGTCCATATCAGCGCAAGGCGTCCGGCCCAGCAGTGGCCGGCCGAGCGTTACCTGGAGCTCGTGCGCGCGCTCGGCCGCGACGGCGAGGTGATGCTGCTCTGGGCGCCGGGCGCGAGGAGCGATCCGCGGCACCCCGGCGACGACGAAACGGCGCGGCTGATCGCCGAGCGCGTCGCGTGCACGCCGGTCGAGACGCGCACCCTGCCGGCGCTCATCGCGGCGCTGTCGCTCGCGCGCAAGGTGGTCTGCCCCGACGGCGGCGCGATGCACCTCGCCGCGGGCCTGGGCAAGCCGATCGTCGCGCTCTTCGGCGACTCGCCGGTGGAGCGCTGGCATCCGTGGGGCGTGCCGCATCGCGTGGTGCGGCCGGAATCGCGCGACCTGAAGGACCTGCCGCTAGGCCCGGTGCTGGAGGCGTTCGCGGCGCTCCCCGACGTACGCTAGCCAGAGGATCCCGGCGAGCAGCGCGAGGAAGGCGTAGGTCAGGTATTTCTCGTTGACGCCGAGGTGCCAGGCCCCGAGCCCGAGCGCCCCCGTGAGCGCGGACGCCGCGATCATCACCAGCGTCGCGAGGTGCGGCGCCATGCCGCGCGCGAGGAGAAGGTGGTGCAGGTGCGCCCGATCCGCGTCGAAGACGTCGGCGCGGCGGCGGATGCGCAGGAACATCACGCGCGCCATGTCGAGCAGCGGCACGGCGAGGATCCAGACGCAGACGATCGGCGGCAGGGTGCGGCCCGCGCCCTGCGTGACGTCGATGCTGAACCAGCACAGGGCGAGGCCGAGCGTCATGCTGCCCGCGTCGCCCATGAAGACCCGCGCCTGGTCGCGCAGCGGCGGCAGGCGCAGGTTCCAGAGGAGAAACCCGGCGATCGCCGCGCAGAGCAGGATGAGGAGCAGCGCGGTCGCGCCGAGCCCCTGCGCGAGGGCGGCGTAGGCGAGCCACGATGCGGCGACGAGCGCCGTGCCGCCCGCCGAGCCGTCGAGCCCGTCGAGCATGTTGATCGCGTTCATCACGCCGAGCGCGCACACGACCGAGAACGGGATCGCCCAGTGGTACAGGTTCACCGGGCCGAAGCCGAACAGGTTGCCGAGGTAGGAGACGTACACGCCGGCCCACGAGGTCATGAAGAGCGCGGCGATGAGCTGGATGAAGATCTTGCTGCGCGCGGTGATGTCGTGCATGTCGTCGGCCGCGCCGCCGACCACGAGCAGGCCCAGCGCGACCACCAGCGCCAGCGTCGCGCCGACGATCAGGCCCGAGGTGAGGGCGGCCATCGCGAAGCCGGCGAACATGCCGATGCCGCCCGTGAGCGGGATCACGCCCTCGTGCTGCTTGCGCCCGCCCGGCTGGTCGGCCAGGCCGATGCGCAGCGCGATCGGCGTGATGAGCCGCGCGACGAGGCACGAGACGACGAGCGCCACCAGCACGAAGAACACGAC
>DASZQH010000156.1:0-4069 GCA_035549805.1 Burkholderiales bacterium
ATGGAGATGGTGCCGTCGTCCTCGATCTCGATGGTGGTGCCGGTCTCTTCCTGGATGCCGCGGATCACCACGCCGCCCTTGCCGATGACGTCGCGGATCTTGTCCGGGTTGATCTTGATCTTGATGATGCGCGGCGCGAAGGTCGACAGCTCGGAGCGCGAGCCCTCGATGCCGGTCTTCATGACCTGCAGGATGCCGAGGCGCGCCTCGCGCGCCTGGTCGAGCGCGATCTTCATGATGCCCTTGTTGATCGACTCGATCTTCAGGTCCATCTGCAGCGCGGTGATGCCCTGCTCCGTGCCCGCGACCTTGAAATCCATGTCGCCGAGGTGGTCCTCGTCGCCCAGGATGTCGGACAGCACGGCGAAGCGGTTGCCTTCCTTGATCAGGCCCATCGCGATGCCCGCGACGTGCGCCTTGATCGGCACGCCGGCGTCCATCAGCGCGAGGCTGCCGCCGCATACCGAGGCCATCGAGGAGGAGCCGTTCGACTCGGTGATCTCGGAGACGACGCGCAGCGAATAGCCGAACTCCTCCTGCTTCGGCAGCAGGCCGACGAGCGCGCGCTTGGCGAGGCGGCCATGGCCGATCTCGCGCCGCTTGGTGAAGCCGAAGCGGCCGGTCTCGCCGGTCGCGTACGGCGGCATGTTGTAGTGGAACATGAAGCGCTCGCGGTACTCGCCGGAGAGCGCGTCGATGATCTGCTCGTCGCGCCCGGTGCCGAGCGTGACGGCGACCAGTGCCTGGGTCTCGCCGCGGGTGAAGAGCGCCGACCCGTGCGTGCGGGGGAGCACGCCGACGCGCACGTTGATCGGGCGCACGGTGCGCGTGTCGCGGCCGTCGATGCGCGGCTCGCCGTCGAGGATCTGGCTGCGCACGATCTTCGACTCGAGGTTGAAGAAGATGTCCTTCACCTCGTTCGCGTCGAGCTCGGGGTTGCCGGCGGCGAGCTTCTCGATCGTCGCCTTGCGGATCTCGTTGAGGCGGGTGTTGCGCACCTGCTTCTGCTTCATGCCGAACGCGGCGCGCAGGTCCGCCTCGGCGAGCTGCGCGACCTGGGCGATGAGGGCCTCGTTCTTCGGCGGCGCGGTCCACTCCCAGGCCGGCTTGCCCGCCACCTCGGCGAGCTCGTTGATCGCGTTGATCGCCGCCTGCATCTGCTCGTGCCCGTACACCACGCCGCCCAGCATCACGTCCTCGGACAGCTCCAGCGCTTCCGACTCGACCATCATCACGCCCTGCTCCGTGCCGGCGACGACCAGGTTGAGCTTCGAGTCCTTCAGCTGCGTCGCGGTGGGGTTCAGGACGTACTGGCCATCCAGGTAGCCCACGCGGCAGGCGCCGATGGGGCCGTTGAAGGGGACGCCCGACAGGGTGAGCGCCGCCGAGACGGCGATCATGGCGGGAATGTCGGAGTCGACTTCCGGGTTGAGCGAAAGGACCTGCGCGACGACCTGGACCTCGTTGTAGAAGCCGTCCGGGAAGAGCGGCCGGATCGGCCGGTCGATCAGGCGCGAGGTCAGGATCTCCTTCTCCGTCGGACGGCCCTCGCGCTTGAAGAACCCGCCGGGAATCTTGCCCGCGGCGTACGTGCGCTCCGCGTAGTCCACGGTGAGCGGGAAGAAGTCCTGGCCGGGCTTGGCGTCCTTGGCCGCGGTGATGGCGGCGAGGACGACCGTGTCGTCCATCCTGCAGAGGACCGCGCCGTGGGCCTGGCGGGCGATCTCGCCCGTCTCGAGGGTGACCTGGTGGCTGCCGTAGCTGAAAGTCTTGGTGATCGGTTTCAAGGGGAGTCCTTTATCGAGGCCGCAAACAAAAAACGCTCATCGACGGCGATGAGCGTTCAGTGCTGCTGCGGCATCCGGGGGAATTACTTACGCAGGCCGAGCTTGTCGATCAGGCCGCGGTACTTGTCCGCGTCCGTGACCTTCAGGTAATCGAGCAGCTTGCGACGCTGGCTCACCAGCTTCAGCAAGCCGCGACGCGAATGGAAATCCTTCACGTGGGTCTTGAAGTGGTCGGTGAGCCCGTTGATGCGCTCCGTGAGGAGCGCCACCTGCACCTCCGGCGACCCGGTGTCCTTCCCCGAGCGCTGGTAGGTCTTCACGACTTGCGCTTTTTGCGCGACTGCCAAAGCCATTCTCTTCTCCGCTTCTGCTGGGTCTTTTGGTGAGCCCGCGATTCTATCCCAAGCACACGGGCCGGAACAAGGTTTTTGACGCTTATTCAGCCTCTTGCGTCGCCGTCAAGCGCAGCGGGCGCAACACCCCGGCTTCCACGCGCCCCAGCCCGATGACGTGCCCGCCGGGGCCGAAGACCCCGACGGTACCCCCCGCCGCAGCACCGGAAGGCAGGGCCTGTCCGTTCCGGAAGCGGGCTTCCTCGGTTGCGTCGAGCTGCGTGCGCGGCAGGCTGTCCAGCAACTGCGGCAGCGGCAGCAGGCGCCGCAAGCGCTCGGCCGGCGCCATGCGCTCGAGGCCTTCCAGCGTGCAGGCGTCCCCGATGCGGAACGCGCCCGAAGCGGTCCGGCGCAGCGCGGAGAGGTGCGCGCCGGTCCCGAGCGCCGCACCGATGTCCTCGGCGAGCGTTCGCACGTACGTGCCCTTGCTGCAGCGGACGTCCAGATCGATCTCCGGCAATGCGATCCTCGGGGCCTCGAGGCGCTCGATGCGCACGCGCCGCGGCTGGCGCACGACGGTCTCGCCCTTGCGCGCGAGCTCGTACAGCGGCCGGCCGCCGCTCTTCAGCGCGGAGTACATCGGGGGGACCTGGTCGATCTCGCCGCGGAAACGGTACAGGACGTCGCGCACCGCTTCTGCCGTCACCGTCACCGGCCGGCGCTCGAGCACCTCGCCCTCGGCGTCGCCGGTGGCGGTGCGCTCGCCGAGCTTCACCGTGGCGAGGTACTCCTTGTCGTCCTCGAGCAGGGGCCCGGCGAACTTCGTCGCTTCACCGAAGAGCACCACGAGCAAGCCCGACGCCAGGGGGTCGAGCGTGCCGGCGTGACCGGCCTTCTTCGCCCCGCACAGGCGCTTCGCCTGCTGCAACGCGCGGTTGGACGTAATGCCCACCGGCTTGTCGAGCAGCAGCGCCGCGTCGATCACTTCTTGGTGGAATCGATGAGGCGCGACAGCCGGTCGCCGCGCTCGACGGACTCGTCGTACTCGAAGCGCAGCTCCGGAATGGTGTAGATCGAGAGGCGCTTCGCCAGCTGGGAGCGCAGGAAGCCGGCCGAGCGCTTCAGGCCGGTCAGCGTGTCCTCGAGCTGGCCCTTGTCGAACAGCGTGAACAGCACCTTCGCGTGCGAGAAGTCCGGCGAGACGTCGACCGCGGTGACCGTGATCATCGCCACGCGCGGATCGCGCAGCTCCCGCTGGAGCAGGCTGCTGAGCTCCCGCTGCATCTGGTCGCCCAGCCTTTGCGGCCTGCCCTGTCCCCTTTTCACAGCGTCCTCGCAACCTCCACGGTTTCGAAGACCTCGAACTGGTCCTTCTCCTTGAGGTCGGTGAAGCTCTTCAGCGACATGCCGCACTCGAAGCCGGCCTTCACCTCGCGGACATCGTCCTTGAAGCGCTTCAGCGAATCGATGTCCCCGGTATGGATGACCACGTTGTCGCGCAGCACGCGCACCTGGGCGCCGCGCTTGACGAGGCCTTCCAGCACGTAGCAGCCGGCGACGGTGCCGATCTTGGAGATGCGGAACACCTGGCGCACCTCCACCAGCCCGAGCACCTGCTCCTTGCGCTCCGGCGCGAGCATGCCGGAGAGGGCGGCCTTGATCTCCTCGACCGCGTCGTAAATGATGTTGTAGTACTTGACCTGGATGCCCGACGACTCGGCGAGCTTGCGCGCCGTCGCATCCGCGCGGGTGTTGAAGCCGATGATCACCGCCCGCGAGGCCATCGCGAGGTTGACGTCGGATTCGGTAATGCCGCCGACGCCGGCGTGCACCACCGTCACCTTGACCTCGTCGGTGGCGAGGCGCGTCAGCGCGTGCACCAGCGCCTCCTGCGAGCCCTGCACGTCCGACTTGATGACGAGGGTGAGCGCCTTCTTGCCGCCCTCGGCC
>DASZQH010000157.1:0-1503 GCA_035549805.1 Burkholderiales bacterium
GGAGTCGAACAAGGTCGACTTCCGCATCGACCTCGACCCGGCGCTGCAGCGCTCGATGTTCACCGACATCAAGCGCATGCAGCAGATCATCAAGAACCTGCTCTCGAACGCCTTCAAGTTCACCCACCAGGGCAGCGTGTCCCTCACGGTGAAGCCCGTGACCTCGGGCTGGTCGAGCGACAACGACGACCTGAACGCCGCCGGCCCGGTGGTCGCCTTCTCCGTGTCCGACACCGGCATCGGCATCGCGCCGGAGAAGCAGCAGCTCATCTTCGAGGCCTTCCAGCAGGCCGACGGCTCGACCTCGCGCAAGTACGGCGGCACGGGCCTCGGCCTCGCCATCTCGCGCGAGCTCTCCAAGCTGCTCGGCGGCGAGATCCGCCTGGTGAGCGCGCCGGGGGTGGGCAGCACGTTCACGCTCTACCTGCCGGTCTCGTACGTGCAGCGCAACCCGCGCCTGCAGCGCCCGGTCATCACCCTCGAGCAGGCGCAGCACGCGGTGAACCAGGCCGCCGCGGCGATCAAGAAGGCGTCGGTGCAGGAGAACCCGATCTACGAGGAGGCGGAAGTCGTCCTCGAGCCGAACGAGGCGGGCGACGACCGCTCGAGCATCCTGCCCGGCGACTCGGTGGTGCTCATCGTGGAGAACGACCTCGCCTTCGCGAAGGTGCTGCTCGACGCCGCGCGCCGGGAAGGCTTCAAGGGCCTGGTGAGCGGCAGCGCGGCGAGCGCGCTGTCGATGATCAAGGAGTACCAGCCCTCGGTGCTGACCCTCGACATCTTCCTGCCCGACATGCAGGGCTGGCGGATCCTGGATCGCCTGAAGGCCGACCTCTCCACGCGCCATATTCCGGTATGCGTAGTCTCCACCGACGACTCGCGCGACCGCGCGCTCACCTCGGGCGCGATCGGCTTCATCTCGAAGCCGGTGAAGTCCGGGCGCGTGATCGACGAGGCGATGCAGCAGCTGAAGACCTACATCTCGCGGCCGCGGCGCAACCTCGCCCTGCTGATGCCGGCGGGCGCCGAGCGCAACGACATCATCGAGCGCCTGAAGCCCGAGGAGGTGGACGTGATCGCCTCCGCGGACTCGGCCGAGATCTGCAAGGCGCTGCGCGAGCAGCAGGTGGACTGCCTGGTGGTGAGGAACGGCAGCGGCGACCTGCAGCCCGCCGACCTGGTCGACATCCTCGAGCAGCAGGCGGTCACGCGCCAGCTGCCGATCATCCAGTACGGCGCGGAGGGCACCGGCACGCTCGGGCGCTGGCAGCGCGGCGACGGCGTGTTCGCGCTGCGCGAGGCGCGCTCGCCCGAGCGGCTGATGGACTACATCTACTTCTTCCTCCACCGCAGCGTGGCGGGCCTGTCTGCAGAGGAGCGGCAGAAGGTCGAGGCGCTGCACAACTCCAGCCGCGTGCTGGAGGGCAGGAAGGCCCTCATCGTCGACGACGACATGCGCAACATCTTCGCCCTCTCCACGGTGCTGCACGACCAGGGCATGCA
>DASZQH010000158.1:0-16577 GCA_035549805.1 Burkholderiales bacterium
CCGCGCCGCGCGCGACTCCGGGCGCGACGAGCTGAACCGCGTGCGCGTGGTGGCCGCGGCACCGGGCATCGTCAGCAACATGCGCCTGCAGCCCGGCGAGCGGGTCGAGCGCGGCGTGCCGGTGTTCAGCCTGATCGAGGACCGGCCGGTGTGGGTCGAGGCGAACTTCAAGGAGACCCAGCTCACCCACATGCGCGAAGGCCAGGAAGTCACCGTGGTCGCCGACGCCTATCCCGACCGGACCTGGCGCGGCCGCATCGGCACCATCGCGCCCGCCACGAAGGCCGAGTTCTCGCTCCTGCCGGCGCAGAACGCGAGCGGCAACTGGGTCAAGGTGGTGCAGCGCGTCCCGGTCCTCATCATCCTGGACGCGGCCCCCGCCGGCGAGACGCCGCTGCGCGCGGGGATGACGGTCACCGCCCGCGTCGACACCGGGCACGTGCGCAGCCTCTCGGCCCTGAGGTAGGCTTGCGCGCTCATGGCAACCAAGCCTCCTACCCGCAAGGCGCAGATCGACGCGATCCTCCTCAAGCTGCCCGGCGTGGTGGCGAAGAAGATCAACGGCCTCGACGCGTATTTCGTGAGCGACCGGATGTTCGCCTGCATCAGCGGCGAGGGCATCGGCATCCGCCTTCCCGCCGCCGCCGCGACCGAGCTGCAGTTCTCGCGCGACAACGTCGGCCCGTTCCAGCCCGCCGGCATGGGCGCGACCCGCGAATGGGTACAGATCAACCGCGACGATGCCGCCGACTACGCGAAGGACCTCGACGTCTTTACGAAGTCGCTCGAGTTCGTGAAGGGCGGCGGGCGCTAGCCGCGGCCGGCCTTCGACGCGGCGCGAAAGAACGCCAGCATCGCGCGCGAGGCCTCCGGCCCCGTCGGGTCGGTGAAGGAGCCGCGCCCGCTTCCGCCCGACCAGGCGTGCCCCGCGCCGTGCACCACCCAGTGCTCGAAGGCCGGCTTGCCCGAGCGGTCCGCCTGCACGGTGCGCGTGTACCCGCGCCCCTTCGCCTCGCCTTTCTCCACCGTGCGCGGCGCCGAAGGCGACTGGACGAGGATCGAGCGCGTCGGCGAGATCTGGGCGATGACGTTCTCGCCGTTGCGCGGATGCACCGTCGCGTCGCGGTCGCCGTGGAACACGATCGTGGGCAGCGGCTCGACCATCGACTCGCCGCATTTCGGGTCCGCGGCATGCGGCCGGCCGCGCATGGCCGCGAGCGCGGAGGGCAGGTCGCTCGCCGCGCCGTAGGCGAGGCCCGAATGCACGCCGACCGCCGCATAGAGATCGGGATACGTGCAGCCCATGATCGCCGCCATCGCCCCGCCCGCCGACAGCCCGGCGACGTAGACGCGCTTCGGGTCGACCTGGTGCTTCGCCATCACCTCGCGCGTGATCCCTGCGATCAGCGACGGCTCCCCGCGCTCGCGCGCCTGGTCTCGGGCGCGGAACCAGTTCCAGCAGCGGTCGCGATTCGCGAGGAGCGCCTGTTCCGGGTAGGCGACGATGAAGCCCTGCTCGTCGGCGAGCTGGTTCATCCTCGTTCCCGCGGCGAAATCGTCCGGGTTCTGCTTGCAGCCGTGCAGCATCACCACCAGCGCCCGCGGCTTTCCTTCGCCCTTGGCCGGCACGTAGGTCCGGTAGGCGCGCGTCCCGAAGTCATTGGCGTACGCGCCCTCGATCCATCTACCCGCGCCTGCGGGCCGCGGCGGCGCCTTCGCCGCGCGTTTCCACCACTTGAACAGGGATCGGGGAAGCGAAAGCATCGTGGGACGGGCCATGGAGGTTAGACCCGATCCTGCAAGGATTGGTGCGCCGCAACAATGAAAATTTTCTCACTTGTCACATAGCTTTATAGTGCAGGCGTGACACGCGCCGCCCTGGCCCCCTTCGCCGTGCGCAGCTTCCGGTTCCAATGGCCGGCGGACCTCGCGACTTCCTGGGCGTTCGAGATGGAGGTGCTGATCCTGGGCTGGTACGTCCTCGTGACGACCGGCTCGGTGCAGCACCTCGTCGCGTTCGGCGCGCTCGCGTGGATGGGCACGCTCTTCTCGCCGTTCTTCCTCGGTCCGGTCGGGGACCGCCTCGGCATACGCGCGCTGCTCTGCATCACGCGGGGGACCTACGCGGTCCTGGCCGGCATCCTGACGGCCCTCGCCCTGGGTGGGGCGCTCGCGCCGTGGCACGTCTTCACCGTCGCGGCGATCGCCGGCCTGCTCAAGCCGTCGGACATGGGGATGCGCTACGTCCTCGTGGGCCAGACGATCCGCCCCGAGATGCTGATGGGCGCCCTCGGCGTGTCGCGCACCACCTCGGACACCGCGCGCATCGCCGGCGCGCTCGCCGGCACGGGCGGTGTCGCGCTGCTCGGCATGGGCGTGGCGTATGCGGCCGTGACGATGCTCTACGTCGCCGCCTTCGTCCTTTCGCTCAACGTCGCCGGACATCCGGCCGGGGGCAGGGCGCACACCGCCGCCGAGACGGTGGCGGACCTCTCGCGTGCGGTCGGGTACGTCTGGCACAAGCCCGAGCTCCTCGGCGCCTTCAGCATCGCGTTCCTGGTCAACCTGCTCGCGTTCCCGTTCTTCATGGGACTCCTTCCCTACGCCGCGCGCGACGTCTACGACATCGGCATGGCCGGCCTCGGCTGGCTCGCCGCCGCCTTCGCCTCCGGCGCGCTCGCCGGCTCGCTGCTCGTCGGCGCGAACCGCCTGCGCTTTCGCGAGGGGCGCATCATGCTCTGGACCGCCGCCGTGTGGTTCGGCGCGCTGCTCCTCTTCGGCCAGACCCGCTCGCTCGCCCTCGGGCTCGGCCTCATCTTCCTCGCCGGCTTCGCCCAGAGCCTCTGTCTCACCCCGCTCGCCGCCGTCATGCTCCGCGCCTCGAGCGACGAGATGCGCGGCCGCGTCATGGGCCTTCGCATGCTCGCGATCTGGGGACTCCCCCTCGGCCTCCTCGCCGCCGCTCCCCTGATCGAGCGCCTCGGCTTCTCCGCCTCGACGCTCATCTACGCCTTGCTCGGCCTCGCCGCCGTCCTCGCCATCGGCCTTCGCTGGCGGCACGCCTTGTGGCGCGCCTCGGCTCCCGCCAACGCCGCCATCTAGCGCCGGGAATGCGACCGGCGTGCGCTACTGCTTGAAGACGTCGTAGACGAGCATGTCCGGCAGCCAGGTGGCGAGCGCCGGGAAGAAGATCACGAGCAGCAGCACCGTGAGGTCGCCGAGGAAGAACGGAATGGTGCCCTTGAGAACCTGCGGCAGCGGGATCTTCGAGGTTCCGCTGACGGCGAACAGGTTGAGGCCCACGGGGGGCGTCACCACGCCCATCTCGACGTTCAGCGTGATCATGATCGCAAGGTGCACCGGGTCGATCTTCATCGCCATGGCGATCGGGAAGATGACGGGCACGGTGAGGATCACCATCGCGACGCCGTCGACGAACATGCCGAGGATGATGAGCACGCCCATGTAGGCGAAGATGAAGCCGAGCGGCGTGAGGCCCCAGCCGATCACCGTTTCCGCGATGCGCTGCGGCCAGTACATGTTGGCGGCCACGAACTGGAACACGCCGACGCTGCCGATCAGGAACACGATCACCGCGGTCAAATTCAGGGATCGGCGGGCGGTGGGAATGACCGTATGCAGGAACTTCAGGCCGTCGGAGAGGAAGCCATAGAGGAGCGCGTAGCCGCAGGCTGCTGCGGCGGCCTCGGTCGGCGTGAACAGTCCCCCGTAGAGGCCGCCCAGAATCACGATCGGCATGCCGAGCGCCGGCGCGGCCCCCTTGAATTCCTTCCAGACCCGCTGGCCCTCGAAACTTCCCCCCTTGGGCAGCTTCAGGTAGATCGCGATGAGGATCACGCTCAATGCGTTGCCGAACGCGAGCAGCAGGCCAGGAATCACGCCGGCAAAAAAGAGCCGCACGATCGACGTCTCGGTGACGATGCCGTAGACGAGCAGGATGATGCTCGGCGGGATGAGCATCGCGATGCCGCCCGCCGTGGCGACGAGGCCTCCCGAGAGCCAGTCGGGATAGCCGCGCTTGCGCATCTCCGGGATGGCGATCACCGACATGGCGGCGGCCATCGCGACGCTCGAGCCCGAGATCGCGCCGAAGAGCACGCACGCAAGGACCGTCGCGACCCCGAACCCGCCGGGCATCCAGCCGACGAGCGCGTCGGCGAAGCGGAAGAGCTGCGCGACGAGCCCCGTGCGCTCCATCAGGAATCCCGCGAAGATGAAGAGCGGGATCGCCATCAGCGAGTACTTGCCGATGAAGCTGAAGAACGCGCGGAAGATCGCGTTCGTGCCGAGGAGCGGATCGCCGAGCACGAAGAGCGCCACCGAGGCGCTCAGGGCGATGCCGATCGGCACCGCCAGGACGAGCAGCACCAGGAGAGCCAGGCCGACGATGTGCATCGGCTAGGAGAGCGCTCCTTGAACCACCAGCGCGGCCCCGCCCACCATCAGCACGACGAGGCAGATCGCCATGGCGAAGGCGCGCAGATCGGTCTTCGTCCATGCCGACGGCGGCTTTCCGTTCTGCGGCGCCAGCCTGCGGATGACCCACCAGGAGAAGAGGATGCAGGCGACGCCGCCGGCCATCTTGAGAACGCTCGCGGAAAGCATGGGGGCGATTGTCGGTTGAGGCATGCGCGGCGGAAACTGGGGGAACTACTAGTCGGCCTGCTTGGCGGCCCGCGGCACGGGGGATAATCGCGCCGATGGAAACGGGGCTCACCGGCGGCGCGGACATCCGGGGCGAAGTGCGTCGCGCCGGATCCGGGCGCTCAAGCCGCGCGCTCTCGCTTGCGACCAGCCTGGCGCTCGTCGCGGCGGTCGCCATCGCCGACCATCTCACCGGCTATCAGGTCCGGCTCGCCATCCTTTACCTCGTGCCGGTCGCCTGGAGCGCCTGGCGCATGGGCGCCGCCGGAGGCGCGCTGGTGTCGATCCTCGCCGCGGCCTGCTGGACGATCACGTTCAGCTCGAGCCACCCGTACCCGCACGCTGCGTATCTCTACCTGGAAGGCGCCGTGACCGGCGCGACGTTCATGATCATCGTGGCGCTGGTCGCGCGCCTGAGGCACGCGCTCGAGCGCGCGGACGAGCGCTTCATCACCGTGCTGAAGGCGCTCGACATGGCGGTCCAGGTGGAGGACGGGCGCAGCGGCGCGACGCTGTTCGCGAACCGGCGCTTCCGCGAGGCGTTCGGGGATGGCCACCGCTTCGGCCAGGCGACGGGCGAGATCTTCGACGCGGAGCGCCGCCGCTGGTACCTGGTGCAGGCCCGGTCGCTGCGCTGGATCGACGGCAGCGCGGCGATCCTGCGGCAGATCTCCGACGTCACGGACGAACGCAACGCCCGCGAGCTCGCCGCCAGGCACCGCGAGGCGGCGCACCGCACGGCGCGTCTCGTCGCGCTCGGCGAGCTCGCTACCGCCATCGCGCACGAGCTGAACCAGCCGCTCGCGGCGATCGCCACCTACAACAACGCTTCCCTCAGGCTCCTCGAGCAAGGGAGCGCCGACCCCGAGGAGCTGGCCGGCGCGATGCGCAAGTGCCGGGACCAGGCCCGGCGCGCCGGCGCGATCATCCAGCGCCTGCGGCAGATGCTGCGCCAGCCGCTTCCGACCCCGTCCGGCGAGGACCTGAACGACGTCGCGTCCAGCGCGCTGGAGCTCGCCGAGCCCGAAGCGCTCGAGGCGGGCGTCGCCCTGCGGCTCTCGCTCGCGCCGGGCCTGCCGCCGGTGCGTACCGACCGGGTGCTGATCGAGCAGGTCGCGCTGAACCTCGTGCGAAACGCGATCGAGGCCGTCCATGGGCTGCCGCCGGAGCGCCGGCACATCCTCATCTCGACCCGGACCGAGGGGCAGGAGGTGCGCCTCGCGGTCGAGGACGCCGGCCCGGGCGTGCCCGAGGAGATCGCCGGCCGGCTGTTCGACGCCTTCGTCACCACCAAGCCCGGCGGGCTCGGCCTGGGGCTGAGCATCTGCCGCTCGGTCGTCGAGTCGATGGGAGGGACGATCGGCTACGAGAGGGGCGCGGGGCAGGGCGCCCGCTTCTGGGTCCGCCTGCCGCCGGCTTTCCCGGAGGCGGGGTGAGCGAGCGCACCGTCTACGTCGTCGACGACGACGAGGCGGTTCGCGATGCGCTCGGCATGCTCTTGCGCACCGCCGGCCTGCGCGTGGAAACGTACGCGTCGGCCAACGAGTTCCTCGAGCATGCGCGGCCCTCCCCGCCGGCGTGCATCGTCCTCGACATCCGGATGCCCGGCATGAGCGGCACCGCGCTGCAGGAGCGCCTGGCCGGGCGCGCCGAGCGGCTGCCGATTCTCTTCGTCACCGGCCATGGCGACGTCCCGATGGCGGTGGAAGCGATGAAGAAGGGCGCCTACGACTTCATCGAGAAGCCGTTCGACGATCGGCGCCTGCTCCGCCAGGTGCTCGACGCGCTCGAGGAGCGTCCCGCCGGCGTCCGGCCCTCTCCGGCGACCTCCGAGCGGCTCGCGCACCTCTCCGCGCGGGAGCGCGAGGTCCTCGAGCGCGTGCTCGCGGGCAGGTCGAGCAGGGAAATCGCCGCGGCGCTGGCGATCAGCGTGAAGACCGTGGAGTTCCACCGCGCCCGCATCATGCAGAAGCTCGGCGTGCGCTCCGCGGCGGAGCTCTTCCGCGCCTGCCTCGCCGGCGGCTAGGCGCGCCGTGGACGGCTAGCGGATCTCGCCGCTCACCTGCACCCGGCGCTGCGTGCCCGCCTTCGATTCGAACTGCGGGCCCTTGGCTCGCGACGATCCTTCGATCGCGTGGCCGTTCATCCACAGGTCGCACTCGTAGTACTTGCCGTCGGCGGCGTTCTGCCCCCGGTCGGTGTACGCGTTGACCTTCACGATGTCGTTGAAGTAACCCTTCGCGTCGACGTTGATGACCGCGTACTGCCGCCCCGCGCCGAACGACGTGGCGACCTGGTTCTCCCGGGTAGGCGCGCCGCGGTTCTTGAAGACGCGGCAATGGATCATCAGGCCCTTCGCGTCCGGATGGATGTTGCGCAGGCCGACGGGCACGTGGAACACGAACGACGGCTTCTCCTGCGCCGCAGTCGGTCCGGCCGCGAGCGTCAGGGTGCCACCCAGCAGAGCCACGAGAGCTGCCTTGCGTGTTCTCATTTGCGGTTCCCCGTCAGGTTGATCGTGGTGGTCTTGATTTCCTTCGGGCCGGACTCCCCGCCCAGCCCGGTCAGGTTGATCGTGGTCGTCTTGATTTCCTTCGGCCCGGACTCGCCCCCCAGTCCCGTCAGGTTGATGGTGGTTGTCTTAATTTCTTTCGGCTTCGGCGCCTGCTGCGCCGAGGCGGCGAAGGGAAGAGCGGCGAGCGCGGCGGCGAGGGCGAGCTTCTTCATCGCGCACAATCCTAGCGTCATTTTCTGCTTCGCAGGGCGGAGTCGACGAGGGCGTCCATCATCCACCGCACCACCGCCTCGGTTTCGCGGTCGCTGGCGCCGCAGATGTCCTTGAGGATGACCATCGGCTCGATGCCGTAGACGACGGCGAGGGCCTTGAGGAGGCGGTCGTAGTCCTTCTTCGGGAGCTTTGCCTTGAGCGGGGCGAGGGTGGTGTCGAGGATCTTGGTGCGCTGGCCGCGGCGGAAGGGTTCTTCTTCGAGGAGGCCGGCCTTTTCGAGTGACTGGTGCTCGAGGGCGAGCTGGAGGCCAGCGCGCATGTGGGGCTCGTACTCCTTGAAGCGGGAGTAGGTGCGGTCGAGGAGCTCGTGGAGGCGGGCCTTCGCATCGCCTTGCTGCGGCACAGCACGGCGGACGGGGCCCAGGGCTTCGGCGATCACGGCGCTCACGAGCTTGGAGCGCGACGGGAAATAGCGATAAGCGGTGGCGCGGGAAACCCCTGCGCTTTGAGCCACTTCCGCCACCGAGGGGATGCGGCCGCGCCGGACCAATTTAACTGCCTCGTTAAGAAGCTTCGAGAACTGGCGGCCGCGGTGGCCGGCGCCGTGGTCGGGAAGATCGTAGAAAGGGATGGCGCTTTTTTTCACTTGCGGTTAGTCTCGCACACGGAATTTGAGACGTGCGTCTCAATTTGCCGGCAGCACCGATCGCCGCAACGCAGCATCCTGAGGAGGAGAGCGGCCTGGCATTCGTGGAGCGCATCGCCTATGAGGTGACCGGCGAAGGAGAGCCGGTCGTGCTCATCCATGGCCTCGGCGGCACGTCCAACACGTGGACGCCGCTGCGCGCGGCCTTCGTGCGCAACCGTTGCATCTCGTTCGATTTGCCCGGATCGGGTCGCTCCGCACGCTTTGAAGGTCCGCTGTCACTCGACGTTTTCGTCCAGGCGACACTGAAAGTCCTGGAGAAGGCGGGCGTCGTGCGCGCGCACGTCGTCGGCCACTCCATGGGAACGATCGTCGCCCAGCACCTCGCCGCGCGCGAGCCGGGCAAGGTGGCGAGCCTGGCGCTCTTTGGCCCGCTGCTCGCGCCGCCGGAGCAGGCGCGCGTCGCGATCCGCGCCCGGGCGGCGAAGGCGCGCGAGAAGGACATGCAGCCGATCGCCGATGCGCTCGTCCAGGCAAGTACTTCCGTAGAAACCAGGACTAAAAGGCCGGTGGCGGTGGCGTTCGTGCGCGAGTCGCTGATGCGCCAGTACCCCGAGGGCTACGCGAGGAGCTGCGAGGCGCTCGCGGACATGCAGCCGGCCGACACGATGAAGATCGCCTGCCCGACGCTGCTCGTGACGGGCGACGAGGACGTGGTCGCGCCGCCGCAGACGGTGCGCGGCATGGCCGACAGGATCAAGGGCGCGAAGGTCGAGGTGCTTCGCGGCTGCGGACACTGGACTCCGGTCGAGAAACCGGAGGAATGCATGGCTTTGTTGAACGCCTTCTACTCGAGGAGACAGCAATGGCGAATGTCCTCTTCACCAACGTACGCGTAGTCGACGCCACCGGCGCCCAGCCCTACGCGGGCGAGGTGCTGGTCCAGGGCAACCGCATCGCGCGCATCGGGCGCGGCGCGCGCAGCATCCCGGTCGCCGGGGTGACGACGATCGACGGCGCGGGCGCGACGCTGATGCCGGGCATGTGCGAGGCGCACACGCACTTCGGCTGGACCAACTCCAAGACGCTCGATGCGATCCAGAAGCTGCCCCACGAGGAGCACACGCTCTGGGCGGCGAGCGTGGCGAAGCAGTACCTCGAGATGGGCTGGACCTCCTGCGTCGGCGCCGCGACCCCCAAGCCGCGCCTCGACTGCGTGATCCGCAACGCCATCGACGCCGGCCAGATCCCCGGCCCGCGCTACCTCGCGGCGAGCCAGGAGATCACCGTGAGCGGCTCGCTCGGCGACGACCTGCTGCCGCACCTGCCGTTCCCCGAAATGTCCTTCGGCTGCATCGTCAACGGCCGCGACGAGATGCAGAAGGCCGTGCGCATGTTCCTCAAGTACGGCGTGGATTCGGTCAAGCTCAACCTCTCGGGCGACAACCTGGTGCCGGGCGCGGACGCGCACACCACCTGGATGAGCGACGAGGAGGTGGCGGTGGCGGCGCGCGAGACCAAGGTGCGCGGCAAGCGCCTGTCCTGCCACGCGCGCTCCACCGCCTCCGTGAAGCAGGCGATGAAACACGGCTTCGACATCATCTACCACGCGAGCTTCGCCGACGAAGAGGCGCTCGACATGCTGGAGGCGAAGAAGAACGAGATCTTCGTCGCGCCGGGCCTGTCGGTGATCATCCGCCTCCTGTACGAGGGCGACGTGGTGGGCATCGACGGCAACGCCGCGAAGGCGATGGGCTACGAGCGCGAGCTCGAGGCGGCCTGCAAGAGCATGAAGGCGATGCTCAAGCGCGGCATCCGCGTGCTGCCCGGCGGCGACTACGGGTTTGCGTGGGCGCCGCACGGCGAGAACGCGAAGGACCTGGAGTACTTCGTCAAGTACCTCGGCATGACGCCGATGGAGACGCTCATCTCCGCCACCCGCTGGGGCGGCCAGATGATGATGAAGAAGGACCTGGGCGAGATCCGCGAAGGCTGGCTCGCCGACCTGCTGCTCGTCGACGGCGACCCGCTCTCCAACATCGCGATCCTGCAGGACAAGAGCAAGATCCTCGCGGTGATGAAGGACGGCGAGTTCTACAAGTCGCCCGAGATCCGCTCCGCCCGGACGCGCTTCGCCGCCTGACCAGGAAATCAGGGACAGACCACGTTTTTTCGCCTATCCATTCATGACGCCGAACCCCGGAAAAACGTGGTCTGTCCCTGATTTATGAAGCGAGGCTGGAAGATCTTCTGGTGGATCGTGATCGGGGTGCCGATCCTCGTCTTCACGGGGTGGGCGCTGTGGGACAACACGCGCCTCTTCGCGATCACGTTCCTGAACGGCCTCACGCTCGCGTCGCTGTACTTCATCGTCGCGAGCGGCTTCACGCTGGTGTTCGGCCTGATGCGCAACGTGAACCTCGCGCACGGCTCGCTCTACCTCCTGGGCGGCTACCTCGGCTTCTTCGTCGCGCAGAAGACGGGCTGGTTCATCCTCGCGCTCGCGGCGGGGTTCGGCGTCGCGGCGCTGGTGGGCCTGCTCATGCAGGTGACGATCTTCCGCTTCATGCAGGGGGAAGACCTGCGCCAGACCATGGTGACGATCGCGCTCTCCATCGTCATCGCCGACCTCCTGATGTGGGCGATCGGCGCCCAGGTGCACCAGCTCGAGCCGCCGGCCTGGCTGAACGGGCCGATCCGCGACCTGCCGGTGATCCGCGCCTACTCGAGCTACCGCCTGTCGCTGATCCCGATCGGCGCGGTGATCGGCGTGCTGCTGTGGCTGTTCCTGAACCGCACCAAGGTCGGGATGATGATCCGCGCCGGCGTGGATGACCGCGCCATGCTCTCGGCGGCCGGGGTGAACGTGAACCTCGTCTTCGCCATCACCTTCGCGATCGGCGCCGGGCTCGCGGGCCTGGGCGGCGTGATCGGCGCGGTGGAGCTCTCGATGGTGCCGGGCGAGGACACGCGCCTTCTCCTCGCCTCGCTGGTGGTGGTGATCGTCGGCGGCATGGGCAGCGTCGTCGGCGCCGCCATCGGCTCGGCGATCCTCGGCCTCGCCGAGACCTACGGCCTCGCCTACGCGCCGACCTACAGCGTGGTCTTCACCTTCGTCATCCTCGTGCTGGTGCTGGCCTTCCGCCCGCGCGGCATCCTCGGCAGGCCCGCATGAGCGCCGCCGACTGGAGACGGGCCATGAGCGCCGGCGCCGGCCGCGCCGCGATGCTCAAGAAGGCCGTTGCCGTTTCGCCTTCCAACGTTTCCGTACCTCTCGAAAACCCCGATGCGCCACGGTGGCTGCAGTGGATCTGGGCGAGGGTCGAGGCGAGGCACGTGTTCGTGCTGGCGGCGGTGCTGGTGTACCCGTGGGTCGCGACGCCGTTCTTCACCTACCAGATCGGCGCGCAGTCGCTCGCGCTGGGGCTGATCGCGCTCTCGCTCACGTTCCTGGGCGGCTACGGCGGCATGGTGTCGCTCGCGCAGATGACGATCGCCGGGGTGGCGGGCTACGTGGTCGCGATCCTCGGCGTGAGCGCGGTGGGCGAGATCAGCTTCAAGTGGCCGTGGTGGGTGGGGGTGCCGATCGCCCTCGCGGCGGCCACGTTGGTGTCGGCGGGGATCGGCTGGCTCTCGGTGCGCACCGAAGGCATCTACACGATCATGATCACCCTGGCGGTGGGCGTCGCGTTCTACTACCTCTGCCTGCAGAACTACTCGATCTTCAACGGCTTCCAGGGCTTCCAGCAGGTCTACGCGCCCACGGTCGCCGGGATCAACTTCCGCGAAGCGACGCCGTTCTACTACCTGTGCCTGTTCTGGTCGCTGGCGGGCTACTTCCTGGTGAAGTACGTGCTGCGCACGCCCTTCGGCATCGCGCTGCAGGGCATCCGCGACAACGCGCGGCGCATGAACGCGCTCGGCTTCAACGTCAACGCGCACCGCATCGCCGCCTACGCCTTCGCCGGCCTGATCGCCGCCGTGGGCGGCGTGCTCTTCACCTGGTACAACGGCCTGGTCACGCCGGGCTCGGTTGGCACGAGCTGGCTCATCAACGTCCTCATCATCGCCGTGCTGGGCGGCATGCGGCACCCGATCGGCGCCTTTCTCGGCGCGCTCGTGTTCGTGCTGCTGCAGTCCTTCGCCATCGACCTGATCGACCGCGAGCGCTTCAACCTCGTGATCGGCATGGTGTTCCTTGCAATCGTGCTGTTCTCGCCCGACGGCCTGCTCGGCTGGTGGGCAGGTGTCCGTCAGAAGTTAACTCCCAGAGGAGGTTCAAGATGAGAAGGAGATTCATGAAGACGCTCGTCGGCGCGGCGGTCGTTGCCGCGTTCTCGGGTGCGGTGTATGCCCAGCAGGGCAAGCCGATCAAGATCGGCCTGCTCGCCACGCTGGAAGGCCCGTTCGCCGCCGGCGGCCAGGACGGCATGCGCGGCGCGGAGCTCGCGATCCGCGAGCGCGGCGGCGTCGTCGCCGGCCGCAAGATCGAGCTGATCAAGGCCTCCTCCGACGCCAAGCCCGACGTGGCGGTCAACTCGACGCGCAAGCTGGTCGAGCAGGACAAGGTGGAGATCATGGTCGGGCCGCTCTCCGGTGGCGAGGGCATCGCGGTCAAGAACTACGCGAAGTCGCAGCCGCAGGTGACGTTCATCAACGGCGGCTCGGGCGCGCAGGCGACCACGCTGCAGGACCCGGCGCCGAACTTCTTCCGCTGGAACACCGACGGCGGGCAGTGGATGTACGGCCTGGGCAAGGCGGCGCTCGACAAGGGCTACAAGCGCGTGATGGTGATCGCCGAGGACTACGCGTTCCCGTACTCGCAGGTGCAGGGCTTCATGGCCGAGTACTGCAAGCTCGGCGGCAAGGTGCCCGTGAAGGCGTGGGTGCCCCTCGGCGGCAAGGACTACTCGTCGGTCATCGCGCGCATCCCGAAGGACGTGGACGCGCTGCTGGTGGTGCTCGGCGGCGCCGACGCGGTGAACTTCCTCAACCAGTACGAGCAGGCCGGCGGCGACAAGCCGATGCTGGGCGGCTCGATCACCGTGAGCCAGGACGTCCTGAACTACAAGGGCAAGCGCCGCGACTCGCTGGTCGGCACGCTCTCCGCCGGCCCGCTGGCCGACGCGTACGACGCGCCCGAGTGGAAGAAGTTCGTCGCCGACTACAAGAAGAACTTCCCGGATGGCTACCCGAGCCCGTCGCTCTTCGCGGTCGTGTACTACACGAACATGAAGGCGGCGCTCGACGCCCTCGACGCGGTGAAGGGCGACCTCTCCGACGGCCACAAGAAGTACCGCGAGGCGATGTCGAAGATGACGCTCAAGCTGCCCACCGGCGAGCACAAGCTGGACGCCAACCGGCAGGCGATCGGCTCGACGTTCATCACCGAGGTGGTGAAGGACGCCAAGGGCAACCTGTTCAACAAGGTGCTGCGCCGGGTGGACAACGTCAACCAGACGCTCGGCACGCCGCCCGCCGAGTTCAAGATCGGTTCGAGGGATGAACCGAACTGCCCCTAGCAGCCTGACTTCCGGGGACGCCCTTGTACTCGAGGGCGTTTCCCGGGCGTTCGGCGCGCTCAAGGCGATCGAGGACGTGTCGTTCTCGGTCGCCGCGGGCGAGCGTCGCGCGGTGATCGGGGCGAACGGCGCGGGCAAGACCACGCTGTTCAACGTGATCACCGGCGACTTCCCGGCCACTGCGGGCCGGGTCCTTTTCTTCGGCGACGACGTGACCCTGCAGCCGCCCTACGAGCGCATCCGCGCCGGGCTGCGCAGGACCTACCAGTCGTCGCTGCTGTTCCGCGAGCTCACGGTGCGGGACAACCTTTTCCTGGCGGTCCGCGGCGTGACCCGCAATCGCTACAGCTTTTTCCGCCAGAAGCAGTCCCGGCCGGTGGAAGAGCTTCTCGAAAGAGCGAGGCTGAAGCCTGTGGCCGATACGCCGGTGTCCGCCCTGTCCCACGGCCAGCAGCGCCAGCTCGAGATCGGCATGGCGCTCGCCGGGGCGCCGCGCCTCATCCTCTTCGACGAGCCCGCCGCGGGCCTGTCGCCGGCGGAGCGGGGCGAGCTGGTCGCGCTGCTGCGCGCGCTGCCCGCGCACATGGGCTTCATCATCATCGAGCACGACCTCGACATCGCGCTGCGCGTGGTCGACCGGGTCACCGTCATGCACAACGGCCGCCTGCTCAAGCACGGCACGCCGGCCGAGATCGAGAACGACACCGAGGTCCAGGCCATCTACATGGGGAGAAAGCACCTTGATTCTTGAGGTGAAGAACCTCGACGTCTACTACGGCCGCGCGCACGCGCTGCAGGACGTCTCGCTCGCCTTCGACAAGGGCGTGGTGGCCGTGGTCGGCAGGAACGGCATGGGCAAGACGACGCTCTGCAACGCGATCACGGGCCTGGTCCGAGCCACGGGCAGCATCAAGCTGGGCGGCGACGAGATTCTCGGTCTCGCCCCGAACGTGATCACGGACAAGGGCATCGGCTACGTCCCGCAGGGCAGGCGGGTGTGGCCCTCGCTTTCCGTGGACGAGCATCTCAGGCTCGTTTCCCAGAAGAAGAAAAACTGGACCGTCGAGCGCATCTACGCCACGTTCCCGCGCCTCGCCGAGCGCAAGCAGAACGGCGGCGCGGAGCTCTCGGGCGGCGAGCAGCAGATGCTCGCCATCTCGCGCGCGCTGCTCCTCAACCCGAAGCTGCTCGTCATGGACGAGCCGACCGAGGGCCTCGCGCCGGTCATCGTCCAGCAGGTCGCGGCGATGCTGAAGACCCTCGCCGCCGAGGGCGAGATCGCGGTGCTCCTCATCGAGCAGAATCTCGGCGTGGCGATGGACGTCGCCGACACGATCGACGTGATGGTGAACGGGCGCATCGCCCGCTCCATGCCGGCCGCCGAGCTCGCCGCCGACCGCGACCTCCAGCAACGCCTCCTCGGGGTCAAGGCGGAGGCCGATGCCCCCGAAGAGGCCGTCGCCCCGGTCGAGGAGGAAAGCCGGGAAACCCACGTCTATACGGTCAAGCGCGCCTCGGACTCGCTCGACTCGCCCCCCGTGGTCGAGGAACGCACGGTCCGGAACTTCACGCGCTGGGGCCCGGCGAGCAGGGATACCGTTGTCGAGGAAGAAGAATCACGGAAGGTCGAGGAAGCACGCGTCGTGGAGTTCCCCGTCGCCCAGACCTCGGACCGGGCGGCGTACATCGTCGGCACGTTCGACACGAAGGGCCGCGAGCTCCTGTTCCTCAGGAACTGCCTCGACAAGCTCGGCCTGCGCACCGTCACGGTCGACCTGTCCACCTCGGGCAAGCCGTCCTCGGCGAACGTGCATCCGCGCGAGGTGGCGCGGCACCACCCGAAAGGCGAGCGCGCCGTGTTCACCGGCGACCGCGGCTCGGCGGTGACGGAGATGGCGGTCGCGCTGGAGGCGTTCATCGCGCGCCGGCGCGACGTGGGCGGCATCATCTCCGCCGGCGGCTCGGGCGGTACCGCGCTCGCCACCCGCGCGATGCGCCGGCTGCCCATCGGCATCCCGAAGATGATGGTCTCCACCGTCGCCTCCGGCGACGTGAAGCCCTACGTCGGCCCGGCGGACATCTGCATGATGTACTCGGTGACGGACGTTTCGGGCATCAATCGCATTTCCGAGAAGGTTCTCGCCAACGCGGCGCATGCGCTGGCGGGAATGATCGCCTTTCACAAGAAGCACACCTCCCAGGTCGAAACCAAGCCCGCCCTCGGCCTGACCATGTTCGGGCTGACCACCACGTGCGTGCAGGCGGTGTGCAAGCAGCTCGAGGAGGCGAACGACTGCATCGTGTTCCACGCCACCGGGACCGGCGGCCAGGCGATGGAGAAGCTCGCCGACTCGGGGCTGCTCGCGGGCGTGCTCGACATCACCACCACCGAGGTGACGGACGAGATCGTCGGCGGCGTGCTGACCGCCGGGCCGACGCGCATGGACGTCTTCGCGAAGCACCGGATCCCCTACGTGGGATCCCTCGGCGCCGTCGACATGGTCAACTTCTGGGCGATCGACACCATTCCTCCGCAGTTCAGGAACAGAGTCTTGTACAAGCACAACAGCAACGTCACGCTGATGCGCACCACGGCGGAGGAGGCGCAGAAGATCGGCCGCTTCATCGTCGAGAAGCTGAACCGCATGGACGGCCCGGTGCGCTTCCTCATCCCGGAAGGCGGGCTGTCGGGCCTGGACAAGCCGGGCGGCCCGTTCTGGGCCCCGGACGCGAACGCGGCGCTCTTCAAGGAGATCAGGCAGGCATTCCGGGAGACGAAGGACAGGAGGCTCGTCCCGCTCCCGTTCCACGTCAACGACCAGGCGTTCGCGGACGCGCTGGTGAACAACTACAACGAGATCGCGACCCCATGGCAAGAATTGCGCGCAAGGACATCCTGACCCGGCTGCGCGGCATGGCCGCGCGCGGCGAGCCGATCATCGGCGGCGGCGCCGGCACCGGCCTGTCGGCGAAGTGCGAGGAGGCCGGCGGCATCGACCTCATCGTCATCTACAAC
>DASZQH010000159.1:0-1686 GCA_035549805.1 Burkholderiales bacterium
CATCCTGTCGCGCGACCAGATCCTCGACCTCTCGCGGCTGCACAACGACGAGGTCTACAACCGCTCGATCGACGTGCAGATCATGCGCCTGCGCCGCAAGATCGAACCCGACGCCGCCAAGCCGCGCTACATCCGCACCGAGCGCGGCGCCGGCTACACCTTCGGCGTCCCGGTAGAAATCGTCTACTAGGCGGCCATAGCCGTCGCCCCCGCGAAAGCGGGGGCCCAGTTCTTCCGTCAACGCACGCGCGCTCGCCGGCGTTGATGGGCAATGAAGCAGCCGGTTGTCTACATCCTCGCGAGCAAGCGCAACGGTACGTTGTACGTCGGCGTCACCAGCGATCTTGCGGCTAGGATCGAGTCCCACCGGTCCGGCATGGCGGACGGCTTTACCAAGAAGTACGGGGTGATGATCCTGGTGTACTTCGAATTGCACTCCGACATGTACGAGGCGATCCAGCGCGAGAAGCGGATGAAGAAGTGGAATCGCGCCTGGAAAATCGAGTTGATCGAGAAGGATAATCCGGAGTGGAAGGACTTGTCGGCTCAGGCGGGATAAGCATGGGTCCCCGCTTTCGCGGGGACGACGAGCGGCTAGACCTTCTTAAGAAACTCGAGGAGCAGCTCGGCTACGCGCCCGGGCTGCTCCTGCTGCACCCAGTGGCCGGCGCCGTCGACGAGGTGCGTGCCGCGCCAGTCGGTGCAGGCCTCGCGCTCCATGCGCTCCATCTCGCCGGGCTTCTGGTGGATGCCCCAGTCCGCCGCGCCGGCGATGAAGCAGGCCGGGATGGAGATCTTCTTTCCCAGCGCCGATTGCATCGACGCCAGGCTCTGCCCGCCGGTCGCGCAGCGGTACCAGTTCAATCCGCCCTGGAACGTCGTGCGCTCGAACGCCTCTTCATAGACCTTCAATTCTTCCTTCGTGAGCCACGCGGGCTCGCCTGAAGGAAGATGCGGCTCGACCGTCTCGGCCATGTTCTGGTCGAGGTCCATGACGTAGTAGCGCGGCAGCTTCGCCAGCTCTTCGGCGGTCCACGCACGCAGCGGCAGCGGCCGGTTGGATTTCCAGTCGGCGCTCTTGACGTGGTAGTAGGCGCGCAGGAACGCGTGCAGGCCCTGCTTGCACTCGCGCATGTCGCGGTCGGCGGGCGGCGTCGAGTAGTACCACTGATAGTGCTTGCGCGGCGGATGCAGCGCCGCGAGGTCGGCGTGGATGTCGCTCCCGGCGCGGGACACCGCGGGCTGCGCGCCGCCGAACGGCGCGCTCATGAACGTCACGGAGCGGAAGAGCTGCGGATGGAGGAGCGCGCACGCCCCCGCGAGGGGTGAGCCGAAGTCGTGACCGACGAGATGAACGGGTTGCTTCCCGATCTTTTCCAGCAACGCCTTTACGTCGGTCGAAAGATTGAAGAACGTGAACGAGGAAAGATCTTCCGCGGTCCAGCCGGTGGTCGCGCCGTAGCCGCGCTGGTCCGGCGCGACGGCGTAGTAGCCGGCGTCGGCGAGGCGCGGAAGGATCTTGCGCCAGCTGTAGCCGAGCTCGGGGAAGCCGTGCAGGAGCAGCACGCACGGGCGGCCGGGGTCGCCGGCCTCGAGGACGTGCATCGAAAGGCCGTTCACGCCGTCGATGCGGCGCGAGCGCACTCCTTGCGGCAGCGGGCTCAGTCGGCCTTCGCGCCGGTCTGC
>DASZQH010000160.1:0-8993 GCA_035549805.1 Burkholderiales bacterium
CGCCGCGCGCAGGCCGGCGCGCTGCGCGACTTCGTGCTCGGCGTGAAGCTCGTCGACGGCGGCGGGCGCCTTCTCGGCTTCGGCGGCCAGGTGATGAAGAACGTGGCCGGCTACGACGTTTCGCGGCTGGTCGCCGGCTCGCTCGGCACCTTCGGCGTGATCGCGGAAGCGTCCATCAAGGTCCTGCCCCGCCCCGCGCGCGAGACCACGCTGCGCCTGGCGACGGGCGAGGGCGCCGCGCTCGAGCTCTTCGCCCGCTGGGGCGGCCAGCCGCTGCCGGTGTCGGCGACGGCCTGGGTCGACGGCGAGATCCGGGTGCGCCTGTCCGGCAGCGAGCCCGCGCTGAAGAGCGCGGTGGCGCGGCTCGGCGGTGATCCGCTCGACGAAGAGGAAGCCGCGCGCTTCTGGCGGGCAGTCCGCGAGCACGAGCATCCGTTCTTCGCCGGCGACGCGCCGCTGTGGCGTCTCGCGCTGCCCGCGACGGCGGCGCCGCTCGCGCTCGAAGGGCGCCAGCTGCTCGAATGGGGCGGCGGGCTGCGCTGGCTGAAGTCGCACGCGCCCGCGCACGTGATCCGCAACGCCGCGGAGAAAACGGGCGGGCATGCGACGCTGTTCCGCGCCGCGGACAAGAGCGCCGGCGCGTTCACGCCTCTTCCGGCGGTCAACCTGCGCCTGCACCAGGCGCTCAAGAAGGTTTTCGACCCTGCCGGAATCTTCAATCCCGGCCGGCTGTACCCGGAGATCTAGCGGTGGCGAGCTTCTTCTTTTGGGCCTCCACCGCCAGCTTCGCCTGCGCGGCGAGCGCGCCTTGCGGAAAGCGCGCGACGAGGCGGGCATACAGCTGGATGGCGAGGGCCGGCTCGCCCGCTTCGCCTGCCTTCGCCGCTGCGTCGGCGAGCAAGCGCTCCTCCGGAGCCGGCGTGGCCGCAGTGGCGGCGGGCCGCGCGACCGCCTGGGCGAGAAAGCTCGCGGCGCGCGCCGCCTCTGCCTGCCGCCGTTCCTCGGCGCGCCGCCGCAACCGCAGCCAGCCCCACGCGACGGCGACGATGCTGCCGATGGCCAGCAGCCAGGCCAGGCTCTTCATCGGAAAAGTATAGGCGGATGCAGACCGAGCTCGCCGACTTCATCCGCGACACGCCCGAGGGCCGCGAGGCCGAGGCGATCCTGCGCAAGTGCGTGCACTGCGGCTTTTGCACCGCGACCTGCCCCACCTACCAGATCCTCGGCGACGACCTCGACGGGCCGCGCGGGCGGATCTACCTCATCAAGCGTGCGCTCGAGGGTGGGCCGGTCACGGGGAGCACGCGCCTGCACCTCGATCGCTGCCTCACCTGCCGCGCCTGCGAGACGACGTGCCCGTCGGGGGTGCAGTACGGCCGCCTCGCCGACATCGGCCGCGCCGTGGTGGAGGCGCGCACCGAGCGGCCGTTCGCGGATCGCGCCCTGCGGCGCATGCTTGCCTACGTGCTGCCGAACCAGGCGTTGTTCGGCACCCTGCTTGCCCTCGGCCGCGCGTTTCGCGCCTTCCTTCCCCAGAAGCTGAAAGCGAAGGTCCTGCCGAAGCGGGAGGAGGGCGCGTGGCCCGCGCCGCGCCATGCGCGCCGCATGCTCGTCCTGCAAGGCTGCGTCCAGCCCGAGCTCGCACCCTCGATCAACGCGGCGGCGGCGCGCGTGCTGGACCGCCTGGGCATCTCGCTCGTCGAGGCGCCGGGCGCCGGATGCTGCGGCGCGTTGCGCTTCCACCTCAACTACCAGGACGACGGTCGCGACGACATGCGCCGCGTCATCGACGCGTGGTGGCCCTCCGTCGAGCGCGGAGAAGTGGAGGCGATCGTGGTGACGGCGAGCGGTTGCGGTGCGACGGTGAAGGACTACGGCCACCTGCTCGCGGAAGACCCGGCGTACAGGGAGAAGGCGGCGCGCATCGCGGCGATGGCGAAGGATCTCGCCGAAGTGATCCCCGCCGATGCGCTGCCGGCGGGGAAGGGCCGCGGCGCCGTCGCGTTCCAGTCGCCCTGCACCCTGCAGCACGGGCTGCGCATCCGCGGCAGCGTCGAAGGGGTGCTGGCAAAGGCGGGGTACACACTTGCGCCGGTCGCCGATGCGCACCTGTGCTGCGGCTCGGCCGGGACGTACTCGATCCTGCAGCCGGCGCTCTCGACGGAGCTGCGCACGCGCAAGCTCGCGAGCCTGCAAGCCGGCATGCCCAAAGCGATCGCCACCGCCAACATCGGCTGCCTCGCGCACCTGCAGGGGGGCACCACGACGCCGGTGCGGCACTGGATCGAGCTGCTGGACGAAGCGCTCGCGCCGTAGAATCCCCTCCATGCAGAAAGTCGTCCATGCCGCCTGTCCGCACGACTGTCCCGACACGTGCGCGATGCTGGTCACGGTGGAAGACGGGGTGGCGACGAAGATCCAGGGCGACCCGGCGATGCCGTTTACCGACGGAACCTTGTGCACCAAGGTCGCGTACTACCTCGAGCGCACGTATTCCCCCGAGCGCCTGCAGCATCCGTTGCGGCGCGTCGGCAGGAAGGGGGAAGGCCGCTTCGCGCGCATCTCGTGGGACGAGGCGCTCGACGAGATCGCCGCGCGCCTGAAGGCGCTCGCCGCCGAGGATCCGCAGACGATCCTGCCGTGCAGCTATGCCGGGACGATGGGCATGGCGCAGTACATGTCGATGGACCGGCGCTTCTTCAACAAGCTCGGCGCCTCGCAGCTCGACCGGACGCTCTGCTCGAGCGCGGGCAAGTACGGCATCAAGGCGACGCTCGGGGGCTCGGTAGGCATGGACCCGGAGCGCTTCGAGGACGCGAAGCTGATCCTCCTCTGGGGGGCGAACCCGATCGTCTCCAACCTGCACCTGTGGTCGCGCGTGCAGGAAGCGAAGCGGCGCGGCGCGAAGGTTGTCGCGATCGACCCGTATCGCAGCCTGTCGGCGGACAAATGCACGCAGCATGTCGCGCTGCGGCCCGGCACCGACGGGATGCTCGCGCTCGCGATGATGCACGTGCTCGTCGCCGAGGACCTGCTCGACCACGACTACATCGCCCGCCACACCCTGGGCTTCGAAGCGCTCAAGCAACGCGTGCTCGCGGAGTACCCGCCGGCCCGGGCGGCTGAAGTCTGCGGCGTGCCGGTCGGGGAGATCGTGCAGCTCGCCCGCGAGTACGGCACGGCGAAGCCCGCGGCGATCCGCCTGAACTACGGCATGCAGCGCCACGCGGGCGGCGGAATCGCCGCGCGCACCATCGCCTGCCTGCCGGCGCTCACGGGGGCGTGGCGCGATCCCGCCGGCGGCATCGTCCTCACCACCGCGGAGTTTTCCACCTTCGACCATGCGGCGCTCGAGCGCCCGGATCTCCTCGCCGGCCGGCGGCCGCGCGTCATCAACCATTCCGCGCTCGGCGACGCGCTCACCTCCGCGCGGCCCCCCGTAAAGGCGCTCATCGTCTACAACAACAACCCGGTGGCGGTGTGCCCGGACTCCCCGAAGGTCGTCGCCGGGTTCGCGCGCGAGGACCTGTTCACCGTGGTCATGGACCACTTCCAGACCGACACCGCGGACTACGCGGACATCGTGCTGCCCGCGACGACGCAGCTCGAGCACTACGACGTGCACAAGGCCTACGGGCACCTCTATCTCCTCGGCAACGTTCCGGCCATCGCGCCGGTCGGCGAGTCGCTGCCGAACACGGAAGTGTTCCGCCGCCTCGCCGCGCGCTTGGGGTTCGACGAGCCCTGCTTCCGCGATTCCGACGAGGACCTGTGCCGCGCCGCGCTGAAGACTTCCGCGCCGCGAATGAAGGACGTGCAGTGGGAGCGCCTGAAATCCGAGGGCTGGCAGCGCCTCGACGTACCGGAGCGCTTCGCGCCCTTCGCCGAGGGCGGCTTCCCCACGCCGTCGGGCAAGTGCGAGCTCTACAGCGAATGGCTGGAGCGGCAGGGCATCGACCCGTTGCCCTTTTTCAATCCGCCCGCCGAGGTGCCGCTCGAGCCCGGCCTGCGCTACCCGCTCGCGTTCCTTTCGCCGCCGGCGCGCCACTTCCTCAATTCCACTTTCTCCAACCTGGTGCGCTTCCGCGAGTTCGAGGGCGAGCCGCACCTCGACATGCACCCGGCGGACGCGGCGGCGCGCGGGATCCTGGACGGCGATCGCGTGCGCGTGTTCAATGACCGCGGCAGCTACACCCTGAAGGCGCGGGTGAACGGCAAGCCTCGCGCCGGCGTCGTGGTCGCCCCGTCCGTGTGGTGGCGCAAGTACGCCCCGGACGGCCGCAACGCGAACGCGGTCACTTCACAACGCATTGCAGATCTCGGCGGCGGCGCAACTTTTTACGATTGCGCCGTCGAGGTGGAGCGCGCCGTTCATCCCGCGCCGGCGCGCGCCTAGCCGGCGAACGCAAGAAATCATCATCCGCCGGCAGGATTCCCCGGCGTAGCGGCGCCGCGCCGGTACCGTGCTCCCCCAGCGCGGCCGTGAGCCGCAGGGGGAAGACCGGTGGTCGAAGCAAAGCTGGCGTCGGCACGCGTCACGACGCTTTTCAAGTTTGCGAAGCAGATCTACGTCGGCGGCGCGGCCGCGGGCGGCACGCTGCTGCTCGTGCTGCGGGACTCGGTGCCGCTCGCGCTCCTCGTGGGCTGGTTTGCCGCCCTGCTCGGCGCGATGCTCGTGCGGCTCGCAGTGCAGGCCGGCTATGCCCGCGCGGGCGAAGCCGCCGACCCCGAGCGCTGGGAACGGCGCTTCGCGCTCGCCACTTTCGCCATCGCCGCCGTCTGGGCGTTCGTCCCCGGAGCCCTGTTCCCGACCGGCAGCGAGCTGCTCCAGACCGCCGTGGTGGTGCTCGTCGCCGGTGTCGTGATGGCCGGGGCCGGGCTGTACGCCGCGAGCCCGCTCGTGGTGCGCTCCTTCGTCCTGCTGCCGATGGGAGCGACGATCGCGATCCTGGTAGTGCAGCCCGACGCGATGCATCGCGTGCTGGCCGTGGTCATGGTCGTGTTCACGTTCATCATCCTGCGCGTGGCGCGCGAGATCCGGCGCAGCCTGGTGGAGGCGCTGCGCGCGCGCCTGGAACAGGAGGCGCTGCTCGATACGCTGCCCGTGGGCGTCGCCTTCGTGGCGCGCCGCGAAGTCGTGCGCTGCAACCGCCGGCTCGAGCAGATGCTCGGCTACGGGCCGGGCGAGCTCACCGGGCGCTCGACGCGCGCCTGGTTCCGGTCCGAGCAGCGCTGGGACGCCGCGGCCGACGAAGCCTACGCGCAACTCGCGCGCGGCGGCATCATGGAGGCGGACGCGCGCCTCCTGCGCAAGGACGGCACGAGCTTCTGGTGCCGACTCCAGGCGCAGGCCGTCGATCCTGCCGCGCCGCGCGAATCGGCGATCTTCGCCTTCACCGACGCGGACGAGCGGGTGGCGGCGGAAACCGCCTTGCGCGACAGCGAAGAGCGGCTGCGCCTGGCGGTGGACGCGGCGGGCCTCGTGTACTGGGAATGGGACCGGGAAAGCGGCCTCATCAGCTCGGGCGGGCAGACGCAGCCGTGGAGCGAGTACCGCGAGCGCGTCCATCCGGAGGACCGCGACCGCTACCTCGCGGCGGTGGACGCGGCATGGAAGGACGATCTGCCGTACTCGGCGGAGTACCGCCTGCTCGACCGCGAAGGGCGGGTGCGCTGGATCTCGGCGCGCGGCAAGACGGTGCGCGACCGCACCGGCCGCGCGAAGCGCATGATCGGCGTGGCGCAGGACGTGAGCGAGCGCCGCCAGCAGGAGGAGATGGTGCGCTTCCTCGCCTACCACGACGCGCTGACCGGGCTGCCGAACCGGCGCCTGCTCGACGACCGCCTGAAGCAGGCGCTGTACCGCGCGCAGCGGCGCGATGCCGCGCTCGGCGTGCTGCTCATCGACCTCGACGACTTCAAGGACGTCAACGACTCCGCCGGCCACCGCGCCGGCGACGCGGTGCTGCGCGAGGTGGCGATGCGCCTGGGCGGATGCGTGCGCAAGGCCGACACGCTGGCGCGCCACGGCGGCGACGAGTTCGTCGTGGTGATGGCGGACCTCGCCGGCGAGTCCGACTGCCAGGTGGTGGCGGAGAAAGTGCATCGCGCGCTGGCGCCGGAGATCCGCATCGACGGCCGTGCCTTCAGCCTCGGCGCGAGCATCGGCATCGCGGTCTTTCCGGGCGACGGCACGGATGCCGACGCGCTGCTGCGCAACGCGGACAGCGCGATGTACCGCGCGAAGCAGCTCGGGCGCAACCACTACCGCTTCTTCGGCAAGTAGCTCGCGGCGGTATAGTCGGGGCGTGCGACCTTCCATTGCACGCCTGCTTCCCTTCCTGAAGCCATACCGCATCCGCATCGCGGCGGCACTAGTGGCGCTCGTCGTCGCCGCCGCATGCGTGCTGATCCTCGGCCAGGGGCTGCGGCACGTGGTCGACAACGGCTTCGGCAGCGGCGATCCGCGGCTGCTGAACTACGCGCTCGCCGCGATGATCGCGGTCGCGCTCGCGCTTTCCCTCGCCACCTTCTTCCGCTTCTACCTGATGATGACGACCGGCGAGCGCGTGGTCGCCGACCTGCGCCGCGCGGTATTCGGCCACATCCTGGCGCTCGAGCCGGCATTCTTCGACCAGGCGCGCACCGGCGAGGTCATCTCCCGGCTGACCAACGACACCACGCTGCTGCAGCAGGTGATCGGCTACGGGCTGTCGATGTTCGTGCGCAACGCGCTGATGATGATCGGCGCCGCGGCGATGCTTTTCGTCACGAGCTGGAAGCTCGCGCTTTTCGTGCTGCTCGGCATCCCGGCGACGCTCGTCCCGATCCTGCTCCTCGGCCGCCGCGTGCGGCGGCTCTCGCGCGCGAACCAGGATCGCGTCGCCGACGTCTCGGCCTACGTCGACGAGGCGGTGCACGAGATCCGCACGGTGCAGGCCTACGTGCACGAGGACGCGGACCGCGCCGCGTTCGGCCGGCACGCCGAGTCGGTGTATGCGGCGGGCGCCGCGCGCATCCGCAGCAAGGCGGTGCTGATCGCCTCGGTGATGCTGATCGCCTTCTGCGCCGTCGGCGTGATCCTGTGGGTCGGCGGGCACGACGTGCTCGAGGGGCGGCTGTCCGCGGGCGAGCTCTCGGCGTTCGTCTTCTATGCCGCCATCGTGGCGAGCGGCGCGGGAACGCTCTCCGAGGTATGGGGCGAGCTGCAGCGCGCCGCCGGCGCCACCGAGCGGCTCGTCGAGCTGCTCGCCACCGCGCCCCGCATCGAGGCGCCGGCGATGCCGGCGCGACCGCCCGTCCAGGCGGCGCTCGGCGTGGAGTTCGACGACGTGACGTTCTCGTATCCGGCGCGCCCGGAGAGCCGCGCCTTGCAGGGGTTCACGTTGCGCATCGGCCCGGGCGAGCGCGTCGCCGTCGTCGGGCCCTCGGGGGCGGGCAAGACGACGCTCCTCGCACTGCTCCTGCGCTTCTACGATCCCCAGTCGGGCTGTGTGCGCGTCGGCGGCGTCGATGCGCGGGCGATGGACCCGCAGGCGCTGCGGCGCCTCATCGCCGTCGTGCCGCAGGACCCGGTGGTGTTCGCGGCCAGCGTGCTCGACAACGTGCGCTACGGCCGCCCCGAGGCGAGCCGCGCCGAGGTGCATGCCGCGTGCGACAGGGCGTTCGCCCTCGAGTTCGTCGAGCGGCTGCCGCAGGGCCTCGATACGCTGCTCGGCGAGCGCGGCACCACGCTCTCCGGCGGCCAGCGCCAGCGGCTGTCGATCGCCCGGGCGCTCCTCGCCGACCGCCCGATCCTGCTCCTCGACGAGGCGACGAGCTCGCTCGACGCGGCGAGCGAGCGGATGGTGCAGCAGGCGCTGCAGGCCCTGGAACGCGGCCGCACCACGCTCGCGATCGCGCACCGCCTCGCGACCGTGCAGCACGCCGACCGCATCATCGTCATGGAGCGCGGCGCGATCGTCGCCGAGGGGACGCACGCCGAGCTCCTGCAGCAGGGCGGCCTGTACGCGAGCCTCGCCCGCCTCCAGTTCCTCGCCGGCGAGCCGTGGGAACGCGCGGCCTAGCCCTCGGCGCGGTGCTGCTGCTCGCCGCCGGCACCGCCGGCGCGCAGGGCATCCAGGTCGGGTCGAAGCGCTTCACCGAGTCCTACATCCTCGGCGAGCTGCTCGCGCAGAGCGCGGGCGGCACGCACAAGCCCGGGCTGGGCAATACGGCCATCCTCTACGAAGCCTTGCGCAACGGCGCGATCGACGCGTATCCGGAATACACCGGCACCATCGCGCGCGAGATCCTCAGGTCGGAAGGACGCGCGGACCTGATCGCGCTCAATCGCGCTCTCGCGCCGCTGGGGCTCGCCGCGTCCGTGCCGCTCGGCTTCTCCAATTCCTATGCGCTGGGGATGCGCGCCGCGGACGCGCAGCGCCAGGGCCTGCGGCGGATCTCCGACCTCAGGGCGCAGCCGGCGCTGCGCATCGGGCTTTCCCACGAGTTCCTGGGGCGGCGCGACGGCTGGCCGGGCCTGCAGGCGGCGTACGGCCTGGCGCAGCGGCCGCTCGGTCTCGACCACGGCCTCGCGTACGAGGCGCTGGGCGCCGGGCGCGTCGACGTCATCGACCTCTACACGACCGACGCGAAGATCGAGCGCGCGCGCGTCGCGGTGCTCGAGGACGATCGCGCCTTCTTTCCGCCCTACGAAGCGGTGCTGCTGCATCGCGCCGACGCGCCGCAGCGGTTCGCGGCGGCCTTCGAGGCCTGGCGCCGCCTCGAAGGCAGGATCGACGCCGCGGCGATGCGCCGCCTGAACGCGCGCGCGGAGATCGACAAGGTGCCGTTCCCGGAGGTGGCGCGGTCCTTCCTGTCCGGCCGGGAAGCCGCCGCGTCGCCGCCGTCGCTGTGGCGCGCGATCTTCGCTCCGGACTTCGCGCGCCTGCTGCGCGAGCACGTCTTCCTCGTCGCCGCGTCGCTCGCCGCCGCGGGGCTCGCCGGGATCC
>DASZQH010000161.1:0-4343 GCA_035549805.1 Burkholderiales bacterium
AGCCGGCTGCCGGCGCCGCCGCAGAGCACCACGGGATGGAGCATGGCGCCGATTGTAAGCGTGCTACGCTCGCTCGCCGCCGTGAAGCCCAACGTGACGATCGTGATCGCGGTGAAGAACGCCGCCGGGACGCTGCAGCGCTGCCTCGACAGCGTGTTCGCGCAGCGCGGCGCCCTCGCCGAAGTCGTCGTGGTCGACGCGCTCTCCACCGACGGCACGCTCGAGCTGCTGCGGGCGAATGCGCCGCGCCTCGGCGCCTGGATCTCGGAGCCCGACAGCGGCATCTATGCCGCGTGGAACAAGGGAATCGCCCGCGCCCGCGCGGATTGGATCGCGTTCCTCGGCGCGGACGACGCGCTCGCCGGCCCGGACGCGCTGGCGGGCCTGCTCGCGGCGGCCGCGCGCGGCCCCGAGCGCATCGTGTACGGCCGCATCGAGCTCGTCGCGCCGAGCGGCCGCGTGGTCGAGACGGTCGGCCGGCCGTGGCCGGCGGCGCGCGAAGCGTTCCTCGACGGGTTCATGCTGCCGCATCCCGGCGCGCTGCACCACCGCTCGCTCTTCGAGCGGCACGGCCCGTTCGACGAGAGCTACCGGATCGCCGGCGACTACGAGATGCTGCTGCGCGAGCTGCGCTCGCAGGACGCGAAGTTCGCCGATTGCCTCGTCGCGCGCGTCGCCCTCGGCGGCGCGAGCTCGCGGCCGGGCACGATCCATCGCACGCTGAAGGAAGTGGCGCGAGCACGCAGGCGCCATGGCCTGCCGCCGTCGCGGCGGCTCGCGACGGCGCTCGCGGCGAGCTGGGTCGGCGCCCGCGACCACGCCGGGCTCGGTGCGACCGCCTTCCACGCGCTCGCCGACCTCTACCGCGTCGTGCGCGGCAAGCCGCGACTGTGGACGAAGTGAGCCTGCCGGTCAGCGCGGTCGTGCCGTGCTACCGGTCCGCCGCGACCGTCGAGCGCGCCGTGCAGTCGGTCGCCGCGCAGAGCGCGCGGCCGCTGGAGCTGATCCTCGTCGACGACGGCAGCGGCGACGGCACGCTCGACAAGCTGCACGAGCTGCGCGCGCGCCTCGGCGAGGACTGGGTGCGCGTGGTGGCGCTCGGGACGAACCGCGGCCCTTCGGCGGCGCGCAACGCCGGGTGGGACGCCGCGCGCGGCCGCTACGTCGCGTTCCTCGACGCGGACGACACATGGCACCCGCGCAAGCTCGAGCTGCAGCACGCCTTCATGGAAGCGCATCCGCAGATCGCGCTCTCCGGCCACCGGCACGCCACGGGGAGGCATCCCGAACTGCCCCCGGAAGCGCCGGCGTGGCGCACGGTCACGTTCCGCCAGCTCCTCGTGCGCAACCTGATCGTCGTGCCTTCCGTGATGGTGCGCAGGGAAGTGGCGGCGCGGTTCCGCGAAGGCCAGCGCCACATGGAGGACCATCTGCTCTTCCTCCAGCTCGCCGCCCGCGGCGAGGGCCTCGCGTTGCTGGAAGCGCCGCTCGCGGCGCTCTACAAGCCGCAGATGGGCGCCTCGGGGCTGAGCGGGCAGCTGCTCGCCATGGAGCGCGGCGAGCTGTCGAACTACCGGCTGCTGTTCCGCGAAGGCTGGATCGGCGCGCCGGCGCTGCTCGCGCTGTGGGGATGGTCGCTGGTGAAGTTCGCGCGGCGACTGGCGATCGTCGCGCTGCGGCGGATCAGCGGTAGCCGTAGTACGGCTTGAACCACTCCGCGAAGCGCGCGAGCCCCGCGGCGAGCGGCGTGCGCGGCGCGAACCCGACCGCCTTGCGCAGCGCGCGCGTGTCGGCGTAGGTCGCCTTCACGTCGCCCGGCTGCATCGGCTTCAGCTGGACCTTCGCCTTTTTCCCGAGCACGCGCTCGAGGAGCCGGATGTAGTCCATGAGATCCACGGGCTCGTGGTTGCCGATGTTGTAGATCGCGTACGGCGCCGGGCGGTCGAGCACCCGCAGCGTGCCTTCCACGACGTCGTCGACGTAGGTGAAGTCGCGCTGCATGTGGCCGCGGTTGAACACCGGGATCGGCTTGCCCTTCAGGATCGCGTGGGCGAAGAGCATCGGCGACATGTCGGGCCGGCCCCAGGGGCCGTAGACGGTGAAGAAGCGCAGGCCCGTGGTCTTCAGGCCGTAGACGTGGTGGTACACGTGCGCCATCAGCTCGTTCGATTTCTTCGTCGCCGCGTAGAGGCTCGCCGGGTTGTCGACGTTCTGCGACTCCGACCAGGGAAGCTCGGCGATCGTGCCGTACACGCTCGAGCTCGAGGCGTAGACGAGGTGGCGCGGCGGGCGCGCGCGGCACGCTTCCAGCAGGTTGGCGAAGCCGACGAGGTTCGTCTGCACGTAGGCCGAAGGGTTCTGCAGCGAATAGCGCACCCCCGCCTGCGCGGCGAGGTGCAGGACCGCCTCGGGCTTGTGCTTCGCGAACAGGCGCTCGAGCGCCTTCCCGTTCGTGATGTCGAGCTTCTCGAAGGAGAAATTCTTCGCCGGGAGCTGCTTCAGGCGGTCCTTCTTCAGCTTCGGGTCGTAGTACGAGGAGAAGTTGTCGATGCCGACCACGCGGTCGCCGCGCGCCAGCAGCCGCTTGCAGCAGTGCATGCCGATGAACCCGGCGGCGCCGGTGACGAGGACTTTCATGGGGGCATTCTAGGCCGGATGGGTAGAATCGCGGCCGAGTGAAGACGGTCCTGACGCGATTCCTCCCGCACATCGCCTTCCTCGCGCTCATCGCCTGGGCACTGCGCGGCCAGGGTGTGTGCTGCGACGACTATCCGCAGATCGTGCTGCGCACCGCCGCGTCGCCGGTCGAGGAGTGGCGCGCGACGCCGCTGCTTATCCTCACCCACGGCCTGGGCTACGCCCTGCTCGGCTACGACCACTTCTGGGTCTACGACGCGCTGAAGATCGGCTGGGTCGCGCTGGCGTACGCCATGGCCTACCGCTTCGCCGCGCTCTGGCTCGATCCGGCGCGCGCGGCGCTCTTCGCCGCGCTCTTCCTGCTTTTCCCCTCGCACGACAGCACGGTGTTCTGGTACTCGAACCAGTACCTCACGCTGACCTCCGCGTTCTTCCTGTTCGCGTTCGCCCTCGCCGAACGCAATCGCCTGGGGGCGGCGGCGGCCCTGAGCGCGCTGGGCTCCTTCGTCTCCTACGGCTCGCCGCCCTGGGCCTTCGGCCTCGGGCTCGCGTTCGCGCTGCAAAGGAAGTGGCGCGAAGCGCTCGCGCTGGTCCTGCCGAACCTCGCGTACGTCGCCTACTACGTCGTCCTGACGAAAGCGATCGGCAAGGGCAGCGGGAGATTGCCCGATACGCTGGACGTGGCCGGCGTGGCGAAGCAGTTCCTGCTGCAGCTCGCCGGCGGCATCGAAGCCGTGCTCGGCCCTTCGCTGTGGCTGAAGGTGTGGTGGTCCGTCGGCAGCCTCACGCTGCTTTCGCTTCTCGCCGGTGTCGTGATCGGGATTCTTCTTGCGGCGGGAAGGAAGGAAGCCGGCGGAATCCTTCCCCGCGCTGTGTGGGCGGCGGCGGGCACCGTGGCGCTGCTCGGCTTCGCGATGTTCGCGCTGACCGGGTTCTACCCGCAGGCGGCGTTCGGGGTCGGCAACCGCGTGACGATCTACGCGAGCTTCCCGGTCGCGCTCGCGCTCGCGGCGCTCGCCCGGCCGCGCTGGGCGTACGCCGCGGTCGCTGCGGTGCTCGTGTTTGCGACGCTCGGCGTCGCGGACCACTGGCGCGACTGGCGCCGCGTGCAGGTGGCGACGCTGGAGGCGATCCGCGCCACGCCGGAGCTCGGCACGCGCGAGATCGCGGGCGGCACGCTGTTCGTCGTCGGGCGCGACTACAGCCGCCTCGGCCCGATCGGCCACGTGGCCTTCTTCTCGGACATCTGGGTCACCGACGCGGTGTTCGCGCTGGCTCTCGGCGAGAAGAAGCGGTTCAAGGCCGTCGCGCTCTCGTCGCGCTTCTCGGTGACGCCGGCGGGGCTGGTCGACTCGAAGCACGGCACGACGTACAAGGTCGGGGAGGCGATCGACGTGTACGACGCGGCGCGCGGCGAGCTGCGTCGCGTCGCGGCGCAGGATCTCGCGCAGTTTGTCGCCGCGCAGCGACCGCCGCCGCGCCACTGGATCCAGCTCGTGCACGCGCCGTGGCTGACCGCGTTCATCCAGCGCTGGATGCCCCGCCTGCGGTATCTGTTCCCCTCTGAACCGGGGTAAACTGCGCGCCGGGGGCAGTGAATGAAAATAATCGCGGCGATGGCGGTCATCGTGGCGCTCACGGTGGGCGCCAACGTGCTCCTGAAGGTCGGCGCCGGCGTGGCGCCTTCGGAGCGCATCTTCTTCGGC
>DASZQH010000162.1:0-6852 GCA_035549805.1 Burkholderiales bacterium
CATCCCGCTCGAGCGCCCCGACTGCGTGATCTCCGACATCATGATGCCGGAGATGGACGGCTTCGAGCTCACCCGCGAGCTGCGCCGCCGCGTCGAGCTCGCCGAGATGAAGATCATCGTGCTCTCGGCGAAGACCTACGATTTCGACCGCCGCCGCGCGAAGGAGCTCGGCGCCGACGGCTACATCGCCAAGCCCTTCGTGCAGGAGACGCTGCTCGCGTCGATCGAGGAGATCCTCTCCAGCCGGGTCAAGGTCACCTACTGGGGCGTGCACGGCACGCTGCCGACGCCCGGCCTGGCCTACACGCGCTACGGAGGCAACACGCCCTGCGTGAGCGTCGAAGTGGGCGGCGAGCCGCTCTACATCTTCGACTGCGGCTCGGGGATCAAGCGCCTGTCCGACCAGGTGATGGCCACGGCGGCGGGGCAGCGCTTCTCGGCGCGCATCTTCATCTCGCACACCCACTGGGACCACATCAACACCATCCCGTTCTTCGCGCCGCTCTACATCCGCGGCAACCAGATCGAGATCTTCGGCCCCTACCAGGGCGACCTGACGATCGAGCGCGCGATCAGCGCGCAGATGGAGAGCGTGTATTTCCCGGTGACGACGCGCGAGTTCGGCTCGCACCTCACCTTCCGCGACCTGCGCGAGGAGGTGCTGGAATTCGGGCCGGTGCGGATCGAGACGATGCTCCTCAGCCATCCCGGCTACTGCCTGGGCTACAAGCTGACCGCGCGCAAGCGCACAGTCTGCTACATCACGGACAACGAGCTCTACCTCCAGTCGGACCGGCGCCATAACCCGCGCTACGTCGAGCAGCTGGCGAAGTTCGTGCACGGCGCCGATGTCCTCATCACCGACACCACGTACCGCGACGGCGAGTACCCGGCCAAGGTGGACTGGGGCCATTCCTGCGTCTCCGAGGTGGCGAAGCTCGCCGCGCGCGCCGAGGTCAAGCGCCTGCACCTCTACCACCACGACGTCGACCAGACCGATGAGGTCATCGACATCAAGCTGAAGGAAGCGCGCGAAGTTCTCGCCCGCCTGGGCTCCAAGGTGGTGTGCGAGGCGCCGGCGGAAAACTCCTCGCTGGTGCTGTAGCTACTTCGGGCGCGGATCGGCCAGGCCCGCGTCGGGTGGGCGCCAGCCCTTGCGCAGCAGCTCGACCGTATTCGCGAGGCTCGTGGCTGCGTTTTCGACTTCCTTGAATACCGCGGCATCGGCGTCGAGCTCGTCGTGGCTGGTCGCGTAGGGCTTGTAGTAGCCGATGTAGGCATCCACCGCGCCGGCATCTCCCGACGCCACCATGCCGATGTCCGACAGCCAGTCCGCCAGCGCGCGGCGCAGCTCTTCCGGGCCGGCGGCGTCGCCGTGCGTGACCACCGCGAAGGCGCGGCCCGCGAGGTGCCGCGGGTAGGGCCAGCCCTGCAGCTCGAGCGCCTTCGCTTCTTCCACGTTCTTGCCGTGCGTCGAGCTCGGGTCGGGATTGCCGCCGTCGGCGCAGACCAGGCGATCGATCATGAGCTTCAGGCTGCTGGGCGCCTGGTACCAGTTGACCGGGCACAGGACCATCACGCCGTGCGCCGCGACCCAGCGCGGATAGAGCTCGGCCATCCAGTCGTTGGTCTGCCCCATGGCGTGGTTCGGGTAGCAGCTGCACGGCCAGTGGCATAGCGGCATGGCCGTGGAGACGCAAGCCTTGCAGGGGTGGATCACCTTCAGCGGCTGGTCGGCGAGGTCCGACAGGTTGAGCAGATCCACCTCCACGCGGTCGCGCTTCTCGAGCGTCTCCTTCGCGTGCAGCGCCAGGCGCAGGGTCTTCGAGATCTCGCCCGGGCAGGTGTGCTCGCTGCGCGTCGAGCCGTTGACGAGCAGGATGCGCGCGGGCGCCGCCTTGTCGGCGTGGCGCTTCTGCGCCTCGAAGATCGCGTCGCGAGCGCGCAGCCAGTCCACCGAGACCTCGTACTTCGGGTCCTGGAAGCCCGGGCCGGCGGGACGGGTGCGCGGGGCCTTGCGGTACTGGATGTAGCCGTCCCAGGCGCGCTCGCAGACCTTCTCCAGCTCCGCGCGCACGTCGTCGAAGGCCGGGTCGAAGAAGCGCTCCATGAAGCGCGCGCGGTACTGCTCCCGGGTGAGGGGGACGTACTGCGCGAGGCGGCGGGGTTTCATCTGCGCGAGGCCGGGTCCTGGCGGTAGAACGCCTTCAGCTGGTCGTAGAAGTCGGGGTAGCGGCGCCGCGTTTCCGCGCCATCCTCGAAGAACGCCTCGCTGATCACGGCGAAGAACTCGGAGGGATGCTCGGCGGCATAGGGATCCAACCATGTTTCCCGGTCGCGTTCCACCGCATCGCAAAAACCGCGGTAGGCCGCCTCGAGCGCCGCCTGCCACGCCGCGCGGCTCATGCCGCGGTGCAGCGGCGGCACGCCGTTCGCCTCGCCGTTCAGCATGTCGAGCTTGTGGGCGAACTCGTGGATCACGACGTTGATGTGCAGATCGTGCGCCGCGGCATCCCAGGAGAGCACCACCGGCCCGCCCGGCATCGCCTCGCCGGCGAGCTCGTCGTCCCATTCGTGCAGCACGCCGTTCTCGTCCATCTCGCTGCGCCGCACGCGAAAGTCGCCGGGGTAGACGACCACGCCGTGCCAGCCGCCGTACCAGTCGAGGCCGAGCTCGAGGATCGGCAGGCAGGCCTGCGCGGCGATCGAGACGCGCATGGCGTCGGTGAGCGCCAGGCCGTGCGCGCCGGCGAGCTCCTTCTCGGCGAGGAAGAGGATCACCAGGTCCTGGAGCTTGCGCGTCTCGGCCGGCGAAAGGACGGCGATGAACGGCCAGGCGCCCGCCGCGTCGCGCCAGAGGGCGTCGTCGATGCGATGGCGCGCGAGCACGCGCTTCCTTTTCCAGTCGGTCAGCCAGCCCACGCTCGTAAAATACCGCATGGTCACCGTCGTCCAGCTCCGGCCGCAGCAGGATGCCGCCGCGGCGCTCGATTCCGTCGCCGAAGGGCTTGCCGCGCCGGAGCGCGCGCTGGTGGCGCGCGCGCTCGCGTTCGCCGAGCCGCTCTACGCCGGGCAGCAGCTTTCCACCGGCGAGCCGACCTGGGCGCACGCGCTCGGCCTGGGCTCGAACCTCGCGGCGATCGGCCTCGACGCGCCCGGGCGGGCCGCGGGGATCCTGTTCGCGGCCACGAAGCACGGCGATGCCGAGCGCGTTCAGGCCGCGTTCGGCGAGGAAATCGCGAGCCTGGTCTCGGGCGTCGAGCGGCTCTACCAGCTGCGCGTCGCGACGAGGGCCTATACCGAAAAGGCGGCCGCGGAGCAGAACGAAGTGCTGCGCAAGATGGTCCTGGGCATGGTCGAGGACGTGCGCGTGGTGCTCATCCGCATGGCGAGCCGCACGCAGACGCTGCGCTTCTTCTCCAAGGCGAAGAACGCCGAGAAGGCGGAGTACGCGCGCGAGACCCTCGACATCTACGCGCCGCTCGCCAACCGCCTCGGCGTCTGGCAGCTCAAGTGGGAGCTGGAGGACTTGTCGTTCCGCTTCCTCGAGCCCGAGCTCTACAAGAAGATCGCCGGCATGCTCGAGGAGAAGCGCCTCGAGCGCCAGCAGTACATCACCGACGCGATCGCCCACCTGAAGAACGAGCTGGAGAAAGCGCAGGTCACGGGCGAGATCACCGGGCGGCCGAAGCACATCTACTCGATCTGGAACAAGATGCGCACCAAGGGGCTCGACTTCGATCAGCTCTACGACGTGCGGGCCCTGCGCGTCATCGTCCCGGAAGTGAAGGACTGCTACACGGCGCTCGGCGTGGTGCACAACCTCTGGCAGCCGATCCCGCGCGAGTTCGACGACTACATTTCGCGCCCGAAGGGCAACCTCTACCAGTCGCTGCACACCGCGGTGCTCGGCCCGGGCGGCAAGACGCTGGAAGTGCAGATCCGCACCGAGGCGATGCACCGCCAGGCGGAGTACGGCATCGCCGCGCACTGGCGCTACAAGGAAACGGGGAGATCGGGGAAGGCCGAAACCGCGTTCGAGCAGAAGATCGCCTGGCTGCGCGAGCTCCTCGCGTGGCGCGACGAAGTCTCCGACTGGCGCAAGACCACACGCCAGGCAAAGCTCGACGACACCGTCTACGTGCTGACGCCGCAGGGCAAGGTGATCGACCTTCCCGCCGGCGCGACGCCGGTGGACTTCGCCTACGCGCTGCACACCGACCTCGGGCATCGCTGCCGCGGCGCACGCGTCGACGGGCACATCGTCACGCTCGATACGCAGCTCGCCAGCGGCCAGCGCGTCGAGATCGTCACGGCGAAGACCGGCGGCCCGTCGCGCGACTGGCTGAACGCCGAGCGCGGCTTCGCGACCACGCACCGCGCGAAGTCGAAGATCCGCCAGTGGTTCAACGCCAAGCAGCAGGCCGAGACCATCGCCGCCGGCCGCGAGAAGGTCGAGAAGGTCATCAGGAAGGCGCGCGCCACGCATTCGAGCCTGGAGGCGCTCGCCACCCGGCTCGGCGTCGGCAAGCCCGAGGACCTCTTCATCGCCGTCGCGCGCGACGAGGTCAACCTGCGCCAGCTCCAGACCGCCGTGCGCGAGCTCGAGGGTTCCGAAGTTGTTCCCCAGAAAGCTCCCCCGGGGAAGACGAAGAAGGCCACCGCGGCCCGTTCCGGCGTGCTCGTCGTGGGAATGGATCGCCTGCTCACGCAGCTCGCGAAGTGCTGCAAGCCCGTGCCGCCCGATCCGATCCGCGGCTTCGTCACGCGCGGCAAGGGCGTCTCCGTGCATCGTGAGGACTGCGCCAGCTTGAAGCGCCTGTCCGAGGTGGATCCCGAGCGCCTGATCGACGCCGAGTGGGGAAAGGGCGAAGGCAGCTACGCTGTCGAGATGGCCGTCACCGCGAGCGATCGCCGCGGCCTGCTGCGCGACATCGGCGACGCGCTCTCGCGCGAGAAGATCAACGTCACCGCCGCGCGCACCCAGAACAAGGACGACCTCGCCTTCATGCGCTTCACCTTCGAGGTCAGCAACGTCGCGCACCTCAAGCGCGCCTTCGCCGTCGTGCGCGGATTGAAGGGCGTCATTCGCGTCGCCCGGGCCTGAAAATCGGGGTCAGACCCCGATTTCAGCTCGGCGTCGCGAGGGTGAAGAGCAGCTCTTCCTGCGCGGAGCGGCGGCGGCCGCGGCGCGGCTTGAGGCGCTCGTAGGCGCCGTCGGGGTTCATGACCCAGGCCTGGCTGTTGTCGTCGAGGTAGGGCTGCAGGCCTTCGCGGATGACGCGGCGCTTGAGGCCCTGGTCGAGGAGCGGGAAGCACAGCTCGATGCGGCGGAAGAAGTTGCGGTCCATCCAGTCGGCGCTCGCGAGGTACACGTCCTCGGCGCCGTCGTTGTGGAAGTAGAAGATGCGCGAGTGCTCGAGGAAACGCCCGACGATGGAGCGCACGCGGATGTTCTCGGACAGCTCGACGATGCCGGGGCGCAGCGCGCACACGCCGCGCACGATGAGCTCGATCTTCACGCCGGCCTGCGAGGCATGGTAGAGCGCCTCGATGATCTGCGGCTCGAGGAGCGAGTTCATCTTCGCGATGATGCGCGCCTCCTTCCCCGCGGCCGCGAGCTCGGCCTCGCGGCGGATCGCGGCAAGGATGCGCTTGTGCAGCGTGAACGGCGAATACCAGACGTGCTTCATCTTCGCCGCGCGCCCGAGGCCGGTGAGCTGCTTGAAGACCTCGTTCACGTCCGCGCACAGCTCCTCGTTCGCCGTCAGGAGGCCGAAGTCGGTGTATTGCCGCGCCGTGCGCGGGTGGTAGTTGCCGGTGGCGAGGTGGACGTAGCGGCGCAGCACCTTGCCTTGCTCGGTTTCCTCGCGCCGCACCACCAGCGCCATCTTCGCGTGCGTCTTGTGGCCGACCACGCCGTAGACGACGTGCGCGCCGACTTCCTCGAGCCTGGCCGCCCAGTTGAGGTTCGTTTCCTCGTCGAAGCGCGCCATCAGCTCGACCACCACCGTCACTTCCTTTCCCTTGCGCGCGGCGTCGACCAGGATCTGCATCAGCTCGGAGTCCGTGCCGGTGCGGTAGACGGTCTGCTTGATGGCGATGACGTTCGGATCGTTCGCCGTGGTGCGGATGAAGTCGAGCACCGGCAGGAAGGACTGGAACGGGTGGTGGAGCAGGATGTCCTGCTTCTTCAGCGCCTCGAAGAGGTCGGTGCCTTCCAGCGCGAGCGGGAGCCCGGGCTGGAACGGCGGGTACTTGAGCTGCGGCCGGTCGACCTGGTCGGGCACCTCGCGCAGGCGGTAGAGGTTCACCGGCCCGTCGACGCGGTACAGGTCTTCCTTGCGCAGGTTGAACTGCTGCAGGAGGAACTCCTCCATCGCCTCGGTGCAGTTGTCGGCGACCTCGAGGCGCACGGCGTCGCCGAAATGGCGGTGCAGAAGCTCGCTCTGCAGCGCGGTGTGGAGGTTCTTGATCTCCTCCTCGTCGACGAAGAGGTCCGAGTTGCGCGTGACGCGGAACTGGTAGCAGCCCTGCACGTGCATCCCGGAGAAGAGCTCGCCGACGTGCGCGTGCAGGATCGAAGACAGGAAGACGAAGCTGTACTCCTCGCCCGACACGGCGTCGGGCAGGCGTATCACGCGCGGCAGCGCGCGCGGCGCCTGCACGATCGCCGCCCGCGAGCTGCGGCCGAAGGCGTCGCGGCCGTCGAGCTCGACGGCGAAGTTCAGGCTCTTGTTGAACACGCGCGGGAACGGGTGCGCCGGGTCGAGGCCGATGGGGGTGAGCACCGGCAGCAGCTCGCGGAAGAAGTAGTCGCGGATCCACTGCTTCTGCGCCGGGGTCCATTCC
>DASZQH010000163.1:0-3128 GCA_035549805.1 Burkholderiales bacterium
CTACTTGGCCGGCGGCTTGGCTGCGTCGAGCGCCTTGATCACCTTCTCGGTGATGTCGATGCGCGGGCTGAAGTACACGACATCCTGGAAGATGATGTCGTACTTCTCCTGCTCGGCGATCTGGCGGATGACGCGCTGCGCCTGCTCGACGACCTGGGCGAGCTCCTCGTTGCGCCGCTGGTTCAGGTCCTCGCGGAACTCGCGCTGCTTGCGCTGGAACTCCCGGTTCAGCTCGCCGAACTCGCGCTCCTTGACGCGGCGCTGCGCCTCGCCCATGGTGACCGCGTTCTTGTCGATGTCTTCCTGCTGGCGCTTGAGCTGCTCGGCCATGCGCGCGAGCTCGTCGTCGCGCTTCTTGAATTCGCCCTCGATCTTCTTCTGCGCGCGCACCGCGGGCGAGGCCTCGCGCAGGATCCGCTCGGTATTGACGAAGCCGAACTTGCCCGTGGGCGCGGCCGGGGCCTGCGCCGCGGCCGGCGCGGCGAGCTGCAGCATCGAGAGCGCGGCGAGGCAGCGCGCCGCCATCCATACGGCTTTCATTGCGGCTCCACCCTAGAAAACATTGCCCTAGAAGACATTGCCGAACGTGAATTGTAGCCTCTGGACCCGATCCTCCGGACGCTCGTTGAGCGGCACGCCGAAGGACAGGCGCAGCTGGCCGAACGGCGAGTTCCAGTTGAGCGCCACGCCGGCCGAATAGCGCAGCTCGCCGAGGTCGATCTTCTGCCCGGCCGCATAGACCTGGCCGAAGTCGAGGAACGTCGCGAGGCGCAGGGCGGTCTCCTTCGCCGCGCCGGGCATGGGGAAGTGGAACTCGGCGCTGCCGAGGACCTTGCGGTTGCCGCCGAGCGCGTTGTCCTGCGCGTCGCGCGGGCCGAGGGAATAGGTGTCGTAGCCGCGCACCGTATCGGGCCCGCCGAGGTAGTAGTTCTTGAAGAACGGCAGCGGCTTGTCGCGCAACCCGTCCGCCACGCCCACCTCGCCCCGCAGCGAGAAGGCGTACGCGCGGCCGATCGGCGTGAACCACTGGTGCTGGTAGCCCAGCCGATAGAACTGGAGGTCGCCGCCGGCGATCTCCGCGCTCACCTTGCGCAGGCTCCCGGAGCGCGTCACGATGGCGCTGTCCCGCTGGTCGCTCGCCCAGCCTCCGGTTGCCGTGTAGTACCGGTAGTCGTTGCCGAAGGTTCGTACGAAGTTCCTGTACTGGACCGGGCTGTCGGCGAACGTCTCGAGCTTGACGTCCTCGACGTTGAGGCCGAGGCTAACTGAGGTGGTCTCCGATACCGGATAACCCCATTTCACGCCGCCGCCGAGGGCGTCGGTGCGGTACGCCCCGACGGCGAGCCCCGAGGCGTCCGTCAGGCGCGAGTACACGTCGAAGCCCTGGCTCACGCCGTCGACGGTGTAGTACGGATCGAGGTACGACAGCGAGTACACCCGGTTGACGCGGCCGCTGCTCACGGAGGCGGACACGTACTTGCCGCTGCCGAAGGCGTTGGCCTGCTGGATCGAGGCCTGCAGCACCAGCTTCTCCGTCGACGAGAAGCCCGCGCCGACGAGCAGCGCCCCGGTCGGCTTCTCCCGCACCGTATAGAGCACGTCGATCTGGTCCGGCGTGCCCTCGACCGGCTGCGTCTCGACGTTCACCTCGCTGAAGTAGCTCGTGCGGTCGATGCGGCGGCGCGAGAGCTGGATCTTGGACGCGTCGTAGAAGGCGCCTTCCAGCTGGCGCATCTCGCGCCGCACGACCTCGTCGCGCGTCTTGGAGTTGCCGGCGATGTTGATGCGCCGCACGTAGACGCGCCGCCCCGGGTCGACCACCACGTTGAACGCGACGGTGCGCTTATCCCGGTCCACTTCCGGGACCGCGTTCGCGTTGGCGAACGCGTAGCCGTCGTTGCCCAGCCGGTCCGCGATCGCCTTGGTGCTGGCGGCGAGCTTCTCGCGCGAGAACACGTCGCCGGGCTTGAGCTGCACCAGCTTCTCCAAGTCCTCGCGCGGCACGAGAAGCTGCCCGCTGAGGTCGACGCGCGACACCGTGTACTTCTCCCCCTCGCTGACGTTGACCGTGAGGTAGATGTCCTGGCGGTCGGGGGTGATCTGGACCTGCGTCGACTCGATCGTGAAGTCGAGGTAGCCGCGGTTCTGGTAGAACGCGCGGATCGCCTCCAGGTCGGCCGACAGCTTCTCGCGCGAGTAGCGGTCGTGGCGCGTATACCAGGTGAGCCACCCCGGGGTGCGCAGCGTGAACTCGTCGAGCAGCTCCTTCTCGGTGAAGGCCTGGGCGCCGACAAAGTTGATGCCGCGGATCTTCGCCACCTCCCCTTCGGTGACGGCGATGTTGATGCCGACGCGGTTGCGCTCAAGCGGCGTCACCGTCACCTGGACCTCCGCGGCATACAGCGAGCGCGTCAGGTACTGGCGCTTGATTTCCTGCTCGGCCGTCTCGAGCAGCGAGCGGTCGAAGATCCGGCCTTCCGCGATGCCCAGCTCGCGCAGGCCCTTGCGCAGCACGTCGGGCTCGAACTCCTTGATGCCGGCGAAGTCGATCTGGGCGATCGCGGGCCGCTCCTGCACGTGCACCACCAGCACCTGCCCTTCCGCTTCGAGCCGCACGTCCTGGAAGAAACCGGTGGCGAACAGGGCGCGCAGCGCTTCCTGGGCCTTCGTGCCGTCGACGGTATCGCCGACCTTGACCGGCAGGTAGCTGAACACGGTGCCTGGCTCGGTGCGCTGCAGGCCCTCGACGCGGATGTCGCGCACCACGAAGGACTGGAAGCCTTGCGCCGCCGCCGGGCGCACGGCGCTCGTCGCAACGAGCAGGCACGCGGCCAGCGCCGCAGCGGGAACGCGCGGGAACCGCATCTCAGCCGGTCAGAAGACGGTTGAAGTCGTTGTAGAAGGCGAAGGCCATCATGACGAGAAGCAGCGCCAGACCTACGCGCTGCCCGAGCTCCATGACGCGCTCGGACACGGGCCTGCCCTTGATGATCTCGATCGCATAGTACATCAGGTGCCCGCCGTCGAGCAGCGGCACCGGCAGCAGGTTGAGCACGCCGAGGCTGATGCTGATCAGGGCGAGGAAGGAGATGAACTGCACGGCGCCGGCGTCGGCCGAGGAGCCGGCG
>DASZQH010000164.1:0-3255 GCA_035549805.1 Burkholderiales bacterium
GTAGGCGTCGAGCTTGCCGCGCGCCGTCGCCCAGCGCACGAGGCGCTCGCCGAGGAACGGCGGCAGGAGGGAGGCGAGCTCCTCGACGCCCGGCTTGAGATAGTCGATCACGACCACGGGTTCATCGGGCTTCGCGCCCACTTCCTTGCGCACGCGCGCGAAGCGCGACGCGCGGGTCTTCAGGTCGGCGACGCGCACGATGTCTTCGTAGCTCATCCACACCGCGAGGTGGCGGCCGACCTCGGCGGCGAGCTTCTCGTCGCCAAGGAACGGTTTCATCCGTTCCTGAAAAAGATCTGCGTAGGTATCGCCCTGGTAGTCCTTCAGGCGGGAGGTTCCCAGATCCATGATTTCCTTCAGCGCAGTGGCGCGATGCGGCGCCGCGGCCGGCGTGGGCGAGGGACGCGATCCCGCCGCGATGTCGAAGCCGGCGGCGAAGCCGCGCAGGCTCGCCTCGGCGCCGCGGCCGGCGCCGCGGATCGCCTTCTCGCAGGCTTCGCGGGGCAGCGGCAGCACGCCGCTGCCGGCCATGGCGCCGAAGAGCACCGCGTTGATCACCGTGCCGCTCTGCTGCGCGAGCTCGCGCATGTCGAAGAGCACCGCGCGCTTCGCGAGCTGCCGCGCCGCGCCGGTGACGCGGTCGCTGTCGAAGCGGCCGTCGGCCATCTGCATCTTCTCCACCGTCGCGTAGATGCGATGGGTCGACGCGACGAGGGTGGTGCGCTCCGGGCTGACGTAGCCGTTCTGCATCGCGCGGCCGGCTTCGATCAGCTCGGAGGCGACCATCACGTCCACGTTGCCGGGGCTCGGCGTGAGCGACATCACCGGCTCGCGGCCGCCCAACCGCGTGCGCTCGGCCGGAAAGATCTCGAGGTAGTACGTCGTCGCGCCGGTGCGCTGCGCGACGCCGGGGATCGAGGTGGCCTGCGCCGGGAAGTCGCACGAAGTCGCGGCTTCCATCAGCCAGTCGGCCATGACGCCGCCGCCTTCGCCGCCGAGGGCTGCGATGAGGATCGTGATGGGACGCTCGGGGAGGCTCATAGGAATTTCACCAGTCTGTCCCACCAGGTGGGGTTCTGTACGACTTCGGCTCGGTAGAAGGAAGGGCAGAGCACGGCGGCGTGCGCGTTCTCGCCGCACAGGCCGCAGCCCACGCAGCCGTCGATCACCGTCGCCACCGGGTCGCGCCGCAGCGGATCGGGGTTCTCCTTGACGGTCAGCGTCGGGCAGCCGGACAGGCGGATGCACGAGTGATCGCCCGTGCAAGTGTCTTCGTCCACCCCGTACTTCACGCGCACGTGCCGATCGCCCTTCTTCATCTTCTCGGCGACTTGCGGCCGGATGCGGCGCTGGCGCTCGAGCTGGCATTCCCCTTCCGCCACGATGACCTTCAGCCCCTTGAAATCCGAAGTCATCGCTTCCTTGTAGACCTTCGCGACCTCGCCGACCCGGTAGTTGTCCACCGTGCGCTGCCACTTCACGCCGAGGCCCTTGAGCGCGTTCTCGATCGACTGGTCGTCCTTCATCGGCTGGCCGGCCGTCTTCGGCGAGGAGACGATCTCCTGCGTGCCGGTGGCCGAGGAGTAGCCGTTCTTCATGATCACCAGCACGCCGTCGCCCTCGTTGAGCAGGCGCGACGCCACGCCGGAGAGCAGGCCGTTGTGCCAGAAGCCGCCGTCGCCCATCACCGCGACCGGGCGCTTCGCCGACATCGGGCCGACGGCCGCCGAGGAGGCGAGGCTCATGCCGTAGCCGAGCACCGTGTTGCCCTGCGAGAAGGGCTCGAAGGAGGCGAACGAATGGCAGCCGATGTCCATCGACACGTGGGGCCGCCCGATATCGCCGGCGACGAGCTTCATCGCGGAGAACACCGGGCGCTCCGGGCAGCCGACGCAGAACCCGGGCGGCCGCGCCGGCAGGCCGCCGAGGGCCTCGCCGGCCTTCTGCTTCACGGACGAGGCTTTCTCGAGGAAGGCGGCGCCGGCGGACAGGTCGAGGTGCGCGGCGTGCGCCTCCAGGAAGCGCGAAAACCCGCGCACCAGCACCTCGGCGGTGTACTCGCCCGCCTGCAGGAGGAGGTCCTTGCCGTGCAGCTTCGTCTGCACGTCGGCGCGGCGGAGATGCGTGGCGATCTCCTGCTCGATGAACTCCGGATGGCCCTCTTCGATGACGAGAATCGCCTTTTTTGAAGAAGAGAAAGAAACGATTTCTTCGGGTACGAGCGGATAGACCACGTTCAGCGCGAGGATCGGGATGCGGCTCGCGCCGAAGGCGTCGGCGAGGCCGAGCTGGCGCAGCGCATTCAGCACGCCGTTGTAGAGCCCGCCCTGCACGACGATGCCGACGGACGACTCGGCGCCCGGGAACACTTCGTTCAGCCTGTGCTCGGCGACGAAGCGGCGCGCCGCCGGCATGCGCACGTCCGTCTTCAGCTTCTCGTGGCGGAAGGTGGCCGGCGGGTGCGCGAGCCGGTCGTAGACGAACTCCTTCGGCGGGCCGGCGAGCTTGTGGCTCATCGAGACGGCGGGGGGCACGTTCTTCCGGGCGACGAATGATCCCCGGACGTGGCACGCGCGGATGCGCAGCTCCATCATGACCGGCGTGCTGGAAGCCTCGGAGAGCTCGAAAGCCTTCTCGACCAGGTCGACGATGGTCTTGTGGTTCGGCCGCGGGTCGAGCAACCACATCGACGACTTGAGCGCGAAGGCGTGCGTGCGCTCGAGCGCCACGCTCGCGCCCTCGCCGTAGTCCTCGCCGGCGATGATCAGCGCGCCGCCCATGACGCCGGAGCTCGCGAGATAGGAAAGCGCGTCCGCGGCGACGTTGGTGCCCACGATCGATTTCCAGGTCACCGCGCCGCGCGCCGGGTAGTTCACCGACGCGCCGAGCATCGCGGCGGCGGAAGCCTCGTTGGTGCAGGCCTCGACGTGCACTCCCAGGCCGTCCAGGTATTCCTTCGCCTGGACCATGACGTCGAGCAGGTGCGACACCGGTGCGCCCTGGTAGCCGCCGACGTAGGAGACGCCCGACTGCAGCAGCGCCTTCGTCACGGCGAGGATGCCTTCCCCATGAAAGGTTTCGCCCTCGCCCAGCCGAAGGGACTCTATTTCCTTAGTGAATTGCCGTTCCACAGTCTGTCCCACCAGGAGGGGTTCTGGATGACTTCCGCGCGATAGAAGGAGGGGCAGAGGACCGCCGCGTGCGCGTTCTCGCCGCACAGGCCGCAGCCCACGCAGCCGTCGATGACGGTGGCCA
>DASZQH010000165.1:0-2561 GCA_035549805.1 Burkholderiales bacterium
CAGATGTTCCCGTCGATGCAGCTCGGCGGCGAGAAGGAGATGATCGAGCAGGCGCAGGTCGGCGCGCTGCAGATCGCGCGCATCTCGGTCGGCCCGATGGGCCCGGTCGTCGACGAGCTGAACGTGTTCAACATGCCGTTCGTGTTCCGCGACGAGGCGCACATGCGCAAGGTCATCGACGGGCCGATCGGCAACGAGATGCTCGGCAAGCTCACCAACAGCTCGGCGCGCCTGGTGGCGCTCGGCTGGATGGACGCCGGCACGCGCAACGTCTATTCCGACAAGCCGGTGACCAAGCCCGCCGACCTGAAGGGCATGAAGATCCGCATGATGGGCAACCCGATCTTCGTCGAGACCATGAACGCGATGGGCGGCAACGGCATCGCGATGGGCTTCAACGAGCTGCACCAGGCGCTGCAGACCGGCGTCGTGGACGGCGCCGAGAACAACCCGCCGACGCTGCTCGCGCAGAACCACTACCAGACCCCGCGCGGCAAGGTCTACAGCCTGACCGGGCACCTGATCATCCCGGAGATCTTCGTCTACTCCAAGGCGAGCTGGGACAAGCTGCCGAAGGCCGACCAGGACCTGATCCGCAAGCTGTCGCGCGAAGCGCAGATGGAGCAGCGCAAGCTGTGGGACGACTACACCGGCGAGGCGGAGAAGAAGCTCAAGGCCGCCGGGATCAAGTTCGTCAACGCCGACAAGGACGCCTTCTTCAAGGCGACCCAGCCGGTGCGCGACAAGTACGGCGCCAAGTACGCCAGCCTGATCCAGAAAATCCGCGACACGAAGTAGCTTGAAGAGCTTCTACAGGCGCTCGATGGAGCGCCTGTACCTGGCCTGCGTCGTCCTCTCCGGGACGGCGCTGGTGGCGATCACGCTGATCATCCCGGCGGGCGTGTTCATGCGCTACGCCATGAACGACCCGCTGCAGTGGCCCGAGCCGGCCTCGGTGATCCTGATGGTCATGTTCTCCTTCGTCGGCGGGGCCGCGGTGTACCGCGCGAACGCGCAGATCGCCGTGGAAGCGCTGCTCCGGGCCGTCCCGGCGAACGTGCGCGCCGCCATGGAATGGGGCGTGCACGCTTGCATGCTCGCCATCGCGGGCTTCATGCTGGGCTACGGGGTGCACCTGTGCATCCTCACCGCCGGCAACACCATCGCCGAGTTCCCGTGGCTGTCGGTGGGCATCGTCTACCTGCCGATCCCGATCGGCGGCCTGCTCACGCTGCTCTTCATCGTCGAGAAGATCTGGCTCGGCGACCCGCCGCGCACCGACGTCATGTACAGCGACCAGGCGATGGACGTCGAGTAGTGGAGGCGCTCGTCCTGCTCGGCTCGTTCGCGCTCCTGTGCGCCCTCGGCGTGCCGGTCGCCTATGCGCTCGGGCTCGCGGCGCTGGTCGCCGCCGCCTGGATCGACATCCCGCTCGAGGCGGTGATGCTGAAGATCTCGGACGGCACCGACGACTTCGCGCTGCTCGCAATCCCGTTCTTCGTGCTCGCCGGCGGCATCATGGCCGAGGGCGGGATGGCGGCGCGCCTGGTGCTCCTTGCCCGGGTCTTCGTCGGCTTCATCCGCGGCGGCCTGGCGCTGGTCAACATCCTCGCCAGCACCCTCTTCGGCTGCATCTCGGGCTCCTCGGTGGCCGATACCTCCGCGATCGGCTCGGTGATGATTCCGCAGATGGTGAAGCAGGGCTACTCGCGCGTCTTCGCCACCAACGTCACGATCTGCGGCTCGGTGCAGGCGCTGCTCGTCCCGCCGTCGCACAACGCCGTCATCTACTCGCTCGCGGCCGGCGGCACGATCTCGGTGGCGCACCTGTTCGTCGCCGGCATCTTCCCCGGGCTGCTCTTCGGCCTGTGCCTGGTCGGCCTGGTGCTGTGGACCGCGCACCGGCGCAAGATGCCGAAGGGCGAGCCGATCCCGCTCCGGCAGGTGCCGAAGATCGTGCTCGAGGCGCTGTGGGGCCTGATCACGATCGTCATCATCATGGGCGGGATCCTCTCCGGGGTCTTCACGCCCACGGAGTCGGCCGCGGTCGCCTGCGTGTACGCGTTCCTGGTGACCTTCCTCGTCTACCGCGACTACAAGTGGCGCGACCTGCCGCACCTCGTGCACCGCGTGGTGAAGACGGTGGCGATGGTCATGATGCTGATCGGCTTCTCGGTCGCCTTCGGCTACATGATGGCCCTGATGCAGATCCCGGCGAAGGCGACGGCCTTCTTCCTCTCCATCTCGGAAAACAAGTACGTCTTCCTGCTGCTGGTGAACATCCTGCTCCTGCTGCTCGGCACGTTCATGGACCTCGCGCCGATGCTGCTCATCTGCACGCCGATCTTCCTGCCGGTGATCGCCAAGCTCGGCATCGACCCGGTGCACTTCGGCATGATCATGATCCTCAACCTCGGCATCGGCCTCATCACCCCGCCGGTGGGGCCGACGCTGTTCGTCGGCTGCGCCGTCGGCAAGGTCACCATGGAGCAGGTGACGAAGGAGCTGTGGCCGTTCTACGGCGCGATGTGCCTCGCCCTGCTCCTCGTCACGTATATTCC
>DASZQH010000166.1:0-2472 GCA_035549805.1 Burkholderiales bacterium
GTGATGCCGCCCAGGTCGATGGGCGTGAACAGCCTAGGGTGCCGCGACATCGATGCCCTTCTCCTTGAACGCCTGCCGGATGTCCTTCGCGAACTGCACCGCGCCGGGCTGGTCGCCGTGCAGGCACAGCGTATCGGCCGCCACCGGCACGCGCTTGCCGGAGAGGCTGGTGACGAAGCCCTGCTCCACCATCGCGAGCGCCTGGGCCACGGCGCGCGGCGACTCCTCGATCATCGCTCCGGGGCTGCCGCGCGGGGCAAGCGTGCCGTCCTCGGCGTAGCCGCGGTCGGCGAACACCTCGCCCGCGACCCGCACGCCGGCGGCCTTCGCGATGTCGAAGTTCACGCTGTTGGAGAGGACGTACAGCATCACGCCCAGGTCCTTGGCCGCGCGCACCATCGCCTCGGAGAGCGCCTCGTCGTTCGCCGCCATGTTGTACAGCATGCCGTGGCACTTGACGTGGTGCAGCCTCGCGCCCGCGGCGCGCGCGAAGGCCTCGACCGCGCCCGCCTGGTAGACGACGAGGTCGTACATCTCCTGCGCGGTGATCTTCATCGCACGCCGCCCGAAGCCCTGCAGGTCGGGCAGCGAAGGGTGGGCGCCGACGGCGACGCCGTGGTCGACGGCGAGGCGCACCGTGCGGCGGATCGTCGCCGGGTCGCCGGCGTGGAAGCCGCAGGCGATGTTCGCGGAGCTGACGAGCGGCATGAGCTCGGCATCGGCACCCATCTTCCAGGCGCCGTAGCTCTCGCCCATGTCGCAGTTCAAGTCGACGCTAAGACCCATAGCTCCAGGCGATTCCCCGCAGCGCGGTATTGAGTCGATCCTGCATGTGCCTCCTGAGCTCGGCCGCGGTCTCCAGGCTGCAGTGCGCGAAGTGCACCTTGCCGCCGGGCGCGAGCTGCGCGAGGCGCGGCACGTCGGCCGAGCACACCTCGGCGATGCGCGGATAGCCGCCGGTGGTCTGGTGGTCCGCCATCAGCGCGATCGGGGCGCCGCCCGCCGGCACCTGCACGCTGCCCAGGCAGGTGGGGCCGGATAATATCTCATCGCTTCCCGCCCCCTTCGCGCGCTGCAGCACCGGGCCCTGCAGGCGAAAGCCCATGCGGTTCGACTCGGGCGCGATGCGCCAGACGGCGTCGACGAACTCGCGCTGCGACGCCGCCTCGAAGCTCGCATGGTGCTGCCCCTCGATGACGTGGATCAGCACCGGCTCGCGATCGGGCAGCGTGAGCGGCGGCGCCGACCAGCGCACGCTCGAGCCGGCCTTCGCTTTCAGCCGGGCGAATCTTTCGCGCGACAGCTCCTCGCTTCTTTCATGCAAAGGAAGAAGATCGCCATGCTTGAGCGCCCTTCCCTCGAGCCCGCCGAAGCCCCCCGGGAGGTAGGTGCTGCGGCTGCCCAGCACCGGCGCGAGGGCGAAGCCGCCGGCGACGGCGACATACGCGCGGGCGCCGCGCACCGCGCGGCCGACGCTGTAGCGCCCGCCCGCAGGAACCAGTACTGGGCGGTTGTGCGGGAAGCCGCCCTGGAACTCCGCCCCGCACACGGCGACCAGGCACTCGCGCTCGAACTGCAGCTCGGGGCCGATCACCGTCACCTCGAGCGCCGCTTCGCCGGCCGCGTTGCCGACGAGCGCGTTCGCGAGGGCGAGCGCGATGTCGTCCATCGCGCCGCCGGGACACAGCCCGAGGTGCTGCAGCCCGTGGCGACCCGCATCCTGCACGGTCGTGAAGAGCCCCGGGCGGACGACGCGGACGCTCACAGCTTCGCGATCCGTGTGAACTCGTCCCGCCCGATGGCGCGAAAGCGCACGCGGTCGCCATCGCCGAACAGGCTGGGCTGCGCCCGGCCGGCGTCGAACACGCGCAGCGGCGTGCGGCCGATGACGCTCCATCCGCCGGAGATCGCGTAGGGATACACGACCGTCTGGTCGTTCGCGATCGCCACGGAGCCGGCCGGCACGACCGCGCGCGGCGTGGCGCGCCGCGGCACCGAGAGCTTCGGGTCCAGCCCGCCCAGGTACGCGTGGCCGGGCGCGAAGCCGATCATCAGCACCTGGTACTCGCCGGCCGCGTGAAGTCGCTGCACTTCCTCGGCGGGCAACTTCGTTCTCTCGGAGATCTCCTCGAGATCCAGGGCGAACTCGGGCTCGTAGCAGACCGGGATCTCGAGGTCGCGGCCGACGGCCTCGGCGCCGGGCAGGCCGCTTTCCAGGCATTCGGCGACCAGGGCTTCGGCGAGCACCGGCGCGGTCTCCTCGATCGTCGGCACGAAGTGCACGGCCAGGCCGCCGAGCCCGGCGACGACGTCCCGCACGCGCGGGTCGTTGAGCGCGCGCACCGCGGCCGCGAGCCTGCGCACCGTCCCGTTCACCTCCAGGTCCAGCGTGCGCGAGAACTCCACGTAGGCGGCGAGGTCGCCGAGGGCGGCGACCTGCAGGGGCTTTATTCTCGTGGCGCCCTCGGAACC
>DASZQH010000167.1:0-9092 GCA_035549805.1 Burkholderiales bacterium
GCCGGGCTCCAGCGTACCGCGATCCTGCTCGTCCAGGCACAGCCAGGCGCCGTGGGTCGAGGCGCATTTCAGCGCCTCCTCGCGGCCGATGCGCTGGCCGGGCGCGATGACTTCGCCGGTGGCGCGGTCGATGCGCTCGACCGCCTGCCACACGCAGGGCCAGAGGGAGACGGGCACGTTGTCGGTGCCGAGGGAGACGCACACGCCGGCCTCGAGCAGCGAGCGGATCGGGCAGATCGTTTCCTCGCGCTCGCGGCCGACCTGGTCGCGCGTCGCGGCGGCGCGGCGCCACAGGTAGGCGTTGGTGTGCGTCGTGATGCAGACGCCCAGATCGCGGATGCGCGCCACCTGGCCCGCGTCGAGCGTGACCGGATGCGCGATGACCCAGCGCAGGCCGTCGATCGGCGCCTCGCGGTGCGCCTCGGCGAAGAGCTCCAGCATCGGCGCCTGGATGGCGCACACGCGCAGGCGTTCCTTCGCCGCGGCGCGCAGCAGCTTCACCAGCGCGTCGCGCGGCAGGCCCTGGTCGTAGTTGAAGCCCGCCCAGCCGGTCTGCGGCCGGCACTGCGCGCGCAGCCGCGATTCGTTCGGCGCCGGGTCGACCTCGGCGAAGAAGCCGGCGAGGCGCAGCCACGCGTCGCCTTCGCCGCGGCCGCGCAGCGCCGGCGCCTGCGCCTTCACCCAGTCCCGCACGTCCGCCTCGCTCGCGCCGCTCCAGCCCGGGCTGAAGGTGAGCGTCGCCCGCACGGTCTGCCGGTCCTGCGCGCGCACTCGCCGGTAGGCGTTGACGACCTCGGACGCGGCGCCGTGGCCCTCGAAGACCGCCGTCGTGCCCACGGCGTTGTAGCGGCGCATCGACTCGCCGAGGGTGCGGGCGCGATCGTCCTCGGTGAAGTGCGGCGCGGCGCGAAAGAGCGTGAACTCGGCGATGGGTTGGAACGCCTTGTCGCGGATCACCCCCGTGGGCTCGCCGGCGGCATCGACGCCGATCTCGACGAGCGGCGAGGGGCTCGCGGTGCCCTTGCGCACGCCGGCGGCAGCGAGCGCGGCCGAGTTCGCGAACGACAGGAGCGGAAGCTGGCTCGACCAGTAGCCCCACGCGCAGCGGATGAGGATCGGGTGGCGCGTCGAGGCGCGGTCGAGGTCGCGCCGGTCGGGCAGGCGGCCCTCCTCGAACATGGACTCGGCGTAGCGGAACTCGGGCGGCTCGCCGATCGGCATCGTGACGATCCAGGCGCCGGGCGGGGTGCGCGCGGCGATCGCCGCGAGCCGCTCGACGAGCTCGCGGATCGAGCCGCAGCCGGCGAGCGAGGGAAGCAGTCCCTTCAGGCCTTCCCGGTCGAGGTGGGCGTGGCCGTCGGTCAGTCCCGGCATGAGCGTGCGGCCCGCGAGCTCGACGATGCGCGTGCGCGGGCCGGCCAGCGTGCTCACCTCGGCGTCGCCGCCGACGGCGCGGATGCGATCGCCGCTCACCGCGACCGCGCTCGCGACGCTCGCGTGGCGGTCCAGAGTGAGGACGTTGCCGCCCCGGAACACGAGATCGGCGTGCGCGGGCATGGCCGGGCGCTCCCCTACTCCGTCTTGATGCCCGCGTCCTTGACGATCCTCGCGTACTTGGCGAAGTCGTCGCGCAGGATCTCGCCGAACGCTTCCGGCGTCGTGGGCGCCACGTCGCTGTAGCCGTCTGTGATGCGCTTCGACACCGCGGCGTCGCGCAGCGCGACGTGGAAGGCGCGGTTCAGCCTGTCGAGCACCGGGCGCGGCAGGCCGACCGGCGCCATCACGCCGTGCCAGCCCTCGAGCACGAAGCCGGGCAGGGTTTCCGCGATCGTCGGTACCCCGGGCAGCGGCTCGCCGCGCTTCGCGCCGGTCAGCGCGACCGGCCGGATGCGGCCGTTGCGGATCTGCGGCAGCGAGGTGTTGAAGAGGTCGAAGAGGATGTTCACCTGGCCGCCGAGCAGGTCGTTCATCGCCGGCGCGTTGCCCTTGTACTGGACGTTGACGAAGTCGGCCTGGGTGGCGGTCCTCAGCCAGGCGCAGCCGAAGGTCATCAGCCCGCCGCCGGAGGCGCAGGTCACGCCGCCGGGCGTCGACTTCGCGTGGGCGACGATCTCGGCGAGCGTCTTCGGCGCGAACGCGTTGCTCGCGACGACCACGTACGCCTGGGACGTGAGGCGCGTGACCGGCGCCAGCTCCTTCAGCGGATCCACCATGTTGCGGAACAGCGACGGATTGGTGACCACGTTCGGGACCACGTACAGGATCGTGTACCCGTCGGGCTCCGCGCGCGCCGCCTCGGCGTGGCCGATGTTGCTCTGGCCGCCCGCCTTGTTGTCGATGACGATCGGCTGGCCGAGCTGCTCGGCGAGCTTGGGCTGGATGGCGCGGGCGATGATGTCGGCCGGCCCGCCGGCCGCGAACGGCACGATCCACTTCACCGGCCTGGAGGGATAGTCCTGCGCCGCGGCGGCGGACGAAAAAGCGAGGGCGGCGGCAACGAGGGAGAGCATCGGCTTCATCGGGATTTTCCTTTGGTGGACAGGGCGCGCAGCACCATGCGCCCGGTGCGGTCGATGTGGTCGCGCAGCAGCGCGCAGGCCTGGTCGGCGCGGCGCTCGAGGGTCGCGTCGCAGATCCTGCGGTGCTCCTCGGCGACGTCGCGGTCGATCGGGTGGTCCTCGAGGAACAGGCGCCGGTAGCGGTCGCTGAGGTCGTGCAGCGTGGTGCAGAAATTGAGCAGCAGCGGCATGCGGCACGCGGAGAGCAGGCTTTGGTGGAACGCGCGGTGCGCCTTCTCCCACTCCGCGACGCGCGTGCCCGCCGGCGCCGCGCGCTCGAGCTTGGTGAGCTGGTGCAGGCGCACCACAACCTCGCCCTCCCACCGGTCGTCGCCGAGCGCGATCGACTCGCGCAGCGCGAACGACTCGATCTCGGCGCGCAGGCGCGTCACCTCGAGCAGGTTGTTCTCCGAGACCGGCGCGACGCGGTAGCCGCGCTGGTTCTCCAGGCCCATCACGAAGCCTTCGGCGCTCAGCCGCGAGAGCGCCTCGCGCAGCGGGCTCAGGCTCACGCCGAACTTCTGGCGCAGCTCGTCCAGGTTCAGCTTTTCCCCGGGCGGGATCTCGCCGCTCGCGATCTGCGTGCGCAGGCGCATGGCGATGCCCGAAGCGAGCGTCCGGCTTTCTTCTTCCTCGAGGGCAAGGGTCTTCATGGTCCTATTCGATCGGGGTGCTTGACATCGATTATATGGCCCACCTACGATGAAAATCGATTTCTGATCATCGCATCGATTTAACCGTCTCGTCCAATCCCGCGCAAGGAATCGCCCATGCTGACCGACAAGGAGCGCCGCGAGGCCGCCGACATCCTGCTCAAGGCCGAGCGAGAGAAGAAGGCCGCCGTGCAGCTCTCGAGGACCTTCCCGAAGATCGAGGTCGAGGATTCCTACGCCATCTCGCGCCTGGTGAACGAGGCGAAGGTGGCCGCCGGGTCGAAGATCATCGGCAACAAGGTGGGCCTCACCTCGAAGGCGATGCAGGCCTCGTCGCAGATCGACGAGCCCGACTACGGCGTGCTGCACGACTACATGATCATCGAGGACGGCGCCAAGGTCCCGTTCGAGCGCTTCATCGTGCCGCGCGTGGAGCCCGAGCTCGTGTTCGTGCTCGGCAGGACGCTCCAGGGCCCCGGCGTGGGCCTGCTCGACGTGCTGCGCGCGACCGAGTACATCGTGCCGGCGATCGAGATCATCGACGCGCGCGTGCAGAACCCGCGCAAGATCACCGACACCGTGGCCGACAACGGCGCCGCGGCGGGCCTCATCGTCGGAGGCCGGCCGATCGGCCCGATGGACATCGACCTGCGCTGGGTAGGTGCGCTCCTCTACCGCAACGCCGACATCGAAGAGACGGGCGTCGCCGCCGGCGTGCTCGGCCACCCCGCGATGGGGGTCGCGTGGCTGGCGAACAAGGTCGGGCGCTTCGGCGACGCGCTCGAGCCCGGTCGCGTGGTGCTCTCCGGCTCCTTCACGCGCCCGGTATGGGCGCAGAAGGGCGACACGCTGCGCGCCGACTTCGGCAGCCTGGGCAGTCTCTCGGTACAGTTCGTCTGATCCCCATGCACGCGATCGACGTCCACGCCCACTGGTACCCGCGCGCATTCCTCGATCTCGTCTCGCGCCACGGCGCCCCGCTCGGCGTCGAGTGGAAGGAGATCGAGGGCAAGGGGCCGCAGTTCAAGTGCGGCCACCTGCTCACGGGGCCGCTGGGCGCGCACGCGATCGATCTCGAGGCGCGCCTGCAGGCGATGGACGCCCAGGGCGTGCATGCGCACGCCCTGTCGCTTTCGCAGCCGATGGTGTACTGGGCCGGCCGCTCGCTCGGCGAGAAGCTCGCCGCGACGTTCAACGAAGCGCTCGCCGCGGCCCATGAGCGCGCCCCCGCGCGCCTCGTCGGCCTGGCCGCGCTGCCGATGCACGAGCCGGACCTCGCGGCGCGAGAAGTCGACCGGGCGGCGAAGCTCCCGGGCGTGCGCGGCTTCTACATGGCGACGCGCGTCAACGAGCGCGAGCTCTCCGACCCGGCTTTCTTCCCGGTGCTCGAGCGCATCGAGGCCCTCGGCCTGCCGCTGTTCCTCCACCCGGTCTTTGTCCTCGCGCCCGAGCGCCTGGGCCAGTTCTACCTCACCAACCTGCTCGGCAATCCTTTCGAAAGCGCGATCGCCGCCGCGCACCTCATCTTCGGCGGCGTGCTCGACCGCTTCCCGAAGCTCGACGTGGTGCTGCCGCACGCCGGCGGCGCCTTTCCCTGGCTGGCGGGGCGTCTCACCCGCGGGTGGGAAAAGCGCCAGGAGCTGAAGCAGATCCGCCACTCCCCGGTCGAGTATCTGCGGCGCTTCTACTACGACACCATCGGCTACTCCGACGACGTGCTCGACTACCTGGTGCGCGTGGTCGGCGCCGACCGCATCCTGATGGGCAGCGACTACTGCTTCCCGATCGCCTACGAGCGCCCGGTCGAGATCGTCACCGCGCACCCGACGCTCAGCCAGGACGACAAGCACGCCATCTGCGAAGCCAACGCCGCACGACTGCTGAAGCTCGACCGGTGAACCCCTTCCCCACGCTGCAGCTTCCGCTGCCGCAGGTCGACCTCCAGGAGGTCATGCAGCACCTCCTGCACAACACGCAGCGGCGCACCTATCCGCTCTGGCAGGACGAGGAATGCCTGTGCTTCGTCGCGCGCGGGCGCGAGTACCGCAGCGAGTTCCACATCAACCCGAGCCACGAGCTGCAGTACTCGATCAAGGGCGAGCTGCGCCTGCACTGGCGCACCCCGGACAACGTCGAGAAGGTCTCGATCGTGCCCGAGGGTCATTGCCTGTACCAGCCCCCGCGCGTGCCGCACTCGCCGCGCTTCGCCCCGGATGCGTTCCAGCTCGTGGTGGAGCGCAAGCGCCGCCCCGGCGAGATCGACCGCTTCCACTGGTTCTGCCCGAGCTGCGACCATTTCCTGCACGAGGAGACGTTCATCGTCAGCGACTACGGCGCCGACCCGGTCTCGCGCGCCTACGACAACTTCTTCGGCTCGCTGGAGTTCCGCACCTGCGGGAAATGCGGCACGGTGGCGCCGGCGCCGTGAAGCTCGATGCGCCGGCGCTCCTCGTCGTCGACCTGCAGAACGACTTCTGCGCCGAGGAAGGCTTCCTCAGCAAGGCGCGGGCGCAGGGCGGTGGCCCGGCGGTCCGTCCCGAGGACAACGCGAGAGTCGCGGACAACATCGGCGTGCTCGCGCAGGCAACGCGCAAGGCGGGCCTGCCCGTGGCCTGGATCCGCTCCATCTACGACTTCAAGTACCTCCTGCCCGCCCATATCGCGAAGCGCGGCGGCAAGGAAGGCCTGTGCATGGAAGGCACCTGGGGCGCGGATTTCTTCCGGCTGCGCCCGGCGCCTGCCGACCTCGTCGTCGACAAGCACACCTTCAGCGGCTTCCACGGAACGGACCTGCACGCGAAGCTGCAAGCGCGCGGCGTGCGCACCCTGATCGTCACCGGCGTCGCGACGAACGTCTGCGTCGACTCGACGCTGCGCGAGGGCTTCTTCCTCGGCTACCACATCGTCCTCGCCGAGGATTGCGTCGCGAGCAGCAACGCGGCGGGCCATGAGGGAACGCTCTCGACGGTGCGCGTGAACTTCGGCACCGTCCTGCCGTCCGCGATGCTCCTCCCCCTGCTGCAGGCCTAGAGCAGCGCGCCGAAGACCTTCTTGATGATGTCGGTCCCGGTGCCGACCGGGTCCTTGCGGATCTTCTTCTCCTCCTCGGCGACCATGAGGAACAGGCCGGCGAGCGCGCGCTGGGTGACGTACTCGTCGAGGTTGGCGTACTGCTTGTCGATCAGGCCGAACGAGGCGCCCTTTTCCGCGTACTCGTTGTACCTCTGCGCGAGCCCCACCTTCTCGGTCGATTTCTTCACGATCGGCAGGAAGCGGGCGTGGAGCTGCTTGCTCGTCGCCTTGCGGAAGTAGGCGGTGCCGGCCGTGTCGCCGCCGGTGAGGATCGCCTTGGCATCCTGGACCGTCATCTTCTTCACCGCTTCGACGAAGAGCTCCCGCGCCTCGGGGACGGCGGCCTCGGCGGCGCGGTTCATCGTGAGGACCAGCTCGTCGGCGTACTTCCCCATGCCGAAGCGCCGCATGTACTTCTCGGCGCGCGCGAGCGACTCGGGCAGGGGAATCTTCACTCTCGGATTGGCGAAAAAGCCGTCTTCCCGGCCGAGGTTCGACACCGCCGCCTGCGCGCCCCGCTGCAGCGCGGCCTTGAGGCCGGCGGTCGCGTCGCGGTTGGTGAGGCTCTCCAACTGGGCCATGGCCGGCCCGACCGCGAGGAGCATTGCCGAAAGCAGAATGACCCGGCGCATGAACATAGCGGCGAAGCTTATCGTTGTGCTCGGGCTGGTGGCAATCGGCGCGTTCGCCGTCGTGCTCGCCCTGCCGCACCGGCCGCCGACCGAGGCGCGCGTCACGACCCTCGACGGCCGGACCGTGCCGATCGCCGAGCTGCGCGGCAAGGTGACGGTGGTGAACTTCTGGGCCACCTGGTGCGGCGTGTGCATTCGCGAGATGCCGCGCATCGTCGAAGCGCACCGCAGGTACGCGCCGCGCGGCTACGAGACCGTCGCCGTCGCCGTGCGCGACCGCAAGGAAAGCGTCGCCGAGTTCGCGCGGCAGCACGCCCTGCCCTTCAAGGTCGCGCTCGATACGGGAGAGGCGTCGGAACGCTTCGGCAACGTGCGCATCACGCCGACGACCTTCGTCATCGGCCGCGACGGGCGCGTCATCCGGCGCTTCGTCGGCGAGCCCGACTGGAAGCAGTTCGACGCGGTGGTGGAAAAGGCCCTAACCGACTAAGCCGTGGGCTTGCTGGTCGGCGTGGTACGAGGAACGCACCATCGCGCCGACCGCGGCATGCCTGAACCCCATGCCTTGCGCTTCCTTCTCGAACACCTTGAACTGGTCCGGGTGCACATAGCGCTCCACCGGCAGGTGGTGCGGTGAGGGCTGCAGGTACTGACCGATCGTGAGCATGTCCACGTCGTGCGCGCGCAGGTCGCGCATGACCTGGACGATCTCCTCGTCGGTCTCGCCCAGGCCGACCATCAGGCCCGACTTCGTCGGCACGGCCGGATGCATTTCCTTGAACCGCTTCAGGAGCAGGAGCGAATGCGCGTAGTCGCCGCCCGGCCGGGCTTTCTTGTACAGGCGAGGCACGGTCTCGAGGTTGTGGTTCATCACGTCGGGCGGCGCTGCCCCGAGCACTTCGAGCCCGCGGTCGAGGCGACCGCGAAAATCGGGCACCAGGACTTCGATCGTCGTCGCGGGCGACAGGCGGCGGACTTCGCGGATGCATGCGACGAAATGCGCGGCGCCCCCGTCCTTCAGGTCGTCGCGGTCCACGCTCGTGATGACCACGTAGCGCAGCGCCAGGGCGGCGATGGTCTCGGCCAGGTGGCGCGGCTCGTCGGCGTCGGGCGCGAGCGGGCGGCCGTGGCCGACGTCGCAGAACGGGCAGCGGCGCGTGCAGATGTCGCCGAGGATCATGAACGTCGCGGTGCCTTTGCCGAAGCACTCCGAGATGTTCGGGCAGGAGGCTTCCTCGCAGACGGTGTGCAGCTTCTGCTCGCGCAGGATCCGCTTGATGTCGTGGAAGCGCGAATCGGGGCTCGCCGCGCGCACGCGGATCCACGGCGGCTTCGCGAGCGCCGGCTTCGCGACGACCTTGATCGCGTACTTCTCGAGCGTCTTCGAAGTCTTCTTCTCGCCCTTGTTCTTGACGCCCGCTTCACTCATGGTCGAGGAGGTAGATCAGCCGGTCTGCGAGGCGCGCTCCCGCGCGCGCGGTCTCGATTCCGAGGTCAGCGAGCTGCGTCACCCTCAGCCCAGGATAGCCGCAGGGATCGATGGCGTGGAACGGCGAGAGGTCCATGTCCACGTTGAGAGACAGGCCGTGGTAGCTGCGGCCGCGCGAGACCCGGATGCCGAGGGCCGCGATCTTCGCCCCGTCCACGTAGACGCCCGGCGCCCCCGCGCGCCGCTCCCCCCGGCCCAGCAGGTCGATGACCGCCTGCTCGAGGAGCCAGACGAAGCGCTTGACCTTGATGCCGCGCCGGGCGAGGTCGACGAGCGCGTAGAGGACGACCTGGCCGGGACCGTGGTACGTGATGTCGCCGCCGCGGTCCGAGCGCACGACCGGGATGCCGTTCGCGACGCTGCGCCCGGCGGCGCCCTGGCCGAGCGTGTAGACCGGCGGGTGCTCGACGAGCCACAGCTCGTCGCCCGCGTGCTCGTCTCGCTCGCGCGTGAACGCCTTCATCTCCGCGAACACGTCCGCATAGGGCTCTACGCCGCGCTCCCGCACGGCGATGGATTCGAGGACGTTCACAGCACCATCACCACGGAAGGCTCGTCGCAGAGCGCCTGGTAGAGCGCGTCGAGCTGCGGGCGCGACACGGCGCGGATCACGCAGGTCACGCTCAGGTACTTGCCCTGGCGGCTCGGCCGCATGGCCATCGTCGACGGATCGAAGTCGGGCGCGTGG
>DASZQH010000168.1:0-12476 GCA_035549805.1 Burkholderiales bacterium
GCCGCGCTTCCTCTGGATGTGGCCGAACGCGCGCATCTCGATCATGGGCGGCGAGCAGGCGGCCTCGGTGCTCGCCACGGTCCGGGGGAAATTTGCTTCTTCTGCGGAAGAGGAGGAGTTCAAGAGGCCGATTCGCGAACAGTACGAAGTGCAAGGACATCCGTACTACGCCAGCGCCCGCCTCTGGGACGACGGCGTCGTCGACCCCGCGGACACGCGCCGCCTCCTCGCGCTCGCGATCTCCGCCTCCCTCAACGCACCGGTGGAGGACACGAAGTTCGGTGTCTTCAGAATGTGATGCTTCTCGTCGACAAGAAAGATGGCATTGCCCGCGTCACACTGAACCGGCCTGACGTTCGCAATGCGTTTGATGACGCATTGATCTCCGAGCTCGGAAGCGCATTCAAGGATATCGGAGCGGACCCGTCCGTCAGGGTGATGGTGTTGGCAGGCAATGGTCCCGCCTTCTGCGCGGGAGCGGATCTCAACTGGATGAAGCGCATGGCGGGCTACGGCTACGAGCAGAACCTCGCCGACGCGCGGGCGCTCGCCGACATGCTGGCGGCGCTCGACCGCATGCCGAAGCCCACCATCGCGCGCGTGCACGGGCCGGCGTTTGCCGGCGGCACCGGCCTCGTGTCGGCCTGCGACATCGCCGTCGGCACGCCCGAGGCGAAGTTCTGCTTCTCGGAGGCGAAGCTCGGCCTCTCGCCCGCGACCATCAGCCCGCACGTCATGCGCGCGATCGGCGAGCGCGCCGCCCGGCGTTACTTCCTCACCGCCGAAGTCTTCGACGCTGCCGAGGCCGAGAAGATCGGATTGCTCTCCGTTCTCGTTTCTTCCCAGGAGCTCGATCCTTATATCGAAGGGCTGCTGAAGCACCTGCTCGCGGGCGGACCGCAAGCCATGCGGCAGATCAAGGACCTGATCCGGGCCGTGTCCGGGCGGCCGGTCGACGATGCCCTGGTCGCCGATACGGCCAAGCGCATCGCCGAGATCCGCGTGTCGCCCGAAGGCAAGGAAGGCATCGCATCGTTCCTCGAGAAGCGGAAACCCGGCTGGTGTTCGCCAAAGTCCTGATCGCCAACCGCGGCGAGATCGCCTGCCGCGTCATCCGCACGGCGCGGCGCCTCGGCGTGCGCACGGTCGCCGTCTACGCGGACCCGGATCGCGACGCGCTGCATGTGCGGCAGGCCGACGAAGCGCTGCGCATCGAGAGCTACCTCGACATCGCGTCCATCCTCGCGGCGGCGAAGAAGTCCGGCGCGCAGGCGATCCACCCCGGCTACGGCTTCCTGTCCGAGAACGAGGACTTCGCGGCGGCCTGCGCGAAGACCGGCGTCGTCTTCATCGGCCCGAGCGAGCAGGCGATCGCGGCGATGGGCGACAAGGCCGCGGCGAAGCGCCTGATGGAGAAGGCTGGCGTGCCGCTCGTGCCCGGCTACCACGGCGAGGACCAGGACCCGGCGTTCCTCGCCAAGGAGGCCGCGCGCATCGGCTTCCCGGTGCTCATCAAGCCTTCCGCGGGCGGCGGCGGAAAGGGGATGCGTGTCGTCACGAGCGCCTCTTCGTTCAAGGACCAGCTCGAGGGCGCGAAGCGCGAGGCGAAGTCCTCGTTCGGCGACGACCGCGTGCTGATCGAGCGCTACCTCGAGCGCCCGCGGCACATCGAGGTGCAGGTGTTCGGCGACAACCACGGCAACGTGGTGCATCTTTTCGAGCGCGACTGCTCCGTGCAGCGCCGCCACCAGAAGGTGCTCGAAGAGGCGCCCGCGCCCGGCATGACCCCGTCGCGAAGGAACGAGATGGGCCAGGCTGCGGTCGCGGCGGCGAAAGCCATCAAGTACTCCGGCGCCGGCACCGTCGAGTTCATCGCCGAGCCCGACGGGCGCTTCTACTTCATGGAGATGAACACGCGCCTGCAGGTCGAGCATCCGGTCACCGAGATGATCACCGGCCTCGACCTGGTCGAATGGCAGCTCAAGGTCGCTTCGGGGGAAGCGCTTCCCCTCCAGCAACAAGAGCTGTCCTTTACCGGGCACGCCATCGAGGCGCGCATCTACGCTGAGGACCCGGATCGCGACTTCCTGCCCGCCACCGGGAAGCTCGTCCACCTCGCGTGGCCGGCCGCGTCCCCGGAGGTGCGCATCGACACCGGGGTCGAAGCCGGCGCCGAGATCACGCCGTGGTACGACCCGATGATCGCCAAGCTCGTGGTGCGCGGCCCCGACCGTGGCGCCGCGCTCGCAACGTTGCGCCGGGCGCTCTCCGAGGTCGAGATCGCGGGCGTCACGTCGAATGTCACCTTCCTTTCCCGCGTCGCCGCGAGCCGGGCGTTTGCGGCCGCGGAGCTGGATACGGGCCTCATCGAGCGCAACCGCGCCGAGCTGCTCCCGCCACCTTCCGCCGCGCCGCTCGAGGCGCTCGTCGCCGCCGCCTTTGCCGAACTGCGCGCCGAGGAGCGTGCGGCCGCCGAGTCCGCCCGCGCTTCCGGCGATCCGCACTCGCCGTGGCAGCGCGTCGACGGCTGGCGCCTGAACGGCGAATCGCACCACGACTTCGCGTTCCTGGACGGCGAGTCGCGGCATCCCGTGCGCATCAGCTTCACGGCCGAAGGCGAGCGGATCGACGGCCAGGTGCTCGAGGGCCGCGCCGACGGCGAGCGCTACTTCCTCCGCCTCGGCGAGCGCAGCTTCAGCGCGCGCGCGATCCCGGCCGGTCGCACCTGGCACGTCTTCTGCAACGGCGGATACCGCCGCCTCGCGCTCGAGGAGGACCTGCGCGTGCCCGGCGAAGAGGACGCCGGCGGCTCGCTCGCCGCCCCCATGCCCGGCAAGGTCATCAAGCTCCTTGTCGAGGCCGGCGCGAAAGTGAAGAAAGGCGACAGCCTGCTGATCCTCGAAGCGATGAAGATGGAGCACACCATCACCGCGCCCGCCGACGGCACGGTGAAGGAGATCCACTTCACCGCCGGCGAGCAGGTCCTCGAAGGCGCACAATTGATCACCCTGGAATGAACGACCGCGTCCGCATCGTCGAAGTCGGCCCGCGCGACGGGCTGCAGAACGAGCCCGGTGAGGTACCGACTGCCGTCAAGCTCGAGCTGATCGAGCGGCTCGCCGACGCCGGTCTGCCGGCCGTCGAGGCCACGGCCTTCGTTTCGCCGAAGTGGATTCCGCAGATGGCCGACCACACCGAGGTAATGGAGCGGCTGCGGCGCAAGCCCGGCGTGTCCTATCCGGTGCTCACGCCGAACCTGAAGGGCTTCGAGGCGGCGCGCGCCGCCGGCGCGCAGGAGGTCGCGGTGTTCGGCGCGGCGTCCGAGGCGTTCTCGAAGAAGAACATCAACTGCTCGATCGACGAATCGCTGGAGCGGTTTTCCGAGGTCTTTTCCGCCGCGAAGAAGCACGGCATCGCCGTGCGGGGATACGTTTCCTGCGTCGTGGGCTGCCCCTACGAGGGCCCGATCGCGCCGGAGCGCGTGGCGCACGTGGCGGGCGCGCTCTACGACATGGGCTGCTACGAGGTCTCGCTCGGCGACACCATCGGCGTCGGCACGCCGGGCAGGACGAAGGCGATGATCGAGGCCTGCGCCGCGCGCGTGCCGATCGAGAAGCTCGCCGGGCACTACCACGACACCTACGGCCAGGCGCTCGCCAACATCTACGCCTCCCTCGAGGCCGGCGTGCGGACGTTCGATTCCTCCGTCGCGGGCCTGGGCGGCTGTCCCTACGCCGCGGGCGCCTCCGGCAACGTCGCCACCGAGGACGTGCTCTTCATGCTGAACGGCCTGGGCCTGCGCACGGGTGTCGACCTGGAGAAGGTCGTGGACGTCGGGGACTGGATTTCTTCGTTCCTCAAGCGCGAAATCTCGTCGAAGACATCCAAGGCCATCCTCGCCAAGCGGAAGAAAGCTTGAAGACCCCCTGCATCAAGGTCTGCATCATGGACCTCGACACGCACCGCTGCAGGGGCTGCTACCGCACGCTGGAGGAGATCGGCCGCTGGGGCGCGATGACCGATGCCGAGCGCGACGCGATCATGGCGCAGCTCCCGGAGCGCAAGGCGTCAGATGTCGCCGAAGTCCCCGTGCCGCCCCTTTCCTGAGGCGAAGCGCGCCGCGCCCGCCGCGCCTTCCTCGACGAATGCCGGGAAGCCGTTATGCCATTCCTTGCGCATCGCCTCGGCGTGCGTGAGCCCTTCCTGCAAGTACACCGAGCGCCGGTCGGCGCGCATGCACGCTTGAGGAAAGCGCGCGATCTCGTGCGCCATCGCTTCCGCGGCCTGGCGCGACTCGCCGTCCGCCACCACCTTCTCGCACGCGCCGATGCGCAGCGCCTCCTCGGCCGGCACCTTGCGCCCGGTGAGGATGATCTCCAGGGCGCGGCCGCGGCCCACGATGCGCGGCAGCCGCACCGTGCCGCCATCGATGAGGGGCACGCCCCAGCGCCTGCAGTAGACGCCGAAGTAGGCGCTCTCTTCCATCACCCGCACGTCGCACCAGAGCGCGAGCTCGAAGCCGCCCGCCACCGCCGGCCCGGCGACCGCCGCAATGACGGGCTTTTCCAGCGCCATCCGCGTCGGACCCATGGGGCCGCGGTCGAGATCCCGCAGCGCACCCGGATCCGCGGCGAGCGAGGCGGCGTACTTGAGGTCGAAGCCGGCGCAGAACGCGCCTCCCTCGCCCCACAGCACCGCGACGGCAGCTTCCGCGTCCTTCTCGAAGCTCTCGAACGCCGCGACGAGCGCCTCCGCGCTCTCGGGATCCATCGCGTTGCGCGCCGCGGGGCGCGAGTGGATCACCGTCCATACCTTTCCCTTCTTCTCGATCCTCACCGCCATCACAGGCCTCCGCCATGCGCTTCGTAGACTGGTACTTCGACTTTATATCCCCGTACTCGCATCTCTGCCTCTACCGGTTGAAGGCGCTGCCGGCAGACGTGTCGATCCGGATGCGCCCGGTCCTCTTCGCCGGGCTGCTCAACAACTACGGCCAGAAAGGGCCGGCCGAGATCCCGGCCAAGCGCCTGTGGACCTACCGCTCGTGCGTGTGGCTCGCGCAGGAGCACGGCGTGCCGCTGCGCTTCCCCGCCCTGCACCCGTTCAACTCGCTGCACCACCTGCGCCTCTGCCTCGCCGCCGGGGGGACGGAGGAGGCGATCCGCGCCATTTTCGACGAGATCTGGACCACCGGCGCCGACGCCGCCGACCCTGCGCGCTTCAAGGCGCTCTGCCGGAAACTGGACGTTCAGGAAGCCGATCTCGGGAAGCCGGAGGTCAAGGACCAGCTGAAGCGCAACGGCGAGGACGCCATCGCCGCGGGCGTCTTCGGCGTGCCGAGCTTCGTCGTCGACGGCGAGGTCTTCTGGGGCGCCGACTCGATCGACTTCCTCAACGCCTACCTCGCCGACCCCGCCGTCCTCGGGAACGACGAGATGAAGCGCGTCGCCGACCTCCCGGTCGGCGCCGCCCGGAAGGCCTGAGCCATGGCGCTGCGGATTCGGTTGCTGATCGCCGTTCTGGCCGTCGGCGCGCTCGTGGCGGCATCGGGGATCTGGCTCACCGGCAGCCAGTACTGGCTCCTGGCCATTCCCGCAGCGCTTGCCGCCGGCTGGCTTTTCGTCGCCAATCCGCTCGCTTGCGAGGAAAGGGACCGCACAAAATGCTCGCGACGCTGAAGGCTCGCTTCGAGAAGCACATGCATCGGCACAAGGGAATCGCATGGGAAGAGGTGCGAGCCGCGCTCGAGGCCAAGCCTGGCGCCCTGAAGTCGCTGCGCGAAATGGAGGCGACCGGCGGGGAGCCCGACGTGATCGGCCGGGACAAGGAGGGCCAATACATGTTTTGCGATTGCGCCGAAGAGAGCCCGGCCGGGCGCCGGAGCGTCTGCTACGACCGTGACGCGCGCGAGTCGCGGAAGGAACACAAGCCGAAGGGCAGCGCCGTCGAAATGGCGGCCGCGATGGGCATCGAGCTCCTGACCGAGGAGCAGTACCGGGAGCTGCAGAAGCTCGGTACGTTCGACACGAAGACTTCCAGCTGGATCAGGACGCCGCCCGACGTCCGGGCCCTGGGTGGCGCGCTCTTCTGCGATCGCCGCTACGGCAAGGTCTTCGTGTATCACTATGGCGCCCAGTCGTACTACGCGGCCCGGGGCTTCCGCGGAACGCTTCTCGTATGAGCCGGCCGCGCGTGAAGATCCGCCCCCTTGCGAAAGCCGACGCTTCCGCCTATCAAGAGCTTCGCCTGCGGGCGTTGCGCGAGCACCCGGATGCTTTCACGTCGAGCTACGAGGAAGACCGCCTCAAGCCCCTCGCCTGGGCGGAGTCCCGCGTCGTCCCTTCCGCCGAAGCGCCGGACAACTTCGTGCTCGGCGCATTCGACGATGGCAAGCTGGTCGGGATCCTGGGCATGTCCGTGGAGCCGAGGGTCAAGGTTCGCCATAAGGGCCACGTATTCGGCATGTACGTAGCGCCCGAGTACGCCGGCCGCGGCGTCGGCCAGGAACTGATGGCTCAATGCATCCGGCGCGCCCGGGACATTGCGGCGCTCGAGCAGCTTCAGCTTACGGTTACGGAGAGCAACGTCCGCGCGAAGGCCTTCTACGAGAAGGCCGGCTTCCGGTCGTTTGGCGTGGAGCGCAATGCGGTGAAGATCGGCGAGCGCTATGCTCACAAGTGCCACATGACCCTGTCCCTGCGCGAAGGCGCGTGAAGAGCGCCCTCCACGGCTTGCTGCTCGGCCTCCTCTGGAGCGCGGCGGCTTCGGGAGCCTCATTCCCCTGCGAGAAGGCGCAGAGCCGCATCGAGAAGGCGATCTGCGCCGACGCGGAAGTCTCCGACCTGGACGAGTACCTCGCCCGCTACTACTCCGGGGCCCGGGCCACGGTGCGCGAGGCGGCGCCGTGCCTCGTCGCCGACCAGAGGCAATGGCTGAGCACGGTGCGCAACGCGTGCCAGGACGCCGCGTGCCTGAAGAAGGCGTACCTCGAGCGGCTGGGCGAGCTGCATGCGATCCAGCCCGGCGCGAGCAGCCTGCGGAACGTCGCCCTGCCCTCCGTGCCATCGCTCGCGTGGATCATCCCGCCCGCGGCCGACAACGTCGCGGCCCCGCCGCGGCCCGGCGCGAAGCCGCTCGTTGCCCGGGGCCGCATCGTCAACGACTTCGAGAAAGGCGACGGCTTCGTGCTGCGCACGGCCGAGGGCGCCACCCATATCCTGCTCCTCACGATGTTCTTCGACGGGGCCAGCGTCGACGTCCTCGACGCTCTCGCGAAGGGGCCGGCCGCGACGTTCCTCGCGCGCGGGCATGGCGCAACCGACCCGCGCGGCAACGTCCACTACGAGCCGAGCCGGTGCGTCTTTCTCTACCGCATGCCGTGAAAGCAACGCAGGCTTACCAGGAGGACTGGCTTGCGGCCGAGCGACTCCATCGCGCGGCCGCGGCAGGAAATCTGGAACGGGCGCGGGAGCTGATCCGCGAGGGCGCGCCGCTGAACGCCTTCGACGCGATCGGCTACACGCCGCTGCACCATGCGGTGAGGAACGCGCGGTTCGAGATGGTGCGGCTCCTCCTCGACGCGGGCGCGGACATCAATGCCCGGGACGTTGCGACGGGCGCCGATTCGGCGGTCCAGGTCGCGGTCGCGCAGGCTTCCCCGCGGATGGTGGAGTTTTTGCTGCATTTCGGCGCGGACGACCCTAGCTGCCTGAGCACCTGAGCGTCGCGCCGGGATACTCGAGCTCCATCATCACCCTCTCGCGCGGCAGGGCGCCGAAGTGCGCGTCGATCTCGCACAGCGTGCGGTCGAGCTGCTGGACGGGCTTGAGCGCGGGCGAGAGCGCGATGCGCGGCATGTCCGGCGCGGCGGGCTTCGCAGCCAGTACCAGCCCGCTGCGCAGCTTCACCGGCCCCGGGGCGGCCGCAGCGACGCTGACACGGCCGGTACGCGACCAGGCGTCCGCAGCGAAGGCGAGCGCGATGTCGTCCATGCCGTCGCGCACGTCGATGCCCCAACGCTCCTGGCGCCAGAACGCGGCCTTCGCGACGATGTAGTCCCACATCCGGACCGGATTGAGCCCGAACTGCGTGCTGTCGTGCAGCGGGGTCCAGGAATCCACGCCCAGCCCGGCGGCGAGCGACTGCGCCTTCGCACGCCCGCCGATCGCTTCCACGAGCGCGAGCATGGCCGGGACGGAAGCGGTGATGCCGGTCGTCGTCGCGACGTCGCGGTCGAGCACGTAGCGCTGGTGCGGCACGTACACCGCGCTAGGGTGGTCCTCGAGCACGTTCTTGCGGAAGTACCAGTGCGTGGCGAAGCGCCGGCCGTCGAGCAGCCCGGCATCGGCCAGCACGAGCGCGCCCGCGCACACGCCGAAGATCCGCGCGCCGCGCTCGGCCTGCTGCCTGAGCCAGGCGGTGACCGCGGGGTCCTTGTCCTTCTCGTACAGCATCGCCGGTACGACGACGTAGTCGGCGCCGGTGGGATGCGCCTTGTCGAACGCGGCGAGGTCCTGAGCAACCTCGACCTGCAGCGCCGGATAGAGCTCGACGCGGCCGCGCCGGGGCGCGACCGCCTTCACGTCGGCCACGCCCGAGCGCTGCAGCACCGCGTGCGTCAGGAGGAAGTCGGTGGTCTCGGTGGCCTCGTTGCGCGCGAGGACCGCGATCACCGGCTTGCCCGGGCGGCGCGGCTTCATCGCCTCGACGAACGCCTGCGCCTGGTGCCCGGCGGCGACCGTCCCGGCCGGCGGCGGCGGCAGGGCGATCTCGGAACCGCATCCGGCGAGCAGGAGCGCGGAAAGGGCGAGGGCTCTATGCATGTGCATCACTGCGCCCTGCAAGAAAGACACCGGGCAATCAGGCGTACTTGCGCAGGTCCTCGATGACCTTGCCGTCGTTCGGCAGGGCGCCGGGGGCGAGGAACTCGACCTCCCCGCGCAGCTTGGTGACGTCGCGGATGGTGGCGACCAGCGCTTCGGCCAGGCCGGCGGGGCGCTCGCGCACCTCGCACTTGAGGGTCATGCGGTCGTTGCCGGCTTCGCCCTCCACGACCAGGCGTGCCTTCGCGACCTCGCCATGGCGCTTCACGATCTCCGCGACTTGGCCGGGGGTGACGAAGAGCGCGCGCACCTTCGTGCTCTGGTCGGCGCGGCCCATCCAGCCCTTGATGCGCGTGTTGGTGCGGCCGCAAGGGCTGGTGCCCGGCAGAACGGCGGAGAGATCCCCGGTGCCGAAGCGGATGAGCGGATAGTCCTTGTTGAAGGTCGTGACCACGACCTCGCCGACTTCCCCCGGCGCGACGGGATCGCCGGTGCCCGGCCGCACGATCTCCAGGATCAGGCTTTCTTCCAGGATCATGCCGGGCGTCGGCGTGCCGTCCGGCATCAGCGACTCGTAGGCAAGCAGGCCGAGATCCGCCGTGCCGTACATCTGGGTGACGCGCATGCCTCTTTCCCGGAAGCTCTGCCTGAGCGCGGGCGGCAGGTACTCGGCGCCGACCTGCGCCTTCGCGAGGCAGGAGAGATCGGCCTTCATCTCGTCGGCCTTCTCGACGATCACCTTGAGGAACGAAGGCGTGCCGATGTAGCCCTGGATGCGCAGGTCGCGGATGGCGGCGACCTGCATCTCGGTCTGGCCCGTGCCGGTCGGCACGACGGTGCAGCCGAGCGCGAGCGCGCCGGTCTCCAGCATCGAGCCCGCGGGCGTGAAGTGATACGCGAACGTGTTGGCGACGAGGTCGCCGGGACGGAAGCCGCCGGCGAAGAGCCCGCGCGCGGTGCGCCACCAGTCCCTGCCCTGGCCTTCGGGCTCGTAGATCGGTCCCGGCGAGACGAAGAGCTTGGCGAGCTTGTCGCGCGGCGTGGCGTTCAGCCCGCCGAGCGGCGGCATCCGCGCCTGCAGGTCCTTCAGGTCGGATTTGCGGGTGACCGGAAGGGCGGAAAGGGCCTTGCGCGAGGTGACTTTCGAAGGATTCACCCCGGAAAGGATCGCGGCGAACCCGGCTGCGTTCTTCTTCGCGTGCGCGACGAGCCGGGGCAGAGCCGCCATGAGGGACTTCTCGCGCACCCTGGGTGGGCGAGTTTCCAGCCGGTCGAAATACGCCTGCTTCCTGACAGCCAACCGCTTTACAGCCATCTCTTTCGCCGCCGATAGGACTTGACGTCGCGGAAGCTCTTGCGACCGCCGGAAGAGAAGCCGAGGTAGAACTCCTTCACGTCCTCGTTCTCGGCGAGGGACCGGCCTTCGCCGTCCATGACCACGCGGCCGTTCTCGAGGATGTAGCCGTAGCCGGCGTAGCGCAGGGCGACGTTGGTGTTCTGCTCCGCGAGGAGGAAGCTCACGCCCTCCTTCTCGTTCAGGTCCTTCACGATCTCGAAGATCTCCTCCACGAGCTGGGGCGCGAGGCCCATCGACGGCTCGTCGAGCAGGATCATCTTCGGCCGCGCCATCAGCGCCCTGCCGATGGCGGTCATCTGCTGCTCGCCGCCGGACGTATAGCCGGACTGCGAGCTGCGCCGCTCCTTCAGGCGCGGGAAATACTGGTAGACCTTCTCGAGGTCGCCGCGGATGTCGCCGGCCATGCCGCGCGTGTACGCGCCGGCGAGGAGGTTCTCCTCGACCGTCAGGTGCTGGAAGCAGTGCCGGCCCTCCATGACCTGGCAGATACCGCGCTTCACCAGCTCGGACGGATTGAGCTGGTCGATGCGCTGGTCGCGGAAGGTGATCGATCCCTTCGTGACCTCGCCGCGCTCGGCGCGCAGCAGGTTGGAAATCGCCTTCAGGGTGGTGGTCTTGCCGGCGCCGTTCGCCCCGAGCAGCGCGACGATGCCGCCCTCCGGTACCTCGAGCGAGACGCCCTTCAGCACGAGGATCACGTGGTTGTAGATCACCTCGATGCCGTTGACCGACAGCATGGCCTTCATGGTTCTCTCAAAAAGAAGAACCGCCCGTGGATCGCGCCACGGGCGGGTGTTCCCTCTCCGTTACTGGCTTTCCTTCGCGCAGTCGCGCTTGGTCAGCTTCTTCTCCTGGCCGTACTTCTCGGCCGAGGCGCGGATCATCGGCTTGATGATCGACTGGTCGGCCTCGTAGCGGTCCTTGGAGACCTGCCAGTTCTTGCCGTCCCAGGTGTGGATGCCGCCGATGCGGCCGCCCGCGTGGTCGACGCAGGAGGTGCTGATCGGCGTCATGAAGCCCTCGAAGCCGAGCCTCTTGATCGCCGCCTGGTCGATCGTCAGGTTCTCCAGGCCCCAGCGCACTTCCTCGCCCTTGAGCGGCTTCTTGCCGTGCTTCACCTGGGCCTGCTTCACGGCTTCCACCGTCATCATCGCCGCGACCAGGCCGCGGTTGTAGAGGACGTCGCCGATCTCTTCCTTCTTGCCGCTGCCCTGGCCCTTGTCGTACACGAACTTGATCATGTCCTTGTGCACGCGGCCCTGGCCGGCCGGGGCGAGGAACACGAGCGAGTTGTAGCCCTTCGCGCCGTCGCCGGCGGGCGTGACATCGGGCTCGGCCCCGGACCACCACACGCCGTACATCTTCTCGCGCGGATAGCCGGTCGCGACCGCTTCCTTGATCGACGTCGAGTTCATCACGCCCCAGCCCCACAGGAACACGTAGTCGGGACGGTTCTGGCGGATCTGCAGCCAGGTCGCCTTCTGCTCGACACCGGGATGCGTGACCGGCAGCAGCAGCAGCTGGTAGCCGTGCATCTTGGCGCGCTCCTGCAGCAGCGCGATCGGCTCCTTGCCGTAGGGCGAGTCGTGGTACACGAGGGCGATCTTCTTGCCCTTCAGGTTGTTGACGCCGCCTTCCTTCTTGCCGACGTGCTGGATCAGCATGTCCGCCGCGTCCCAGTACGTGCCGCCGAGCGGGAAGTTCCAGCCGAAGATCGTGCCGTCCACCGAGTCGGCGCGGCCGTAGCCGGTCGTGATGATGGGAATGCGGTCGTTGAACGACTTGTCGGTCACCGCGAAGGTGATGCCGGTGGACAGCGGATGGAACGCGGTGGCGCCGGTCGGGCCCTTGCCCTTCAGGCGCTCGTAGCACTCGACGCCGCGGTCGGTCGCGTAGCCCGTCTCGCACTCCTCGAACGTGATCTTCACGCCGCCGATGCCGCCGTCGCGCGCGTTGACCAGCTTGAGGTAGTCGACGTAGCCGTTGGCGAACGGGATGCCGTTCGGCGCGTACGGGCCGGTCCGGTACGACAGCACCGGGAAGAACTGCTCCTTCGCCTGGGCGTGCGCGGTGACCGCGACCGAAGTCGCGGCCGCGAACGCGGCGCAGGCGAGGCCTGCCTTGAGCTTCAGATTCATGACGATCCTCCTCCTAAAAAAGGACTTCCCATCATAGCCCCGTCAGTGCGGGAACGGCCAGAGACGGAGCTTCTCCTTGCCGATCGCCCAGAGGCGCGCGAGCCCGTGCGGCTCCAGGATCAGGAACAGCACGATCAGCGCGCCGAAGATCATGAACTC
>DASZQH010000169.1:0-3758 GCA_035549805.1 Burkholderiales bacterium
GAGCGTGCGCGTGAGGATGTTCGCGCCCTCGACCGTGATGCCGACCGGCAGCACCTGGTAGCCGCGCCCGACCCAGTTGTTCGGCCCGAGGCAGATGCCCTTGCCGCCGTGGATGTCCATCGCGTCGTTCACGCACAGGCGGGCGCGCTCGGTCATGTGGTATTTCGCGATCGCCGAGATCACCGACGGCTTCTCGCCCGCGTCCACCGCGCCCGCGGTCATGACGCGCGGCGCTTCCCTCAGGTACGCAGTGGCCGCGAGGCGGCCGAGCGCTTCCTCGACGCCCTCGAGCGTGCCGATCGGCGTGCGGAACTGGCTGCGCACGCGCGAGTAGGCGCCGGTGACGCGCGCGAGCGCCTGCGCCCCGCCGACCGACGATGCCGGCAGCGAGATGGAGCGCCCCGCGGCGAGGCAGTTCATCAGCATCATCCAGCCCTTGCCGGCGTACTCCGGCCCGCCGATGATCCAGTCGAGCGGCATGAACACGTCCTTGCCGGAGTTCGGACCGTTCTGGAACGCGCCGTTCAGCGGCAGGTGGCGCCGGCCGATGTTGACCCCCGGGGTGCTCGTCGGGACGAGAGCGCAGGTGATGCCCAGGTCCTTTTCATTGCCGAGAAGGCCTTCCGGGTCATAGAGGCGGAACGCCAGGCCGAGGAGCGTTGCCACCGGCCCCAGCGTGATGTAGCGCTTGTCCCAGGTGACGCGCATCCCGAGCACTTCCTTGCCCTGGAAGACGCCCTTGCAGACGACTCCGTAGTCGGGGATGGACGCCGCGTCCGAGCCCGCCTCGGGGCTGGTGAGCGCGAAGCACGGGATCTCCTGCCCCTTGGCGAGGCGCGGCAGGTAGTAATCCTTCTGCGCGTCGGTGCCGTAGTGCAGGAGCAGCTCGGCCGGCCCGAGCGAGTTCGGGACCATGACGGTCACGGCGGCGGCGTTGGAGCGTGTCGAGAGCTTCGTCACCACCGCCGAATGCGCGAAGGCGGAGAAGCCCATGCCGCCGTACTTCTTCGGGATGATCATCCCGAGGAAGCCCTTGTCCTTGATGTACTGCCACACGTGCGGCGGCAGGTCGTAGCGCTCGTGCGTGATCTCCCAGTCGTTGCACATCGCGCACAGCTCCTCGACCGGGCCGTCGACGAACGCCTGCTCCTCGGCCGTCAGCTTCGGCGCCGGGGTGGCGAGCAGCTTGTTCCAGTCCGGGCGACCGGAGAAGAGATCGGCGTCCCACCATACGGTGCCGGCGTCGATCGCTTCCTTCTCCGTCTGCGACATGTCCGGCAGGATCTTCCTGTAGACGGCGAGGATCCTGTCGCTGACGAGGGCGCGGCGCAGCGCAGGAACGTTCAGGACCAGGGCGATGACGGAAAGAGCGCCGAAAAGGATCGCGTTCCCGACCGTTCCCAGTCCAAGGATCACGCTGAGGTAGACGGCCATCAGGGCCGCCGCGAGGGTCCACCACGCGAGCGGCATGCGGAAGTACGCGAAGACGAAGAAGACGGCGACGGCGCCGATGAACCAGAAGAGGATTTCCATGGGCTGCTCCTAGGCGGCTTTGCGGACGGTCTGCTTGAGGGGGGCCTGCAGCCCGGCGGCGAGGAAGGCGGTGAGGCGGTCCTCCAGCAGGCGGGCGTCGTAGCGGTCTTCGGGCTTGCAGCCGGCGATGAGCTGCACCGTGTCGGTGGCGGCGAGGGTATAGGCGAGCGTGCCGAACATGAAGTGCATGCGCCAGACGAGCTCGTCGCGCGGCATTTGCGGCAGCGCGAGCTCGAGCGCCGCCTTGTAGCGCTCCATCGTCGGCGCGTAGAGCTGGCCGATCAGCACGCGGATCGGCTTGTTCGGCTCGGAATAGGTGCGGCCCAGCAAGCGGATGAAGTTGCGCCCGCCGCCCCTCGCGTCCTCGAGATAGGTGAGGCTGGGACGGACGAAGGCGCGGATGATCGCCTCGGGCGCGAGCGCCTTCTTCGTCCCTGTCTGGAGCTGGTCGAGCTCGCGGATGCGCTCGGCGTTCATCGGGTCGAGGCGGCGGCGGAAGAGGGCCTCGATGAGCGCGTCCTTCGAGCCGAAGTGGTAGTTCACCGCGGCGAGGTTCACCCCGGCCTTCGCGGTGAGCACGCGCATCGAGGTGCCCTCGAAGCCGTGCAGCATGAACAGCTCCTCTGCGGCATCGAGGATGCGCGTGCGGGTCTCGTGAGGCGGCTTGATGGCGCGAAGACTCATGGGTCGACCTTTCAAACGAACGTTTGAATACTAGCGAGGCCGGCCCCCGTCCGTCAAGCTTTGCGCATGTCGGGAGGAAACCTGGTCGGCCTGATCCTGCTTTCGATGGCCTGGCTCTATTTCCTGGGCGGCCTGCTGGTGAACTACCGGGCCCTCCGGCTTTCGCTCAAGGCAAAGGAGGGCGAGCCGGTTCCCTCGGGCATGGGGTTCATGCCGGGGCTCGTGGGTTCCCTGACCGTGTTCTTCTCCCTGCCTGCGCTGGCCGGGATGGGAATCGCGGCGCCCTGGCCGTGGCTGTGGATCCTGCTGCCGCTCGTCCTCGATCCCTACTGCCTGGGGGCGCTCGCCCTCATGACTTACCACCGCCTGCGCGGGAGATCGACGCCGCCTTCCGGATGAAGGCCTTCTTCTCGTCCTTGTCCTCGATCTCGTCGGCGAGGAGCAGGTAGAGCTCGGCCTCGTCGCGGGCCTTCATCGCGGCGCGCTTCACCACCACGCGGGCCACGGCGCCGATGTACTCGGCGAGGCGCTGCTCGGCCTTGTCGAGCACCTCGATCGGAAAGCGGCTCGCCGCGAGCGCGGTCGCCACGTTGGTCTGCGTGGCCGGCGAGGACAGCGGTTGCGACGCGGGCTTCGAGACTTCGACGAACTTCTTCTCGAAGGCGGCGCGCGCCCGCTCGTCGGCGATCTCCGCGGCGAGCAGCGGCACCAGCTCGGCCTGGGTCTTCGCCTTCTTCGCCGCGTTGCGGACCATCACCGGCGCGATCGGTCCCAGGTGCTGCGCGAGCTCGCCTTCGAGCTTCCTCAGGAGCGAGGGATCGAAGGCGACGGGCGCGGACACCGGCGCCGGGGCCGCCGGCTCCGGCGGCGCCGCCGGCTTCGGGGCCGGACGCGGCGGCGCCTTCGCCTCGCGCACCCCGAGGAGCGCCTCGCGCCACTCGACGACGCTCTGCGGCCGATCGCGCTCGTTGGGCGCGAGGGCCCAATCGATCGCGGCGAGGAGTTCCACCCCGTAGAGGGTGCGATCGCCCGCCTGCACGGCCGAAGGCATCGTGTCCTGCTGCACGCGCGCCGCCGCTTCATGCGGCCGGTTGCCGGTCACGATCCAGTAGAGCACGCCGCCGAGCGCGTAGAGGTCGCTCCAGGGGCCCTGGTTGCCCTGCGTGTGGTACTGCTCGAAGGGCGCGTATCCGGGCGACACCACCGCGGTGAGCTCGGATGCCTGCATGCGGGCCGAGCCGAAGTCGAGCAGCACCGGCGTGTCGTCCTCGCGCATGTAGATGTTGCCGGGCTTGATGTCGCGGTGGGTGTAGCCGGCCTTGTGGACGACTTCGAGGCCCTCGAGGAGCGGCATGACGAGCGCGCGCAAGTGCGCCTCCGGCAGCGGCCGGCGCGGCTTGATCCAGTCGCCGAGCGGCGCGCCCTCGACGAACTCCATCACCATGTACGCCGAGCCGTTCGCCTCGAAGAAGCGCATCACGCGCACGATGTGCGGGTGGCGGAACGAGGCGAGGGTGCGCGACTCGTCGAGGAAGCGCCGC
>DASZQH010000170.1:0-15495 GCA_035549805.1 Burkholderiales bacterium
AACATGCCGACCGACTCGACGAGGTCGGGGTTCGAGCACAGGTTGAAGTAGAAGTAGCTGCCCATGCCGCAGCCGGCGAACACGCCGACCGGCCCGGCGAAGCGCTCGGGCGGATGGCCGGCGTTCTCGAGCGCCTCCCAGGCGCACTCGAGGAAGTGGCGGTGCTGCGGGTCCATGATCGCGGACTCCTTCGGCGAGAAGCCGAAGAACTCGCCGTCGAACATCTCCATGTCCGGCAGCGGCGCCGTCGCCCGGACGTAGTTCGGCTTGCGCAGCATCTCGGGTGACTCGCCTTCGGCGAGCAGCTCCTCGTCGGTGCAGGCGCGGATGGATTCGACGCCGTCGCGCAGGTTGCGCCAGAACTCGTCGATGTTGCGCGCACCGGTGACGCGCGCGGCCATCCCCACGATCGCGATGTCGTTTTCGTTGGAATCCTGGCTGGACATGGCTGTTGTAAGAAGTGCCGAAAAAAAACGCGCAGCCGCCCCCGGGCGCCGCGGTCGGAGTTGTACCACTTCCGAACCGCTTTTACACGAATCTACAATTGTTTACCGTCGATCCGGCGGGCCGGCGGCGCTACACTTGCAAGGTCGTCGCCAGCTGTCCAGGGGAAGGAAAAGAAAAGATGGCCAAGGGACCCGTTTCCTGTCTGCTCATGGGAGACCAGTCGCTCCTCGTCCAGTGCGCGGAGCTGCTGCTTTCGCGCGGGCACCGGGTGGCGGGCATCGTCACCGAAGACGCGCAGATCCGGCGCTGGGCCGAGCCCCTTGCGATTCCGGTCCACGCGCCGGGTGCGGACCTCGAAGCCCGCCTGCAGGCGACGCCGTTCGACTGGTTCTTCGGCATCGCGAACCTTCGCCTCGTGAAGCGGGAGATCTGGTCGCGCGCGGCGCAGGGCGCGGCCAACTTCCACGACGGCCCCCTGCCCGCGTACGCGGGACTGAACGCGCCGGCGTGGGCGATCCTCGCCCGCGAGCCGCGCCACGGCATCACCTGGCACGCGGTGACCGAAGGCATCGACGAAGGCGACGTGTACGTGCAGCGCGAGCTCGACGTCGCGCCCGACGAGACGGCGCTGACGCTGAACACGAAGTGCTTCGAGGCCGCCATCGAGAGCTTCGGCGAGCTGCTCGACGGCATCGAGCGCGGCGCGCTGGCGCCGCGGAAGCAGGATTTCTCGCGCCGCACGTACTTCGCCAAGAGCAAGCGGCCCGAAGCGGCGGCGACGCTGCGCTTCGACCGTCCCGCCGCGGAGCTCGACGCGCTCGTGCGCGGCCTCGACTTCGGCGCGGGCTACGCCAACCCCCTCCTCCTGCCCAAGCTGCAGACCGCCGAGGGCGTCTTCGCCGTGGCGCGCGCCACCGTCGAGGCACTCCCCGCCGCCGCGGCGCCGGGCACCGTCGTCGACGTGAGCGCCGCCGGCGCGCTGGTCGCGACCACCGACGGAGCGCTCCGGATTCAGACGAGCGCGCTGCTGAAGCCGGGCACGCGCCTGCCGATCCCTGACGAGAACCGCGTCCGGCTGCTCACGGAGCTGACGGCCCGCGTGGCGCCGGCGGAAGACGCGTTCATCCGGGCGCTCGCGCGCCTGCAGCCCGCCGACCTTCCGGACCTGCAGGCCGCCGCGGAAGCCGGCGCCGCCCGGATCGAAAGCCTCGAGCTTCCCGCGACGCTCGCCGGCGACGCCGGCATCGCGGCGATCGGCGCGTTCCTCACCCGCGCGACCGGCCAGGACGTGGTCGATCTCGCCTATAGCGACGACGCGCTGGCGTCCGCGATCGCCCCGGTTCCCGGCTACTTCGCCGCCTGCGTGCCGCTGCGCGCCGACGCGACCGGGGACGCAAGCGCGAGCGTGCTGCGCGAGCGCATCGGCGCCGAGCTCGCGACGCTGCGCAAGCGCCTCACCTACGCCGCCGACTTGCACGCACGGCGCCCCGGCGTGAAGGCGCCCGCCTATTCCGTCGGCGTACGCCTTGCCGCGCAGCCGGCCGAAAGCCACGCGATCGACGGCTGCGCCGTCACCTTCGTCGTCCCGTCATCCGGGCGCGGCGCCCGGCTGCTGCACGACGCGGCGCGCTTTCCCGCGCGCGCGGCGCAGGCCCTGGCGCGGCGCTTCGCGATCTTCCTCGCCGCGCTGGCGGAGAACGACGCACAGCCGGTCTGCGCGCTGAGCCTGCTTTCGCCGGAGGAGCGCCAGCGCGTCGTCGTCGAGTGGAACCGCAGCGAGCGCCCGTACGAGCGCGAGGCCTGCGTGCACCAGCTCTTCGAGCGCCAGGTCGAAGCGACCCCTGACGCGCCCGCGCTCGCGTTCGAAGGCAGCGTGCTCACCTATCGCGAGCTCGACGCGCGAGCCAACCGCGTGGCGCACGCGCTGCGCGCGCTGGGTGTCGGCCCGGACGCGCCGGTCGGGCTCTACATCCGCCGCTCGCTCGACCTCGTGGTCGGCGCGCTCGGCATCCAGAAGGCCGGCGGCGCGTACGTGCCGCTCGATCCTTCGTACCCCGCCAACCGCATCGCGCTCATGATCGAGGACAGCGGCGCGCGCGTCGTGTTGACGCGCGGCGACCTCGAGGCGGCGCTGCCGGCGCGGCCGGAGAAGGTCCTGTGCATCGACGACGCGTCCGTCGCCGCGGCGCCGGCGTCCCGGCCGCACGCCCCGGTGTCCTCGTCGAACATCGCCTACGTCATCTACACCTCCGGCTCGACCGGGCGCCCGAAGGGCGTGATGGTCGAGCACCGCAACGTCTCGAACTTCTTCACCGGAATGGACGAGCGCGTGCCGCGCGGCAAGGATGCGCAGCCGGTCTGGCTCGCGGTGACGAGCCTCTCGTTCGACATCTCCGTGCTCGAGCTCTTCTGGACGCTCGCGCGCGGCTTCAAGGTCGTGATCAGCTCCGACGAGGACCGCGCGCTCGCCTCCGGCGGCGCGGCGCCGTCGGGGCGCCCGATGGACTTCGGCCTGTTCTACTGGGGCAACGACGACGCGCCGGGCGCACGCAAGTACCGCCTGCTGCTCGAGGGCGCGAAGTTCGCCGACGCGAACGGCTTCCATTCCGTCTGGACCCCGGAGCGGCACTTCCACGCCTTCGGCGGGCCGTATCCGAATCCCTCGGTCACGGCGGCGGCGCTCGCCGTCGCGACGCGCAACCTGCACATCCGCGCCGGCAGCTGCGTGCTGCCGTTGCACCACCCGGCGCGCATCGCCGAGGAATGGGCGGTGGTGGACAACCTGAGCGACGGCCGCGTCGGCCTGTCGTTCGCCTCCGGCTGGATGCCGCAGGACTTCCTGCTGCGCCCGGAGAACGCGCCGCCGAACAACAATGCCGCCATGCTGCGGGGCATCGAGACGGTGCGGCGCCTGTGGCGCGGCGAAGCGGTCGCCTTCGAGTCGCCCACCGGCTCGGACGTCGAGGTGGTCACGCAGCCGCGTCCGGTGCAGAAGGAGCTGCCGGTATGGGTCACGACCGCCGGCAACCCGGAGACGTACAAGAACGCCGCGGCACTCGGCGCCAACGTGCTGACGCACCTGCTCGGGCAGTCGATCGAGGAGTTGGGCGGCAAGATCCGCCTCTACCGCGACGAGCTCACGCGCCTCGGGCGCAATCCCGCCGACTACCGGGTCACGCTGATGCTGCACACGCTGGTCGGCGCCGACCGCGAGAAGGTTCGCGAGCTCGCGCGCGGCCCGATGAAGGATTACCTGCGCAGCGCCGCCGCACTCATCAAGCAGTACGCCTGGTCGTTCCCGGCGTTCAAGAAGCCCGCCGGCGTGACCAAGCCCATGGACATCGACCTGCAGTCGCTGCCCGCGGAGGAGATGGACGCGATCCTCGAGTTCGCGTTCCTGCGCTACTTCGAGGACAGCGGCCTGTTCGGCACGGTCGAGGACGCCGTCGCCCGCGTGGACGAGCTCAAGCGCATCGGGGTGGACGAGATCGCGTGCCTGATCGACTTCGGCATCGACAGCGAGATCGCGCTCGAAGCGCTGAAGCCGCTCGCGGAAGTCGTGCGCGGCACGAGCCGCCCGATCGTCCAGGCGGCGCACGACGACTACAGCATCGCGGCGCAGATCGTGCGCCACAAGGCGACGCACCTGCAATGCACGCCGTCCATGGCGCGCATGCTCGCCATGAACGACGAGGCGCGCGCCGCGCTCGGCACGGTGCGCCACTTCTTCGTCGGCGGCGAGGCGCTGCCCGGCGCGCTGGTGGGCGAGCTGCGCCGCATCAACCCGGCCGCCAGCGTCGAGAACATGTACGGTCCGACCGAGACGACGATATGGTCCTCGACCCAGACCGCGGACCCGGCGTCGCCCGTCGTACCGCTCGGCCGGCCGATCGCCAACACCCAGCTCTACGTCCTCGACGCGAAGCAGCGCCCGGTTCCGCCCGGCACCGCGGGGGAGCTCTGCATCGCCGGCGACGGCGTCGCGCGCGGCTACCTGCATCGTCCCGAGCTCACCGCCGAGCGCTTCCTCGCCGACCCTTTCCGTCCGGGCAACCGCATGTACCGCACCGGCGACCTCGTGCGCTTCACCGAGGAGGGCGTGCTCCAGTTCCTCGGCCGCATCGACCACCAGGTCAAGGTGCGCGGCTACCGCATCGAGCTGGGCGAGATCGAAGCGCGCCTCGCCGAGCACCCGGGCGTGCGGGAAGCGGTGGTGATGGCGCGCGAGGACTCGCCGGGGGACGTGCGCCTGGTCGCCTACCTGCGCTTCGCGGCGAAGCCGGTCGCGGATGCCGAGCTGGCGGCGCACGTGAAGCAGACGCTGCCCGACTACATGGCGCCGGCGCACTTCGTCGCGATGGACAGCTTCCCGCTCACGCCGAACGCGAAGGTGGACCGCAAGGCGCTGCCCCGGCCGGACGCGGTGCAGGCACGCGCGCAGGCGCAGTACGTCGCGCCGGAGAGCGATGTGCAGCGCCAGATCGCCGAGGTCTACAAGAAAGTGCTCGGCCTGCCGCAGGTCGGCCTGAGCGACAACTTCTTCCAGCTCGGCGGGCATTCGCTGCTGGCGGTGCAGGCGCACCGCGAGCTGCGCGCGAGCGTGTCGCCGAAGCTGACCATCACCGACATCTTCCGCTTCCCGACGGTCGCGGCCCTCGCGGCTCACCTCGACGACGGCGGCAACGCGGGCGCGGCGCTGGCGGCGGTCGCCGGCCGCGGCGCAGCACGGCGCGAAGCGATGCAGCGTCGCGGCACGCGGGCCGCACGGCAGGAGAAGTAGTGCTGGCCGCGCGTCTTCTTCCTTTCCCGGTGCGAACCGCGGAAATGGATCCGCGCATGGCGGAGGAAGACCTGCTGCCCGGCGAGGAGCGCGCGGTGGCGAAAGCCGTTCCGTCGCGGCGGCGCGAGTTCTCCGCCGGGCGCACGTGCGCGCGAAGGGCGATGGCGGCGCTCGGCGCGCACGCGTCGCCCATCCTGCAGGGGGAGGATCGCGCGCCGATCTGGCCCGAAGGGCTGGTCGGCTCGATCACCCATACCGAAAGCTGGTGCGCCGCGGCGGTCGCGCGCAGGCAGGACGGGATCCGCGCCATCGGCCTGGATGTCGAGCCGGCGGAGCCGATCGATCCGGCGCTGCTGCGCATCATCTGCGTCGCGGAGGAGCGCGAGCTCCTCGCCGCCCGCCCGGAGGAACGGGGCGTGCTCGGCCGGCTGATCTTCAGCGCCAAGGAATCGGCCTACAAGTGCCAGTACCCGCTGTCGCGCACGCTGCTCGGCTTCCACGCCATGCACGTGCTGCTCGACGAGCCGGCGCAGCGATTCAAGGCCGTCTTCCGCGAGGACGTCGCGCCCTTCTCGCGCGGCGACGAGCTCGAAGGGCGCTACCTGGTCCAGCAGGGGTTCCTGATGACCGCTGTAGCCCTTCCCTGCTAGCCATGCCGGTCCGCAAGCTCGAGATCAATCGCAGCAGCATCGAGGTGGACGCCCCCGACGGGATGCCGCTGCTGTGGGTGCTGCGCGACATTGCCGGGCTGACGGGCACGAAGTACGGCTGCGGGAAGTCTCTCTGCGGCGCGTGCACGGTCCACGTCGACGGCGTTCCGACTCGTACCTGCCAGCTGCCCGTGGAGCGCGTCGTGGGCAAGCGCATCACGACGATCGAAGGCCTCGCGCCCGAGAAACTGCACCCGGTGCAGGAGGCGTGGATCGCCGAATCCGTCCCGCAGTGCGGCTATTGCCAGAGCGGCCAGATCCTGACCGCGGTCGCGCTTCTCGCCGCCAAGCCCGCCCCCACCGACCAGGAGATCGACGAGGCGATGCGGGGCGTGCTCTGCCGCTGCGGCACGTATCCGCGCATCCGCCGCGCCATCCATCGCGCCGCGCGAGGCAAATAGCCGATGCCCGTCGTCCGCCTGACTCGACGCCAGCTCCTGGCCGCAGGGCTCGCCGGCGGCGCCGTCCTCGCCATCGGCGCCTATGGCGGCTATCGCCTGCTCCGGCGCCGCAAGCAACGCCGGCGCCCCGCGCCGCCGCGCGAGCAGCCGTTCGCGCCGAGCGCGTTCGTGGCGATCGACGCGCAGGGCGCGGTCACCCTCTGGCTCCCCCGCCCCGAAGTCGGCCAGGGCATCGCGACGACGCTGCCGATGCTGATCGTGGAGGAGCTCGGGGCCGACCCGGCGCGCGTGAAGGTCGTGCAGGCACCGGCGGACGAAGCGTACGGCAGCCAGATGACGGCGGTGAGCGCGAGCGTGCGCGGGTCGTTCAATGACATGCTCGCGGCGGGCGCGGCGGCGCGCGAGATGCTGGTCGGCGCCGCGGCCGCGGCGCTCGATCGCCCGGCGGCGGAGTTCCGCGTGCACCTCGGCGAGGTCATCCACGGGCCGAGCGGCCGTCGCCTGGCGTTCGCAGACCTCGTGCCTGCGGCGGCGAAGCGGCGCGTGCCGGACGAGCCCGCGCTCAAGCCGCGCAGCGAATGGCAGTACGTCGGCAAGGCGATGCCGCGCCTGGATCTCCCGGCGAAGATCGATGGCAGCGCGCGCTTCGGCATCGACGTGCGCGTGCCCGGGATGCTGTTCGCGATGGTGGTCCGCCCGCCGGCGACCGGCGGCAAGGTCCGTCGCTTCGACGCCGCCGACAGCCTCGCCGTGCCCGGCGTGCGCAACGTCGTCGCCATCGCGAGCGGCGTCGCGGTGGTCGCGGATCACACGCATGCGGCGATGCTCGGCCGGCGCGCTTTGAAGGTGGACTGGGAGCCCGGGCCGAATGCCGGATGGAACGCGAGCGCCATCGATGCGCACCTCGAGCGGAGCCTGGGCCGTGCCGGCGTGGTCGCGCGTCGCGATGGAAACGGCGCGAAAGGCCTCCAGGGGCCCGGGAAGATCGTGCGCGCGGAATACCGCCTGCCCTATCTCGCCCACGCGACCATGGAGCCGATGAACTGCACCGCCGACGTCCGCCCCGGCCAGTGCGTGGTCTGGGCGCCGAGCCAGTCCCCGACCACCGTGCGCAGCGTGGTGGCCCAGCGCCTCGGCATTCCCGTCGCGAGCGTGACCGTGAACATCCCCCTGCTCGGCGGAGCGTTCGGCCGGCGGGTGAACAACGACTACGTGTTCGAGGCGGTCGACATTTCCAGGGCTATCGGGCGTCCCGTCCAGGTCCTCTGGACGCGCGAGGACGATATCCGCCACGACTGGTTCCGGCCTTGCTCCGCGCACCGCCTCGAGGCGCGGCTGGATGGCGACGGGCTGCCGGTTGCGCTCGCCCATCGGATCGCCGCGCCGTCCATTTTGAGCGGCGATCCCGCGTTCAAGGACCCCGTCGACCCCACCGCCGTCGAAGGCGCAAAGGAGATCCCCTACCGGGTGCCCGATCTCCAGGTCGAGTACTCCCGTGCGGAGGTGCCGATGCAGGTCGGCTTCTGGCGCTCGGTCGGCCACTCGTACAACGCGTTCGTGGTCGAGTCCTTCCTCGACGAGATCGCTGCGGCCGGCGGCCAGGATCCGGTGCTGCTGCGCCGGCGGCTGCTGGCGCCGGCATCGCGGCACCTCGCCGTTCTCGATGCCGTCGTCGCGAAGGCCGGGCCGGCGCCGGCGGGAGGCGGCCGCGGACGCGGCGTCGCAGTGCATGCGAGCTACGGCAGCTACGTCGCGATGATCGCGGACGTGCGCGTAGAGGATCGCGCGCGCGTGAAGGTCGAGCGCGTGGTCTGCGCCGCGGACTGCGGCCTGGCCGTCAATCCCGACGGGGCGGCCGCGCAGCTCGAAGGCGGCATCGTGTTCGGGCTCACTGCGGCCCTGTACGGCCGCGTCGACTTCGAGGCGGGCGCGGCAAGCGCGTCGAATTTCGACGATTACCCGCTCCTGCGCTTCGACGAGACCCCGGCGATCGAGGTCGTCCACGTGAACGGGGCGCCCTCGGCGCTGGGAGGCGTCGGCGAAATCGGCGTCCCGCCGATCGCCCCCGCGGTGTGCAACGCGATCTTCCGTGCGGCCGGCGTGCGCCCCCGCACGCTCCCGCTGAGCCGCGGTTTCGGGGAAAGCGCATGAACGCCCCGTCCAAGGCCGAGCTGGGCGGGCGCCGCGCACTGCCGGTCGTGTTCCGCAACGCGACGCGGCTGTCGGTCGCGCGCGACCAGCTCCTCCACATCCTGGAGGTGCTGCTCGACCCCATGGCCCTGGCGCTGTCGCTGTGGGTGGTCTCGCTCGCGGTGGAAGGCGAGATCGGCCGCCAGAACATCGTCCTGTCGGTGATCGTCTTCGCCCTCACGTTCCCGGGCTACTCCCGCCTCACCACCGCGCCCTGGCGCGTGGTGCGCAACATCCTCATGAGCTGGGTCACCATCGCCGGGCTGCTCGTGCTCTTCGGCTGGGGAAGCCGCTACCTCCAGTACTACGATCGCGACACGCTGACGACCTGGTTCTGGGCGGCGCCGCTCACCCAGATCGGCGCGCATTTCCTGCTGCGCGCCGCCGCGCCGGCGCTGCGCAGCCTGCAGGGCCATACCCGGCGCGTCATCCTCGCCGGCATGAACCCGCAGGGGATCGACCTGGCGCAGCGCCTCGAGAGCGACCTGTACTCGAACGCGCGCGTCATCGGTTTCTTCGACGACCGGCAGCACGAGCGGCTGCAGAACGCCGGCCAATACCCCATCCTCGGCCGGCTCGCCGACATACCGCAATACGTCAAGGACCACCAGGTCGACGTCATCTACCTCTCGCTGCCCATGGCGTCGCAGTCCCGCATCCTCGCGCTGCTGGATGCCATGCGCGACACCACCGCCTCGATCTACTTCGTGCCGGACACGTTCGTCACCGACCTGATCCAGGGGCGCATGGACACGGTGGGCGGGGCGCCGGTCGTCGCCGTCTGCGAGACCCCGTTCACCGGGATGAACGGAGCCATCAAGCGCGCCAGCGACGTCGTGCTCGCGCTGCTGATCCTGGTCGCCATCGCGCCCGTGCTGCTGGCGATCGCGGCAGGGGTCAAGCTCACCTCGCCGGGCCCTGCCATCTTCCGCCAGCGGCGCTACGGCCTCGACGGCAACGAGATCGTCGTCTACAAGTTCCGCTCCATGCGGGTCCTCGAGGACGGCGCGGTCATCCGCCAGGCGAGCCGGGACGACGACCGCGTGACCCCCTTCGGCGCCTTCCTGCGCAAGACCTCCCTCGACGAGCTGCCGCAGTTCATCAACGTGCTGCAGGGGCGGATGAGCATCGTCGGCCCCCGGCCGCACGCCGTGGCGCACAACGAGCTCTATCGCAAGCTCATCAAGGGATACATGATCCGGCACAAGGTGCGCCCGGGCATCACCGGGTGGGCGCAGGTGAACGGCCTGCGCGGCGAGACCGACACGCTCGAGAAGATGCAGGCGCGCATCGAGTACGACCTGGAGTACCTGCGCAACTGGTCGCTGCGGCTCGATCTGTTCATCATCGCCAAGACCATCCGCGTGGTGTGGCAGCGCCAGAACGCGCACTGACGTTAAAGTGTGTCCGGATGTCTTGGCGCGGTAAGAAAAACATTCCACCATGGTCGCCGTACGCTTCAAGGAGAGGCGCATGGCGATACTCACGTTCACCGGGCTCGACGGCGCGGCCGAGATCCAGATCAACATCGCGGCGCCGATCCGCATCACCGGCGGAGCGATCGCCAGCGCGGGCGGCACGATCCTCGCGGTGTACTCGAAGCAGGGCTGGCGCGTCGGGGAGTTCCATTTCGACAGCCTGACGTTTCGCGAGGCGGTCCGCATCCACATCCACGGCGATTCCGGCGTCAAGTCGTTCGGGCCGTTCGAGCACGTGACCCTCGCCGACCACCAGATCTGCACGCCGCGCGGGACGCTCGCGCGCTACGACGCCCTGGACGAGTCGTGGCGCTTCGACAACCACGGCTCGCTCACGCAGGTGCTGGTTCTCGAGCCCTACTTCCGCGACGCGGTCGCCTGACCGCGTCCTAGCGCCGCAGCCCCAGGCGCTCGGCTTCCAGGACCTCCGCCCGGCGGCGCCACGCGTCGCGCTCCTCTTCCAGCGTGCGGATCCGGTACTCGTAATGCCGTTCGCGCATCTCGGACGTCCGGTCGGCCGGCGGAACCGAATGCGTCGGGGGCAGCGGCGTCAGCTGAGCAGAGGGCACGGTGGGGGAAGGTGCGCTGCTCGACCCTGCGGAGGCGGACTCCCCGGCGCGGTAAGCCGGATGAAGAAGGTAGGGCGCAGGGTCGATCTTCAGCACGTACGGGCTCTGCGGCGCTTGCCCGTGGGCGAGAGCGCTCGCCAGCACAGCCGCCAGGCCCGCAAGTCGTCGCATGGCAAGAGCCTAAGGCACCGGGCGGCCGGCCGCCTCGACGGGAATCCGGCGCGGGATGGTCCGGACGGCGCAGGACAAAAAAAAGCCGCGCTGGGCGCGGCTTTCGGGAGTCGCAGTCCTAGGGAAACTAGGCCGGCGAAAGTACGGGCGCTTTCTGCGCGCGACGGCGGCGCGTGGCGAAGCCGAGGAGGCCGAGGCCGGCCAGCAGCATCGCGTAGGTCTCGGGCTCGGGCACCGGCGTGGCGACGGTGCTGAAGTCGGCGACGATCAGCAGCGAGGCGTTGTTGTACTCCGGGTTGTACCAGATGTTGTTGCTGAAGGTCGAAGTGCCCGCGCCCAGGCCATCGACGACCTGGTAGCGCAGGTTGCTGACGCTCACGCCGTTCAGGCTGAACGAGCCGCCGAGGTTCGTCAGGTCGGTGAACGACAGGCCGTAGACGCTGTCGCCGGTCGGGTTGATCGGATTGCGGATGGTCAGCGCGAACTGCTCGCTTCCCGTGACATCCGATCCGGTAGGCGCGGTGAAGTTGAGGCCGAGCGTCCAGCGCACCGAGAACACGTCGAGCGAGCTGTCGAGCCGCAGCGTGGCGCTGTTGTACCAGTCGAGGCGGCCGATCGTGACGCCGGGCGCGTTGGTCACGGCGCTGATGTTCAGATCGCGCGCGGTGAGCGTGCTGGGATCGCGGAAATCGGTGTGGGACGAGGTGCTTCCCCACTGCACCTGGGTGTTGGCCCCGTTGGCCGTCGTGCTCACGATCCGGCAGTCGCGGTCGGAGCCGGAGTTGTCGCAGCTCGAAAGATTGGAGAACGTACCCCAGGAAGTCCCCTGAACGTTGATCTGCGCCTGTGCCGAAAAGGTTGCCGCGAGGAGCAGCGGGGCCACGGACGAGATCAAGCGGACTCGGAGTTTTGTCATGGCCGGCAGGTTAGCAGTTGGGGGGGGCCGGCACACGGGAGGAACCACCTAGGAGGTCCGGGTCACGGACCCGGGAGCCCGCCCTGATCCTCCCGGAGGCAACACGCGGTATGCGCTTTGCATTCCCCCGCCCCGTGGACTTGAGCGCCCTGGTGCATAGCGACGTTGCAGACCTCGTTCCGCAGTTCCTGGCGAGCCGGCGGCGGGACGTGGAGGATCTTCGGAACGCGATCGCGGCGCGCGCGTTCGGGCAGCTCGAGCGCCTCGCTTGCCGCATGTACGGCGCCGGGAATCCTTACGGATTCCGTCAGGTCACGACGTTCGGCAAGCAGCTGAGGGAAGCTTCGGCGCGCGAGGACCTCGACAGCGCCGCGCGCATCGTTTCTGAGTACGCGGTCTACCTGGACACGGTAAGGATCACCATCGTCGATGCGCCGCCCAAGAGAAAGCCCTGGGTTCCGCGCCTCGTCGAGCGCAGGCGCGACGCCCGGGAAGGCGCGCCGGAGGAGAAGTTCGTCGAGCGGCGCAAGGAGGAGCGCCGGGCCGGCCGCTAGCGCACTTCCGCGACCCGGCGCGCGCGGCGACAGGTCAGCGGCGCGGCACCGGCTGGTTCAGCAGCATCCAGTAGACGCCGAGCTGGCTGACGGCGCTCGCGAACGCGGAGAACTCGACCGGCTTGCGCACGTAGCTGTTGGCGCCGGTCTCGTAGCTGCGCAGCATGTCCTCGTCCTCGCTGGAAGAGGTCAGCACCACAGTCGGAATGAGCCGCGTGCGCTCGTCGGCGCGGATGCGCTGCAGCACCTCCAGCCCGGAGAGCTTCGGCAGCTTGAGGTCGAGCAGGATGAGCGCGGGGGTACGTCCCGGGTCGCGGCCGGCATGCTGGCCCTCCGAAAACAGGTAGTCGAGCGCCTCGCGGCCGTCGCGCGCGACGACGATGTCGTTCGCCACCCTGGCTTGGCGCAGGGCGCGCGTGGTGAGCTCCTCGTCGTCCTCGTTGTCCTCGACGAGCAGAATGGTCTTTTCGGTCATCGCGCCTCCTTCTTGAATTCTCCCAGGAACCTGGTCGCCAGGGCGCTCGCGGCCCCGTCGGGCGGCATCGGCTTCGCGAACAGGTAGCCCTGGCCGATGTCGCAGCGGTGCGCGCGCAGGAACGACAGCTGCTCCGCGGTCTCGACCCCTTCGGCGACGACGCTCAGCCCGAGCGTATGGCCGAGCGAGACGATGGCCTGCGCGATGGCCGCGTCGCGCCCGCCCTTGCCGGCGTTCATGACGAACGCGCGGTCGATCTTGAGGCAGTCGACGGGCAGGCCGGACAGGTAGCTCAGGCTGGAGTAGCCGGTGCCGAAGTCGTCCACCGCGACCTGCACGCCCAGGCGCTTCATCTCGCCCAGGATCCCGGCCGCGCGGTCCCGATCCTCGATGAGGGCGCTTTCCGTGAGCTCGATCTCCAGGAACTGCGGCGCGATCGCGTGGGCGCGCAGGGCACGCCCGACCGCCTCGACGAAGCCGCTCGAGCGGAACTGGCGGGCCGACACGTTGACGGCGACACGGACCTGGTGGCCCGCCTGGTGCCACGCGGCCATCGTGCGCGCGGCCTCCATGAGCGCCCAGGCGCCGAGGGGCTGGATCAGGTCCGACTCCTCCGCGATGGGGATGAAGAGCGCCGGGGAGACGTAGCCGCGCTCCGGGTGCCGCCAGCGCATCAGCGCCTCGAGCCCGACGATGCGGCCGTCGCGCAGGTCGACCTGCGGCTGGTAGTGGAGCTCGAGCTGCTTCTGCGCGATCGCCGCGCGCAGCGCGCTCTCGATCTCGATCCGCGTCACCGCCTCGCTCGTCATCGCCGCGGCGTAGAACTGGAAAGCGTTGCCGCCCTGCTGCTTGACGCGGTGCATCGCGGCGTCCGCGTTGCGCAGCAGCAGGTCGAATTCCTCGCCGTCGCGCGGATAGGTGCTCGCGCCGATGCTCAGGGTGACGTGCATCTCGCGCTCGTCGACGCGGAACGGCGCGGCGAAGCTGTCGCGGATCTTGCGCGCGACGTACACCACGTCGTCCGGGCGCGCCAGGTCGGTGGCGAGCACGGCGAAGTCGTCGGCCCCGAGCCGCGCCACGGTGTCGCCCTCCCGGATGCTCTGCGCGAGGCGCTCGCCCACTTGCTTGACGAGCGCGTCGCCCACGCCGTGGCCGTAGCTCTCGTTCAGCAGCTTGAACCGGTCGATGTTGAGGACCACCAGGCCGCAGCTGCGGCCGGTGCGCCGCGCGTGGCCGATGGACTGCGAAGCGCGGTCGCCGAGGAGCGCGCGGTTCGGCAGCCCCGAGAGCGCGTCGTAGTTCGCGAGGTACTTGAGCCGCGCCTCGTACGCCTTGCGCTCGCTGATGTCGCGCGCGATGGTCGAGTAGAACCGCACCTCGCCCTCGTCGGTGCGGTGCGCGATGATCACCTGGGAGATCGGCACCTCCTGCCCGCCGCCGTCCAGGATCGCGGTCTCGCCCTCCCAGACCCCGTCGCGCAGCGCCGCGGGACGCGCCTCGTTCTCGATCAGCTCGCGCGCCCACGGCGGGTAGATTTCGAGGATCGGCGCGCCGATGATGCCGTCGGCGCGCGCGCCGAGCAGGCGGCGCCCGCCGGCATTGACGTAGATCTGCCGGCCCTGCGGATCGGACATGCCGACGTAGTCGCTGGTGGCCTCGAGGATCTCGACCAGGTGGCGGCGCTCCTCCTCCGCTTTCGCCACTCGGGCGCGGTCGGCCGCCTCCACCAGGGCGCGCTTCACGGACGTGGCGAGGCGGCGCATGTTGTTCTTCAGGACGTAGTCGGTGGCGCCGAGGCGGATCGCCTCGATGGCGCGCTCCTCGCCGATGGTGCCCGACAGGAAGATGAACGGGACCTCCGGGACGATCTCCTTCGCGAGCCGCAGGGCGAGCAGGCCGTCGAAGCCGGGCATGGAGAAGTCCGACAGGATCGCGTCGGGCTTGAGCTCGGCGAGCATGGCGCGCATGTCGCGCTCGGTCTGCACCCGGCGCCACAGCGCCTCGATGCCGTCGCGCTTCATCGCGCGCAGCGCGAGCTCGACGTCGTCTTCGGAATCCTCGACGAACAGGATGTTCACGGGCGACGGCGCGTTCATGCGGCGAGCGTGAAGTGGAACACGGCGCCCTGGCCGGGCGCGGCGTCGGCCCAGATGCGCCCGCCGTGGCGGTGCACGATGCGCTGCACCGTGGCGAGGCCGATGCCGGTGCCCTGGAACTCGTTCACCGTGTGCAGGCGCTGGAAGGCGCCGAAGAGCTTGCTCGCGTAGGCCATGTCGAAGCCGGCGCCGTTGTCGCGCACGAAGAAGCTGCAGCTGCCGCCGTCGCGCAGGGCGCCGACCTCGATGCGCGCCGCCGCCGTCTTGCCGGTGAACTTCCAGGCGTTGCCGATGAGGTTTTCCAGCGCCACGCGCAGCAGCCGGCCGTCGGCGCGCGCCCGCATGCCGTCCCAGACGTGCACGTCGACCTGCCGGGCGGGCTCGCGCTGGCGCAGCTCCGCCACCACCTGCTGGGCGATCTCGCTCACGTCGACGTCGGCGCGCTGCAGCTCGCCGCGCGACACTTTCGAAAGGTTGAGCAGGTCCTCGATCAGCTGGCCCATGCGCTGCGCCGAGGTGCGGATGCGCGCCAGGTAGCGCGCCGCGTCGGGCGGCACGTCGGCCGGGAAGTCGTCCACCAGGGCCTGGCTGAAGCCGTCGATCGCCCGCAGCGGGGCGCGCAGGTCGTGCGACACCGAGTAGCAGAACGCCTCCAGCTCGGCGTTGGTCGACTCGAGCGCCAGCGTGCGCTCGCGCACGCGCTGCTCG
>DASZQH010000171.1:0-6362 GCA_035549805.1 Burkholderiales bacterium
CGGCCACGGGCAGAGCGCCGCGCCCGCGGGGCCCTACACGCTGGAGATGCTCGCCGACGACCTGCACGCGCTGCTCGCGCACCTCGGCATCGCGAAGCTGCATTTCGTCGGCCTGTCGATGGGCGGCATGATCGGGCAGACGTTCGCCCTCAAGTACCCGGGCCGCTTCGAGTCGCTGACGCTCGCCGACACGACGAGCCGCTACCCTGCCGAGGCGGGCCCGCTGTGGGCGGCGCGCATCAAGACCGCGGAAACGCAAGGCATGCTGCCGCTCGTGCTGCCCACGCTGGAGCGCTGGTTCACCGAGGGGTTCCGCAAGCGCGCGCCGGAGAAGGTCGCCGCGATCGGCAGCGTCATCGCGTCGACGCCGGTCGCCGGCTACGCCGGATGCTCGCACGCCCTGCCGAAGATCGACGTCACCGCGCGGCTGAAGGAGATCCGCTGCCCGGCGCTCGTCCTCTGCGGCGACAAGGACCCGGGCACGCCGCCCGCCATGGCGCAGGAGATCCACGCCAACCTGCCCGGCTCGAAGCTGGTCCTGATCCCGGACGCCGCCCACCTCGCCAACGTCGAGCAGCCCGAAGCCTTCAACCGGGCGCTGGGAGACTTCCTCCCGAGGGGTTGACTAGGCGCTGACGCCGCGCACGCCGCGGTCGAGGAATTCCAGGGACTGCGCGAGCGCCGCCTCGCGCCAGCGCGGCTCCGACGGGTAGAACGCCTCGTCGTATTCGCGCTGCAGCTCGGCCGCGCGCGCGGGATGCCGCGGGCCGTTGAAGCGCAGCCAGCGCTGCAGGAGCGAGCCGCGCTGCACCCCCTCGCGCGGCAGCGTGCCGAACTCGATCACCAGGGTCGTGATCTCCGCCGCGGGCAGGGCCGGGCCGAAGACGTCGACGAGCAGGCCGCTGTAGACGGCGAGCGCCTTGTGCGTCACGCCGGCCCGGTTCACCGCGCGCTCTCCCCACCACGCGCGCGCGTTCTCGTACGCGACCGATCCCGGCGGCGCGAACGTCAGGTAGATGTGCTCGTAGCGCGGGCCGATTCCGGTGTGCAGGTCGATGAAGGCCACGCGCTTCGCGCGGCCGAGGTTCTCGGCCACGGCCTTGCGGAACGCGGTGTTCGACCACTGGGCGCGCGCGCCGCCGTAGTAGATGCCGTCGGCGTGCGAGTACTGCCCGCCGTTGAAGGCGTCGGAGAACGCCTGCTCGCCGACCTTCGCCTTGTACTCGGCGAGGCGGCGGAACACGTCGGCGAGCGCTTCCTCGTCCCAGCGCTCGGGCGTCACGATTGGATGCACCTCGGCGTAGCCGGGATTGCGCGGCAGGGGCTTCGAGAAATCGATGAAGTTGCGATTGAGGTCGACATTCTCCTCGGTGACGCGCGTGCGCTTCTCGAATCCCCAGGGGTTGTGCGCGTGGAAGAGGACTACCGCGGTGCCGGAGGGCAGGCGCCTGGCGCCGCCGCCCCGCAGCCAATGCGTGAGCGCCGCGGAGCCCGGGTAGCCCTCGATGCCGTGGGTGCCGCAGCCGACCGCGAAGACGTTCGGCGCGTCGGGCTCGCCGAGGGTCGCGACATCCAGGAACAGCCCCGGCTCCGGGTGCGCGTAGTGGCGCACGCGCGGCCCGGCGGCATCGAGGAACTTCGCGCGGGCGTCGGCGTACGTCTCGGAAAATGCGGACAGATCAGCTGCCATCGAGTCCTTTCCAGCGGGCGAGCTTCGGCGAGTGCAGGCCGAAGAGGTCGAGGATGCGCGCCACGGTGTGCGCGACCATGTCGTCGAGCGATTTCAGGCGCGCGTAGAAGGCCGGCGCCGGCGGGTAGATGATGCCCCCCATCTCCGTCACCGCCACCATGTTGCGCAGGTGCGCGAGGTTGAGCGGCGCCTCGCGCGGCAGGAGCACGAGGCGGCGGCGCTCCTTCAGCGTGACGTCGGCCGCCCGCGAGACGAGGTCGTCGGCGTGCGCGTGCGCCACCGCGGCGAGCGTCTTCATCGAGCAGGGGGCGATGACCATGCCGTCGGTGAGGAACGAGCCGCTGGCGAGCGTGGCGGCGATGTCCTTCGGGTGATAGGCGGCGCTCGCGAGCTTCTCGATCTCCTTGCGCTTCATCTTGAGCTCGTGCCAGGCGTTGAGCGCCCCCGCGTCGGTCAGCACGAGGTGCGCTTCCCACGCCTTGCTTTTTCCCAGTTCCTTCAGGATCCGGACGCCGTAGACCGCGCCGGTCGCGCCCGTGATTCCGACGATGAGGCGTTTCGCCATGAAAGGAAGACTACCCGATTAGAATCGCGCGCGTGAAACTCGTGCTCGTCGTCTTCTGCCCCTTCGCGGCGGGCTACTTCCTCTCGTTCTTCTTCCGCAACGTCAACGCGATCATCTCGAAGGACCTGGCGCGCGACTTCGCGCTCACGCCCTCGGAGCTCGGCTTCCTCACCTCGACCTACCTCCTGACGTTCGCGGCGATCCAGCTGCCGCTCGGCGTGCTCCTCGACCGCTACGGGCCGCGGCGCGTGGTGGCGGTGCTGATGTGCATCGCCGCCGCCGGCGCGCTGACCTTCGGCCTGGCGCGCGACCTGACGATGCTCTCGGTCGGGCGCGCGCTCATCGGCATCGGCGTCTCGGCCGGGCTGATGGGGGCGATCAAGGCTTTCACGCTCTGGTTCCCGCTATCGCGCCTGGCCACGCTGAACGGCGCCTATCTCGCGTTCGGCGGGCTGGGCGGGCTCGCCGCCACCGCGCCGGCCGAGGCGCTGATCGGCGAGCTCGGCTGGCGGGCGCTCTTCTTCGGCCTGTCGGCCTGCGCCCTGCTCGTCGCGGTGCTCGTCTTCGCGGTGGTGCCGGAGAAGAAGCTGCCGGCGACCGGCGAGACGATCGGCGAGCAGTTCGCGTCGTTCGGCCGCATCTTCTCGTCCGTGCCGTTCTGGCGCATCGTCGCGGCGCTCGTGCTGACGCACGGCGCCTACCAGGCGCTGCAGGGGCTGTGGCTCGCGCCCTGGCTTTACGACGTCGCCGGCATGGACCGCGCCGCGGTGGCGCGCCACCTCCTCGTGACCGTGGTGGCGTACGTAGTCGGCTCGCTCGCCTTCGGCTTCACGAGCGACCGCCTCGCCCGCGCCGGCGTGTCGCGCCTCACCGTGTACAAGGCCGGCCTCACGGTCTGCGTGGCGATGTTCCTGCTGCTGGCCTCGGGCGTGACAAGCGGCCTGGGCGCGCTGCTGGCCGTCTACGGCTTCGCGACCATCTCGGGCGCCCTCGCCTATCCTTTGATGACGGCGCTGTTCGGCCCCGAGATGACCGGGCGCGTGAACACGGCATCGAACGTGCTGATGTTCGGCGTGTCCTTCGCGTTCCAGTGGGGCATCGGCGCGGTGCTGCGCCTCTTCCCGGTGAGCGGGGAAAGCTACTCCCCGCAGGGCTACGCGACCGCGCTCTTCATCCTCGCTGCGATGCAGGTCGCGGCCCTGCTGTGGCTGCTCCCGATGCGGGAGCAGGCCCGCGATCAGCCGCGCTTGTAGACGATCTTCTTCGCGCCGCCGCCGCAGGTGCCGACGACCTTGCCCTCGGCCTGCGCGTCCTTGTCGACGATGTCGAGGGTGAACTTCTCGACGCCGTTCTTCTTGATCTTGGCGTCGATCTCCGCCTTGAGCTCGTCGCAGGACTTCGACTGCGCCCAGGCCGACCCGGACATCCCCAGTGCCACGACCATCGCAACCATCAGCTTGCCCATCGTTCCCCCCTTTGAGATGCGTGCTAGATGCGGCGCGTTCAGATGCGTTGAGAAATCCAGTAGAGTGCCGCGCAGCCGAGCGCGAGCGTCAGGACGAGCGCGGGTCGGCCGTAGCGGCGAAAGCGCCCGTCGGGCCGGAAATAGAGGTTGCGGACCAGATCGTCACGCCCGCCGGCCCACAGCCAGTCCGGGCCCGCCTTGTTCACCACGACCGGGTTGAAGATCCCCAGCAGGAAAGAAAAGAATGTCCCCACGACGACGCCTGCGACCACGAAACCCCCCTTGAAGCGTGTAGCTTGTAGCGGCGGATTATAGTTACGTATCGCGATTTCGTCGCTGTCCGGGACCCCCGACAGCGTCCCACCAGGAGAGCGGAAAAATGTTCAAGACCACCCTCGCCGGCAGCCTGCCCAAGCCGGCTTGGCTCGCGGAGACCGGCAAGCTCTGGCCCACGTGGCGAGCGAGCGGCGAAGAGCTCGCGCGCGCCAAGCGCGACGCGACCCTCGTCTGGCTGAAGGAGCAGGAGGCCGCCGGCCTGGATATCGTGAGCGACGGCGAGCAGTCCCGGCAGCATTTCGTGCACGGCTTCCTCGAGGCGGTGGAAGGCATCGACTTCGAGCACAAGGTGAAGATGGGCATCCGCAACAACCGCTACGACGCGATGGTGCCCGTGGTGGTCGGCCCGCTGAAGCTCAAGGGGCGAGTCCACCAGACTGAGGCTTTGATTCTTAGAAAGAATACGAAAAAGCGGATCAAGATCGCCCTGCCCGGCCCGATGACCATCGTCGACACGCTCGCCGACCGGCACTACGGCGACAAGGAAAAGCTCGCCATGGCGTTCGCCGAGCTGCTCAACCAGGAAGCGCGCGCGCTGGAGAAGGACGGCGTGGACGTGATCCAGTTCGACGAGCCCGCGTTCAACGTCTACATGGACGACGTGAAGCGCTGGGGCATCAAGGCCCTCGACCGCGCGCTGCGGGGGCTCAAGTGCACGACCGTCGTGCACATCTGCTACGGCTACGGCATCAAGGCCAACCTCGACTGGAAGGAGACCCTCGGCTCCGAGTGGCGCCAGTACGAGGAGATCTTCCCCGCGATCGCGAAGAGCAGGGTGAAGCAGGTGTCGCTGGAGTGCATGCACTCGAAGGTGCCGATGGAGCTGATGAAGCTCCTCAAGGGCAAGGACCTCCTCGTCGGCGTGATCGACGTGGCGAGCGACACGGTCGAGACCCCGGCGGAGGTCGAGAAGGTGATCCTCCAGGCCGCGAAGCACGTCCCGGCGAACCGGATCTTCCCGTGCACGAACTGCGGCATGGCGCCGATGGACCGCGAGATCGCCGCCGCCAAGCTGCGCGCCCTGGTCGCCGGCGCCGAGCGCGCGCGCAAGAAGATGAAGGGGAAGCGCAGGTAATGCTCGCCCTCGAGCTCCTCGCCGAGCAGAAAATCGCCGAGGCCGCCGAGCGCGGCGACCTGGACGGCCTCCCCGGCGCCGGCCGGCCGCTCGAGCTGGACGACGACGCGCTCGTCCCCGAGGAGATGCGCATGGCGCGGCGGATCCTGAAGAACTCCGGCTTCGATTCGGACTTTCCCGTCCATCGCTATTCCGTCGCGGAAAAGGCGAGAATCGAAGCCCGCTATTTCGGAAAGGTCCTCAGGAAGCTGACGAAGTAAGGTCGGCCTTCCCGTAGGGCACCGAGACCGACGCGTCCGCCGGAATCGGCGGCACCAAGGCGTGCCACGTCTCGTACTTCTTCTTCAGGGTCTCGAAGACCTTCTCTTCACGCCGCCGGTAGTTGGCCCGCTCGCGCGCATCCGTCTCCAGGTCGAAGAGGAACTCGTCGCCCTCCACGGACAGGTATTTCCACCTTCCGCTTCGCACCGCGCGCTGCTGCCGGAAGCTCATCCGCCAGAAGAGGTCTCGTTCGACGATCCTTCCCTCGAGAGCGGGAAGAAGCGAAAGACCATCGAGCGGGTAGCCGGAAGCCGGCGACACGCCGGCGGCTTCCAGGAACGTCGGCACCCAGTCCATCGTGATCGCATGCTGCGCGGTGACGCCGCCGGGCTTCACCCGCGCGGGCCAGCGCACGATGTAGGGGACGCGGATCCCGCCCTCGAGGAGATCCATCTTCTTGCCGACCAGGGGCCAGGTGTCGGAGAAGCGCTCGCCGCCGTTGTCGCTCGTGAAGACGACGATCGTGTCGCGGTCCGCCCCCGTTTCCTGCAGCGCCCGCAGGACGCGGCCGATGCCTTCGTCCATGTGGTGGATCATGCGCAGGTAGGTCGCCACCGAGCCGCCGTCGGTGTGGACGATCTTCGCGATGCGCTTCGATTCGGCTTCGTCGTCGCGGGTTTCCCACGGCCAGTGCGGCGCGGTGTAGTGCAGCGACAGGAAGAACGGGCCTTTCTGCTTTCCCACCCACGCGGCCGCGCGCTCGCTGATCACGTCGGTGAGATAGCCCTTGCGGTAGACCTCTTCGGTTCCGTCGAAGAGGTCGTGCGCGCCGTCCGTGCCGCAGTGCGTGAAGTAGTCGACCGCGCCGGAAAGCGGGCCGAAGAATTCCTGGTAGCCGCTCTTCAGCGGATGGAACTGCGGCGCGAAGCCGAGGTGCCATTTGCCGATGAGCGCGGTGGCGTAGCCGGCG
>DASZQH010000172.1:0-1800 GCA_035549805.1 Burkholderiales bacterium
GGACGCGGTGCGCAAGGGCAAGCCGATCCCGAGCGGCGCGGTGCTGACGCTGGTGCAGTGGAGCGTCGAGCAGGACGAGAAGGGCGTGCCGAAGAAGGACGCCAACGGCCGCTTCATCAAGAAGGACATCCTCGCCCACACCGTGATGGAGAAGCGCACCGGCTGGGGCGCCGAGTATCCGGCCACCAAGCGCAACGGCGAGTGGGAGTACCAGGTGTTCAACGCCACCGGCATCGCCAACCCGAAGGCCAACATCGACGGCTGCTTCCAGTGCCACCTGCCGCACGCGAAGCAGGACTACGTGATCTCTCTCGCGCGCCTCAACGGCTCATTCCCCGACGCCAAGGTGCTCGCCAAGGCCGGCAAGGGCGACGTGAACATCTCGGCGTTCAATTTCCTGCCGGCGAAGTTCAGCGCCGCGGTCGGCAAGGCGCTCACCTTCATCAACAGCGACGAGTCGCCGCACCAGATCACGGTGGCGAACGGGCCGAAGACCGGCGTGCTGCTGCGCGGCCAGAAGGCCTCGATGACCTTCGACAAGGCCGGCGAGTACGCCTACATCTGCGGCCTGCACCCCACGATGAAGGGCGTCATCGAAGTCAAATGAGAAAAATGGGGTCTGTCCCTATTTCTTGATCGAGGTGAAGACGATCCGCGCGGCGCGCGCGAAGGTCCAGTAGGCCCAGGCCCAGTCGATCAGCACCGTCAGCCGGTTGCGGAAGTTGATCAGGAAGTAGACGTGGGCGAGCAGCCAGAGCAGCCACGCGGGGTAGCCCGAGAAGTGCAGCCGCCCCAGCATCGCCACCGCGGCGTTGCGGCCGATGGTGGCGAGCTGGCCATAGTCCTTGTAGCGGAAGGGCAGAGTGGGTTTGTCCTTCAAAGACAGAACTACGTTTCGGGCGGCGATCCGTCCCATCTGCTTCGCGGCGGGCGCGATTCCCGGGACGTTCTCGACGGCCGCGAGGTCGCCGACGACGAAGATCTCCGGATGGCCGGGGACCGAGAGGTCGGGCGCGACCGGGACGCGGCCGGCGCGATCGAGCGGGACGCCGAGCGAGGCGCCGAGCGGCGAGCTGCGCACGCCCGCCGCCCACAGCACGGTGCGCGCCGCGATCCGGTCGGCGCCCAGGCTCACGCCCTCGGCATCGACCGCGGTCACGAGCTTGCCGACCCAGACCGTGACGCCGAGACGCTCGAGCTGCAGTCGCGCCTTCTCCGACAGGTCGCGCGGGTAGGGCGGCAGGACGCGGTCGCTGCCCTCCACCAGCACGACGCGCGTGTTGCGCGGGTCGAAGCGCCGGAACTCCCCGTGCAGCGTGCGCCGCGCGATCTCGGCGAGCGTGCCGGCGAGCTCGACGCCGGTCGCGCCGCCGCCGATGACCACGAACGTCAGCCACTGCGCGCGCTTCGCCGGGTCGGTCTCGCGCTCGGCGCGCTCGAAGGCGAGCAGCACGCGGGTGCGGATCTCCATCGCGTCCTCCAGCGTCTTGAGCGCCGGCGCATGCCGAGCCCATTCGTCGTGCCCGAAATACGTGTTCACGGCGCCCGCGGCGAGGACCAGCCGGTCGTAGGGAACCTTGCTGCCGTCCTCCAGGGCGACGGTGCGCTCGGAAACGTTGATCGCGGTCACGTCGCCCATCAGCACGGTTGCGTTACGCGGCCGGGACAGGATGTGGCGGATCGGCGCCGAGATCGACGGCGCCGAGAGGCCGGCGGTGGCAACCTGGTAGAGCAGCGGGCTGAAGAGGTGGTGGTTGGTGCGGTCGATGACCGTGACGTCCACCGGCGCGCGCGCCAGCC
>DASZQH010000173.1:0-4946 GCA_035549805.1 Burkholderiales bacterium
GAGCACCAGGTTGGCGAACTCGATCAGCATGCCCGGCTTGAGATACGCCGTGAATGCCGCCGCCGCGACGAACGAAAGGCCGGCGACGGCGAGCGCAAGGAGAACGAAGGCCTTCTTCTCGCTCATGCGGGAGCCGGCGCCACCCGCCGTTCCGCGAGCGGCTTCTCGTTCACCGGCAAATTGACGAGCGCGGCGAAGACGCCGAGGCAGATCGAGGCGACGAAGGCCCACTGGTACGAGCCGGTGGTGTCGTAGAGCCAGCCCGCGCCCCACACGCCGACGAAGCTGCCGATCTGGTGGCCGAAGAACACGATCGAGGCGAGCATCGCCGCGTAGCGCATGCCGAAGATCTGCTGCACCAGGCCGTTGGTGAGCGGCACCGTGCCGAGCCAGAGCAGGCCGATGCCGATGGCGAAGAAGTACAGCGTGAAGGGGGTGAGCGGCAGGAAGACCAGGATCGAGATCAGCACCGCGCGCACGGAGTAGATCGTCGAGAGCAGGTACTTCTTGCTGAACTTGCCGCCGAGGTAGCCGGAGGCGAGCGTGCCGATGACGTTGAAGAGGCCGATCAGCGCGAGCGCCGTCATGCCGTGCTCGATCTTCAGGCCCTGGTCGGTGACGAAGGCAGGCAGGTGCACCGTCAGCATCGCGATGTGGAAGCCGCACACGAAGTAGCCCCAGAAGAGGAGATGGAAGCCCTTCTCGTTCATCGCCTCGCGCAGGGCCTCGCCGATCGACTGGGTGGACTGCGCGCCCGCGCCGGCGCCCGGCTTCGAGGCGAGCGCGAGCGACAGCGGGATGATCAGGGCGGCGATCGCGGCGAGCGCGAAGAGCGCGTTGTGCCAGTCGAGGCTCGCGATCAGCGTCTGCGTCACCGGCAGCAGCGCGAACTGGCCGAAGGAGCCGGCGGCGGTGGCGATGCCCATGTAGAGGCTGCGCTTCTCCGGCGCGACGGTGCGGCCGATCACCGCGAGGATGATGCCGAAGGAAGTGCCGCCGAGCGCGCCGCCGAGGAATACCGCGCTGTTCAGGTGCAGCAGCCACGGCGTGGCGATGGTCGACAGGCCGATCAGGCCGAGGATGTAGAAGATCGCGCCCACCGCGATCACCCGGCCCGGGCCGAAGCGGTCGGCGAAGCCGCCGGCGAGCGCGCCGAGCGCGCCCCACATCAGGTTCTGCAGCGCGATGGAGAAGGAGAACACTTCCCTCCCCCATCCGTACTCCTGGCTCATCGGTTGCAGGAACAGGCCGAAGCCCGCGCGGATGCCGAAGGAGATGGCCATGATGATGCAGCCGCAGGCCAGGATCACGGCCGGAGTGCGCCAGGAAGTGGATTTCATGGAGCGGAGTCTAGTCGAGCTTCGTCACCTGCGGCAGGTTGCAGGCGAGGATCGCCTTGCACAGCGCCTCGATCGCCTCCGGGCGCGGGAAGCTGCGCCGCCACGCGAGGCCGACGCGCCGGATCGGCACCGGGCGCGCGAACGGCAGCACGCGGATGAGCTCGTTGTTCGAGCTCCCCGGCGAGACCGACGTCGCGGGCAGCACGGTGATGCCCACGCCGCCGGCGACCATCTGGCGGATCGTCTCGAGCGAGCCGCCTTCCACGGTGCGCGACAGGCTGGTGCGCTCCTTGGCGCGGATGGTGTGGCAGATCTCCAGCACCTGGTCGCGGAAGCAGTGGCCCTCGCCGAGCAGCAGCAGGCTTTCCTCGGCGAGCTCGTCGGAGGTGACCTTCTTGCGCGCCTCCCACGGATGGCCCTTCGGCACGGCGACGAAGAAAGGCTCGTCGTAGAGCGCGCGCGTGACGACGCCCGGGTCCTCGTAGGGCAGCGCGACCAGCATCGCGTCGACCTCGCCGCTCTTCAGCATCTCGCCCAGGCGGTGGGTGAAGTTCTCCTGGATGAGGAGCTGCATCGTCGGCGCGTTCCTGCGCAGGATCGGGATCAGCTTGGGGAGCAGGTACGGGCCGATGGTGTAGATCGCGCCCAGGCGCAGCGGCCCGGCGAGCGGATCGCGCCCGGCGGCGGCGATCTCCTTGATGCGCGAGGCCTCCTCGAGCACGCGCTGCGCCTGCTCCACGATGCGCTGCCCGGCGGGGGTCACGCTCACCTCGCCGGGGCCGCGCTCGAAGAGCGGCACGCCGAGCTCCTCTTCCAGCTTCTTCACCGCCACCGACAGCGTCGGCTGGGAGACGAAGCACGCCTCGGCCGCGTGGCCGAAGTGGCGCTCGCGCGCCACCGCGACGATGTAGCGCAGCTCGGTGAGGGTCACCGCTTCCTGGCGAGGAAGTAGAACGGGATGCCGGCGGCCATCACGACGATGCCGGCGAGCACGAGCGCCCCGAACTTCGGGCCGTACGGGGAGTTGGCCACGTAGTCGTAGCTGGACCAGATCATGAACGCGACCATCGCCAGGAACGCGATCGGCACGACCGGGTACAGAGGCGTGCGGAACGGCGGCATCTCCCGGCTTCTTCCCCGGAAGACGAACAACGTCACGCCGGTGAGGAACAGGAAGGTCCAGAAGACCGGCAGGCCGTAGGCCACCATGGCCTCGAACCCGTCGCGCGTCGTCGAGCCCGCCCAGATCAGGGCGAGCATGATCGCGAGCTGCAGGAGGAGCGCGTTGGCCGGCGTCGAGCCGCTCTCGCGCCAGTCGCCGAGGAAGCGGAACACGCGGTAATCGCGACCCATCGCCCAGTTGGTGCGCGCCCCGGTGAAGATCGCCGCATTCATCGTCGTCAGCGCCGAGACGCAGACCACCACGGCAATCAGGAGCGCGGCCTTGTCTCCGGCGATGGCGCGCACCGTGTCGACCGCGATCGCCTTCGATTCCTTCAGCCCCTGCAGGCCGAGGACCCGGTAGTAGCCCCAGTTCACGAGCAGATACAGGACCGTGACCAGCAGCAGGCCGCCGGCGAGGACCTTGACCATGTTGCGGCGCGCGTCCTTCACTTCCCCGGCGAGGTAGGCGCCCTCGTTCCAGCCGCCGAAGGTGTAGAACACGAAGATCATCATCAGCGTGAAGGCGCCGCCCCCGGCCTGCGCCGCCGGCGCCGGCGCCCCGCCGGTGACGATGCCGCCGATGGCGATGAGCGCGAGCGCCGCGATGAGCGCGATCTCCATCACCTTCTGCAGCGACTTCGATTGCAGCGTCCCGGCGAAGTTGAGGCCGGTCAGTACCGCCACGCCGATCGCGGCCCAGATCGCGGTGCTCTGCGCCCCGAGCGACACGAGCTGCGAGGCGTACTCGCCGAAGACGAACGCCACCGCCGCGATGGCCCCGGTCTGGATCACCGTCATGCGCGACCAGGCGAAGACGAACGCGACGCCCTCCCCCAGCCCGTGCCGGAGGAACGCGTACTCGCCGCCGGTCTCGGGATGGCGCGACGAGAGCTCGGCGTAGACCAGCGCGCCGCAGAGGCAGGCGATGCCGCCGATCACCCAGGCGAGGAAGAAATGCGTCGGGCTCGCCGCGGCGCCCGCCACGAGGCCGGGCAGCTTGAAGATGCCGATGCCGATCACCATCCCCGCCACCAGGAAGATCCCGTCGGTGACGGACAGGAGCGGCTTGGGCGCCGCTATCGCGTTGTTCTTGTCGCTCGCCATGGCAGGGTTCTCTTCTCCTCGTCTCCGCCGGTGATGGTCACCTGGCCTTCGATGCTCTCGCCGGCCACGGTGCCGACGAACGCCTGGGTAAAGGGCTTCGCGCCGACGATGCCGGTCATGATGAGCCGGACCTCGGTGCCGCGCAGGCGCAGGCCGCGCACGTGCTGCTCGTTCACGCCGACGCGCGCCGTCACATCGAGCAGCTGGTGCTTCTGCGCGATGCGGAACTCCCACGCGCCGCCGTGCTCCGGCAGGCTCGTGCGCCAGGTGCCGCGCACGTCCGCCGGCACGACGAAGAGGTAGGCGCGCGAGCGCCCCGTCGGCCCGACCAGCTTCTCCGCCACCGGGATCTCGACCATCTCGTCGAAGGCCCAGTCGCCCATGTGGTAGTCGTGCGTGACGATGCGCGTGCCCGGCTTCATCGCGAGCAGCTTGGGGCGAAGCTCCATGTTCACGTCCGGCAGCAGGTACGCGGAGACGATGTCCGCGCCGCTGAAGTCCATCTCGAAGAAGTTCCTCGACTCGAAGCGCGCCAGCCCCTCCACCCCCGCCGCGCGCGCGTTGTCCTGCGCGAGGCGCACGAGGCGCGGGTCGATGTCCACGCCGAGCCCGCGCGCCCCGTACTTCTTCGCCGCCTCGATCACGATCCGCCCGTCGCCCGACCCCAGGTCGATCAAGAGCTCGCCCGCCTTCGGCTGCGCGAGGCGCAGCATGCGGTCGACCACTTCCGGCGGCGACGGAACATACGGCGTCGTGCCGTCGTCATAAGCCCAGGATTGCGCGGACGCGGTCGCCGCGAACAGCAGCGACAGCAGGCAGGCGGTGCGAAACACTATCGTAGTCCCCGATTTCATACAGCGAGACTAAGTGTAGCGGTAAAATCGACACCGGGCCCCGGTAGCTCAGTGGATAGAGCAGCCCCCTCCTAAGGGGCAGGTCGCACGTTCGATTCGTGTCTGGGGCGCCATTACCATTCAGACACTTAGGACGAAGCACCCTCGTCCGAGACCCAGAAAAAGCACCGCCCGTCACACTTTCATCACCGTGAGGTGTGAATCGTGGCTTCATTTCGTCGTCTTCCGAGCGGCCGCTGGCAGGCCCAGATTCGTCGCGCCGGACAGTCTTCTCTCACCAGATCCTTTCTGAAACGCCAGAGCGCGCTGCAGTGGGCGCGCTCGGTCGAGCGGGAAATCGACCAAGGCGTCTTCGTTGATCGCTCAGAGGCTTTCCAGACAAGCGTCGGCCAGCTGATTGACCGCTATCTCAATGAAGTCACTCCCGGAAAGAAGTCCGCCGCAAAGGAAGCGCGGCGCTTGCGGCTTCTCAAGGAACGCTTCG
>DASZQH010000174.1:0-7717 GCA_035549805.1 Burkholderiales bacterium
AATCGCTGCCGACGATCCCGAGGCTGCCCTTCCTGAGGGGCACGACGCGCGCGTACATGCCTTCATGTCCGGCGCTCTCGCTCGCGCGGAGGCTCGCTTCCGGCATCACCAGGAGCGTGACCTTGCCCTGCGGCACGACCAGGACGACGTGGTAGGCCGTGCTTCCGTTGAACGGACACGGGCCGATATGGCGGATCTGCCCCACCCGTTCGATGCGCGCGAGGGGCAACGTGCCGGCGAGCGCCTTTTCCGCTTCGGCGCGCGGCATCGCGCCCATCATGATCGACTTCGCCTCCTCCTTCATCACGAACTCGATGCATGCCAGGGCGAGCGGGTCGTCGCGCTGCAACCAGGCGAAGGTGCCGACGCCGGCGGCCGCGGCAGCGATGCCCGCCGCAGCGAGAAAGCGCCTTCTGCTCGCTCGAAAAGGCAGCTTCAGCCGCTCTTCGAAGCCCGGCGGCACGGGGACTTCGAGCGCGCGCTTCAACTCGCTCTCGAAGCGCTCGTGCTCCGCGAGGAGCTCGGTGCACGCGGCGCATTCGCGCCGGTGCGCGAGCATCTCCGGCGTTTCTGCGCTGCCGGAGAAAAGACCGCGCCGGTAGTCGAGGCAGCTCATTCCCGGCCTCCTTTGCGCCCACGTCCCGACAGCGGGGCGATCAGGCGCCGCAACGCCTGCCGCGCCCGGCTGAGCCGTGTCATCGCGGCGCCCTCGGTCGTGTTCAGCATCGTTGCAATTTCGGCGCAGCTGAAGCCGCCCAGCACCTGCAGCGCCAGCGGCTCGGCATAAGACGCGGGGAGCGCCCCGAGCGCCTCGCGCATTTCCAGTCCGGCGTTGTCCGCTCGCTCATCCGGCAGCTCCACCTCGTCGATGCTCTGAAGCTCGACCGCGTTCCTGCCCGCGGCGCGCAGGTATTCGTTACGCACGATCGAGAAGAGCCAGGCCTTGGCCGCGCCGCGCTCGCGCAGGCGCGGGAACGCGCGCCAGCCGCGCAGCAGCGCCTCCTGCACCACGTCCTCGGCCTGCTGCCGGTTGCGCGTGAGCCAGTAGGCGTACCGATAGAGGTCCGGCGCATGCTGTCTGACGATGTCCTCGAAGCGCTCCGGCGCCGTCATGCCGCGAGCGCCTCGGCGGCGACGCGGCCCAGGTCCGGGCACTGCCGCAGCCGACGGCGGCCCCGATGCAACATCACCCAGAGGTTGGAGACGCTGATGCCCAGCTCGGCGCAGATCTCGGAGGCATCGGCGCCGAGCAGCTCGCGCAGCACCAGCACACGCGCCGTCCTGGCCGGCAGGCGGCTCAGACTCGCAGCGATCGTTTCGCGCAGCCGCCGCCGGGCCAGCGCCTCGTCGGGCCCCGCCTCCTCCCCCTGCAGGTCTTCGTCGATGTCCAGGGGCTCCTCGCGTCCCGCCGTGCGCATGCGATCGACGATCTTGTGCTTCAGGATGCCGAAAAGCCAGGTGCGCAGGGAAGACTTGCCGGCAAAGCGCTCGAAGCCTTCGAGCGCCGCCAGGAGCGCATCCTGCACCGCATCCTCGGCCTGCGCCCGGTCGCGCAGGCGCCGCACGGCGAAACTCACCATCTGCGGGCGCAACCGGGCAAGCTCCTGTACGTGAGCGTCGGGTATTTCCGGATAAGACCCGTGAAAGCGGCAAAACCTTACCTGTAATATCCCGCCGCGCCCGCCGACCAAGACAGGCTCGATATCGGGCTTCAAACGCAAAAGGAGAGCAGGAATGGATCGCAAACCACTCGTAGCCGCCGCCCTCGCCGGGCTGTTAGCCCTGGGCGCCAATACCGCCATGGCGCAGGACAAGAAGGGCGAAGAGAAGTGCTGGGGCGTCGCCAAAGCCGGGCAGAACGACTGCGCGAACAGCAAGGCGGGCCACAATTGCGCCGGCCTGTCGAAGAAGGACTACGACCCGAACGACTACAAGATGGTGAAGACCGGAACGTGCATCCAGATGGGCGGCAGCCTCAAAGAAGGCCAGGCCGGCATGAAGGCCAAGGAGAAGATGAAAGGCTGAGCATGCGGGCAGGCATCGGGCTGCGCGCGCGGCACTACGCCGATTTCCTCGGTGCGCAGCCCGAGTTTCGTTCGCGCGGCGGCTGGGTCGAAGTCCACAGCGAGAACTACTTCGGTGCCGGGGGCTACGATCGACACGTCCTGGAGCGCGTGCGCGCGGATTTTCCGGTGAGCCTGCATGGCGTCGGGCTCGGGCTCGGATCCGTCGAGGGTTTCTCGTCAGAGCACCTGGCCCGGCTCGCCGACCTCGCCGCATGGGTCGAGCCGGCCTTCGTCTCCGAGCATCTTTGCTGGAGCGCGACGGCGACCCAACACTTCAACGACCTGCTGCCCCTGCCGTACAGCCGCGAAGCCCTTTCGCTCGTCGCGCAGCGAATCGAGGTGGCGCAGGACGCCTTGCGCCGCCCCGTGCTGCTCGAGAACGTCTCCGCCTATGTGGACATGGGCGGCGAGATGGCGGAAGGCGAGTTTCTCGCCGAGCTGGCGCGCCGCACCGGCTGCGGCGTCCTGCTCGACGTCAACAATCTCTACGTGAACCAGCGCAACCTCGGCGCCGACGCGCTCGCGCAGATGCGCGCGCTTCCGCGCGGCTGCGTGCAGGAGATCCATCTCGCGGGACACCTCATCGCCGGCCATCGGTTGATCGATCACCACGGCGCCCGCGTCGCCGAAGAGGTCTGGACGCTCTACGATGCGGCGCTCGCGCGTTTCGGCCCGGTGCCGACGCTGATCGAATGGGACACCGACATTCCGTCGCTCGACGTGCTGCTCGACGAGGCGGCCAGGGCGAGGGCGCGCATGGAGGCGCCGCATGCAGTCTCTGCTTGAAGCGCAACGGCGGTTCGCGAGAGAGCTGCTCGACGGCGGCGGGGCCGAAGCGGCGCGGCTCGTGCCCTATCGTGCCAACGTCTATGGCAGCTGGAAAAACGCCCTTGCCGCGGCCTTTCCGATCGTGCGCAAGATCGTCGGCGACGGATTCTTCGACGGGTTGGCCCGCGCCTACGCAAACGCGCATCCCTCGCGCAGCGGCGATCTCAACGAATACGGCCGGCACCTGCCCGGATTCCTGGACGTTTTTTCCGATGCGCAGGACGTGCCGTACCTGCCGGACGTCGCGCGCATGGAGTGGTTCGCGCACCGGGCGCACTTCGCCGCCAATGCGGCGCCTTTCGATTTCGGGCGCCTGAAGGCGGTTTCGCCCGAGCGGCAGGCCGCGCTGCGGCCCGTGCTTGCGCCCGCGTGCGCCCTGCTCGCCTCGCGCTGGCCGCTCGCCGAGCTCTGGCGGGTGCATCAGGACGACTATCCAGGTCCGATCGCCGTCGATCTAGCGGCCGGCCCGTCGCACATCCTCGTACATCGTCCGCGCTGGCACGTCGAGGTTCTCGGGCTGTGCGTAGGCGACTATTGCTTCCTCGATTCAGCGCTCGCCGGCCTGCCGCTGGGCGATGCGCTGCAAGACGCGGCCGACGCGGATGCGGAATTCGATGCGGCCCGGGCGCTCCGGCATTGGGTCCAGACGGGCGTCGTCGTGCGGCTTGAGGTGCGACAGTCGCCTTAGCCGCGTGCGCCCAAGAGGTCGCCCGCAGCTCCAGCTTCGAACATACCCGCCACCCGCACTGCTATGCCCGTGCGACCCAGGGTGGTCGACCACTGGCTCTAGCGTCCGCTCGGGTCTTTGTCGTTTAACTTGCGGAGGTCGGGGTGCTCCTCACCACCCCAGCGATTGCATTCGAGCATGACGAACTCAGCGAACGTGCAGCGAAAATTCACGATCGAACCATCCACCATAAAGAACCCCAGCAAGGCGAGCACCAAAATCACGGCGACAATCGCGAGCCGATCCTTTAGGCTCGCCCAGCGCCCTTTCCCGGCGCCGGGATCCGGCTTCTCGTAGATATCAGCGTATCGGCTTTTTACGTCCGCCCAACGATCATCGTCCTTCTGGTTTTTGTCGAGTTCAGGCTTCGACATGCGCGCACCTCCCGACGTAGCGCCCTACCTCAGTCTCAAGATTCTCAGTGCCCCGGAAGCCACAACGGCGGCGATCAAGGCGCCGATCACGAGGTCCGGAGAGCGCGAACCGGTCCAGGCGACGAGGCCACCGGCGACGATGACTCCGATGTTCGCGATGACGTCGTTCGTGGAGAAGATCCAGCTCGCTCTCATATGCACGCCCCCCTTGCGATGCCTCGAAATGAGCAGCAGGCACATGATATTCGCGGCAAGCGCAACAAGGGCGACCGCCATCATGTAGCCCGGCTCCGGATCGCTTCCGTGCAGGAAGCGCCGGACGACTTCAGCGAAGGCGCCTGCCGCGAGCGCGAGCTGCAGCCATCCGCTGATATGCCCCGCGCGTCGTTTGAGGTCCTTCGAGCGACCGACGGCGTAGAGCGCAATGCCATACACGGACGCATCCGCCAGCATGTCGAGCGAGTCCGCGAGCAGTCCGGCCGATGAGGCGATCCAGCCGGCAATCTGCTCGGCGAAGAACATCGTCGCGTTGATCCCCAGCAGGATCTGCAACGCCCGGCGCTCGAGCCGATCGTCATTGTCGCTGGCGGCCACCGCTTCGCCGGTGGTCTGTGAAGCTTCGAGCCGGGCGCCAAGCCGGAGGCCTTCCAGCCGCGCCGCGATGGAGCCCGCATCCGCGTCGTGATACACCGCGAGCCGCCGTGCCGAAAGATCGAAGGCGAGCTTGCGTATGCCTTCCAGGTCATCCAGGGCGTCGCGCACCATCTGCTCCTCGGCTGCGCAGTCCATCTTCGCAATCCGAAACGTCGTCAGTGTAGTCACAGCGATGGCCTCATGCGAGAACGCCGGCGCGGAACCGCGGCAACGCCTCACGCGAGACGGGCACCGGGGAGAGGTCCTGCGCCTTCGTTGCGCAGCATTCGTCCATCCGCGCATTCAAAACCCCGTAGCAACTACGGGGTCAAGCGCTAGAATGCCCCGCATGAAAATCGGCGATCTTGCCCGCGCCACGGGCGTGGATTTGGAGACTGTTCGCTACTACGAGCGCATCAAGCTGCTGTCGGCACCGAAGCGGCTTCCGAACGGCTACCGCGCGTACAGCGAGCACCACCTCGAGCGGCTGGCGTTCATCCGGCATTGCCGCGCGCTCGACATGCCGCTTGCCGACATCCGCCTGCTGCTCGACTTCATGGCCGAGCCGCCAGGCGACTGCAGCGCGGTCAACCGCGCGGTCGATGCGCAGCTCGACCGCGTGCGTGCGCGCCTCAAGTCGCTGCGCGCGCTGGAGAAGCAGCTCACCGCCTTGCGCAGCCAATGCCGGCGCCCGAGGGGCCGCCGCGAATGCGGAATCCTCCACGAGCTCGTGGCCGCGGCACACGCCGAAGCGTGCGCCTGCCATGCTGGCGGCCCATCAACCCGCGCGAGTCGCGATTGAAGGGTCATCTCGACAAGCTCGGCAGTTTCGGTGCAGTCCTCGCCGCGGCCGCCTGCCCGATATGCTTTCCGAAGCTAGCGCTTGTCGGCGCATTGCTCGGCATGGGTGGCCTGGGTGCTTACGAGGCGCAGCTCTTCATCGCTGCTCAAGCTCTGGTCGGCCTCGCGGTGCTCGGACACGTTCTCTCGTTCCGCCAGCACCGCGAACAGTGGCGACTTGCCGTCGCGATCATCAGCGGCGTGGCGGTTTTCTTCGGCCTTTACCTTTTTCGCTCGGAGTGGATCTCTTACGCCGGGCTTGCAGGCTTGATCCTGGTGAGTATCGCCGACCTCTGGTCGCGTCTGCGGCCGAAGCCAGCAACCGCAGCCATGATGCTCGAGTCGGTCATCACCTGCCCGAGCTGCGGGCACAAGCAGAGCGAGAGCATGCCCACCGACGCGTGCCTGTTCTTCTATGACTGCAAGGCCTGCAAGGCGCCGCTGCGACCAAAGCATGGCGACTGCTGCGTGTTCTGCAGCTACGGGTCGGTCAAGTGCCCGCCGGTGCAAGCCGCCGTCTGCTGCTCGGCCTAGTCGCCAAGCGGCCGATCCCAGCCGGATACGGCACGGAGCGCGACCGCAGTCTTTCACGTTGCGCAGGCTTCGACGCTCACGTCCTGAAGCCTATGGACATACCGCTTCTCGAAAGCATCCTGGCTACTGTCACGACGGAGGTCCGTCGCATTCCACTCCGCTGAGGCTAGGCCGCTTTTCTTGAGCGCCTCACTTGATCGTCGATCCAGTCGTAAACCTCGGTTGAGATCCAGCCCGATGCGCGCGCCGATCCGAGCTTGATCGGCTTCGGGAAGGTGCCTTCCTGCACCTTGCGGTATATCGAGCTCTTGCCGAGACCGACCAAAGCAGCCACCTGCTTGAACCGGAGAATCCTCGCGCCGTCCTTCTCGCGCAGGGAGGCGTCCCTCGTGTCTACGGCTCGGTGCTGCGACGCTTGATTGTTGTGAACCTGCTTCACTTGCCCTCCTTTATTCGAAAACCGTCCGGCAGGCCCCGCGCCGTCGTCGGAATGCAATAGCCATCGCGAATGCGCCACGAGCGCCGGCCGTTGCAGTTGACCAGTAGTTCCGCGACCCCCAGCTCTACGAGCCGCAGCGCGGCTTTTCCTTCACCAGAGGCTACGAGCGCGGCGAGTCTCGGATCGGCTTGCTGCTGAATCCATGCTTCATGCGCATGGTCGAGCTGCCCCTGCCCTATGCGCCAGCCGATCAGACCGCCGGCCAAGGCGAAGGCGAGAGATATTGCCGCCGTAGCTGCCACAACACGCACTGGGCTTGTTCTCGCCAGCAGCCGGTTTCCGATCTCCTCGGTTTGCTGAGCCGAAACAGCGAGTACTGCCATGATTGGATCGTGCTCGTCGATCGCGATCCCGCTGCGCTCGAAGATCGCGGCCCGGAGCTGGCTGGTATCGGTCACCACGCGAGCGCCTTCAACTGCCCGAACACATCGCGGCTGAAGTTCTTGATGCGCTGCTTCTCCATCAGGGAGTACTCACCGGAGGCAAGCGCCTCCGAGATCGTGTGCCGTTTCGTGTTGAGTTTGCGGATGTCTTCGCCGTAGGTCGCAGCATTGCGCCTGTATAGCGTGACCGCACCGGCGAGCTTCGCTGCGCACTGCTTGTATGCCTGGGTCTCGGTGAACGGCTTGCCTTCGGCGGTCCTGATCTCGCCAAAGTGCTCGTTGAACCAGAGCACCAGGCGTGTGCCATTGACCTTCTGCGCGATGGCGTGGAAACCGTTCGCCGTATCGGCAAGCGTGTCGCCACCGCCGACGATGGTGTGGATGTAAGTCGTCTTTTCGGCGTCCTCGAGCATCGGGAACACGTCGTTCTCGACCATGTAGGCAAGGAAGTTGGAGAACGTGTTGGCGCCCGTGTCGATGACGAAGTTGCCTTCCTCGGTCAGCAGCGTCTCCATGAGTCCGTCGAACTTCTTCGGGTCGATGAGGCGCGAGCCGTTCGTTACGACGACGTGATGAACGTTGAGCGCGCCATAGTGCGTGAACGTGGTGTTTTCCTGGTCCGTATCGAAGCAGCGGACGGCGCCGGTTTCCGCGAGCACGTGCTGCGCCAGTAGCGTGCTGACGAAGGACTTGCCGATGCCGCCCTTCGCCTGCAGTACGAAGTGGATGGTGTTTTTCATGCGTTCCTCTATTTCAGTAAATCGGGTATGCCTTTCGGGTCGTAGTCGAAGGTGGCCGGGCGGCTCCCGGCGTCGTCGCTCCTTGGGGCGGGA
>DASZQH010000175.1:0-5991 GCA_035549805.1 Burkholderiales bacterium
CGCCTGCAGCCCGGAGGCGTAGGTCTTGGCGAGGCCGGAAATCTGGATCAAGGGGTTGCTTCGAGGAGTCGCTTGGCGGCGAGCAAGTCTCGCATGACCCACTCGGTATCGGACGCGAATCTTTCATTTGTCATCCCGGGCTGGCGGAACAGCGTCAGCTCCAGGCTGCAGCGCTTTCCCCTCGGGATGACGCGCAACGGCACGTAGACCTCGGTGCCTTCGGCGGTGCGCACCGCATGGTCGAGCACGCCGTGCGCGTTGCGCTCGGAGAAGCGCACCGGGTTGTCGCCGACGCCCGAGGCCCACTTGCGGAAGTTCTCCGGCACGCAGAGGAACGCGTACGCCTCGCCGGCGGGGCGCTCGATCGTGACGCTGAGCTTGCGCGTGTCGCGGGCCATGCGCGAATTTACTGTATATCCGTACAGTCCCGCAACCATGCCGCCGTCACGCGCGCCACCTCGTCCATGGTTCCGGAATCGCTGAAAGAATGCCTGGCGCCGTCCAGCCAGTGCTGCGTCCAACCCCGCAGTCCCGCAGTGGATTTTTCCATCAGCGTGCGATCGCAAAGCTCGTCGCGGGTTCCGTTGAAGCACAGCACCGGCACCTCGATCCGCGCCAGGTGTGCCGTGCGCAGCTTTTCCGGCTGTCCCGCGGGATGCAGCGGGTACGCGAACAGCAGGAGCCCGGCACAGGCGAAGCCTTCCGCCGCCAGCATGGACGCCGCTCGCCCGCCCATCGACCGGCCACCCAAGAACACGCGGCCTTTCGCTTTTTCCGCTTCTTCCCGAATTCTTTCCTGAAGAACGGGCATGGCGTCCGGGCGTCTCGAACCCTTCACGCGATAAGGGAAATCAAACCGCACCACCTCCAGCATCGGCGCGAGCGCCTCCGCCAGGGCGAGCATGCTGCGGTCGTCCTTGTGCCCCCCCGCGCCGTGCGCGCAAACGAAGACGGGCTTCAGAGGTGGCGCGTCTCCGCGGGCGGCTGCGGAGTGTCGTGGCGCATGTCGAAGAACTGCACCGGCCCGGCGAGCAGTTCCTCCGGGACGGCGTCGTCGAGGCATGAGAGGCGCACCGCGTAGGTGTCGTTTCCCTTCGCATCCACGCCGCGGGCGAAGAGGCGCACGCCGCAGTGCTTGCAGAACGGGTGGTGAAGCTTCATGGCGCCGAACTGGTAGTCGCGCAGCTCTTCCTTGCCGGCGACGAGGCGGAACCCGTCGGCGCCGGTGAACGTCATCCACGTGCGGGTCTTCGTGCAGATCGAGCAGTTGCAGCGCGCCGTGCCCTTCGAGAGATCGAGGTCCGCCTCGATGCGCACGCGGCCGCAATGGCAGCTGCCGGTGTAGGTCTTCTTCATGTCGCGAGTGCCGTCCTGGGTTGGGGAGAGGGGAAGGCGAAGGCGATCGCGGCGGCGCCGAGGCCGATCGCGAGCGAGCCGACGTAGAGCCAGGTGTAGTTGCCGGCGGTGTCGAAGATCCAGCCGCCGATCGAGGGCCCGAGCGCCATGCCCAGGCTCGACACCATCGCCGCGGCGCCGAGCACCGTGCCCATGATCTGCTGGCCGAAATAGTCGCGCGCGAGGACGGCATAGAGCGGCATCACGCCGCCGTAGGCGAAGCCGAACACCGTCGCCACGGCGTAGAACTCGCCCGGGCTGCGCGCGAAGACGAACGCGCCGGCGGCGAGCGCCTGCAGGAACAGGCCGCCGATCAGCACGCGCTTCGCGCCGTGGCGGTCGCCGAGGATGCCGAGCACCACGCGCCCGCCGAGGCCGGCGAGGCCTTCCACGCTGTAGACCGACACCGCCGTCATGATCGGCAGGCCGCACGCGACGGCATAGCTGATGGTGTGGAAGATCGGCCCGGCGTGCGTGGCGCAGCAGGCGAAGAAAGTCAGCGCGAGGACGATGAACGGCATCGAACGCAACGCCTCGCCCGCCTTCACCGGCGTCTCTTTTCTTTCATGAGAAGGCGAAGACGTCGGTGCGCGGCGAACGAGGAAGGCGGCCGGGAGCAACAACCCCCAGGCGATCAGGCCGATCGTGAGCTGCGCGCTGCGCCAGTCGGTGGTCTGCAGCAGCCACGCCGCGAACGGGGAGATCGTCATCGGCGCCACGCCCACGCCCATCGACGCGAGCGAGACGGCCAGGGCCGTGCGGCGCGGCAGCCAGGCCGCGACGACCGACATCATCGGCACGAAGAAGCTGCCCGAGGCGAGGCCGACGAGCACGCCGTACGCCAGCACGAACCCGAGCTGGCTCGTCGCGCGGCTCGCGAGCACGAGACCCAGGCCGAGCAGCACCGCGCCGGCGAGCACCACCGGCCGCGTGCCGAAGCGGTCGCTGAGCGCGCCCCAGGCGAAGCCGGCGACGCCCATGACGAGGAAGCTGACGGTCATCGCGCTCGACACGCCGGTGCGCGTCCAGCCGGTCGCGTCGGTGATCGGCTGCAGGAACACCGCGAGCGACATCAGGGCGCCGACGGCGACGCAGCCCATCAGCGCGCCGATCGCGACCATCGCCCAGCCGTAGCGATCGTGCCTATCCATTGCACTTCGCCGCCATCGCCTGCATGGCCTTCTGCGCCTCTTCCATGCTCACTTCGCGCACCGGATGGGCGACGGACCAGCTGTGGCCGAACGGGTCCTCGATCTTGCCGTAGCGGTCGCCCCAGAACTGGTCCTCCACCGGCATGGTGACCTTCGCGCCGGCCTTGACGGCGCGCTCGACGAACGCGTCGGCGTTGTCGACGTTGAGGTGGATCGTGACCGGCGAGCCGTTGAGCGACTTCGGGCTGAGCACGCCCCACTCCGGCATCTCGTCGACCAGCATCACGGTCGAGTCTCCGATCAGCACCGCCGCGTGCATGATCCGGCCGTCCGGGCCGGGCAGGCGCGCCTGCTCCTTGGCGCCGAACGCCTTCTTGTAGAACTCGATCGCATCCGCCGCGCCGCGGCAGATGAGGTGCGGGGTGACCGAATGCATGCCTTCGGGTCGCTTCATGGCGCTCTCCTAAGTGGTTGATCCGCCGGCTAGTCGAACGGCTCGCGCCGATTTCGACACCGCGCGCGGGGACTGCTCACGTTTTCCGCAAAAGGTGCTTGCTCAGCGCGTCGATGGTCTGCGCCCAGACACCCGGCATCGCGCGCACCATCGCGTCGGCCTCGGGATTGAGCGCGCGCGCGGAAGCGCGCAGATGCAGCTCCGTAGCGTCGCCGCGCGCTTCCAGCCTGACTTCGACGCGTTCCTCCAGCCGCGGCACGCCGGCGTGGTCCTCCGCGATGCAGGCGAGCAGCAGCCGCTCCGGCGCCTCGACCTCGCGGTAGGTGCCACGCACCCAGTAGTCGAGGCCCTGCGGCGACCTCAGGCAGACGCGGAACGCGCCGCCCGCGCCGGGGGCCGCGTCGCAGGAAACCACCGCGAACCCCTTCGGCGCGAACCATTGCATGAGGCGCGCCGCCTCGGTCCACGCGCGAAACACCTGCTCGCGCGGCACCGCGAAGGTACGGGTGATCTCGACGAGCACTTCTGTGGCTTCCACGGCGCTCATCGCGGCCTCATTTCTCCGCCACGGCCTTGAGGCTGGCGAGGCCGGCCTCGAAATCCCGCCCGATCATCGCGTCCATGCTGAAGAACAGGCCCATCAGCTTGGTGATGAGCGTGGCCGGACCGTGCATCGCCCACGTCACCTCGGTGCCGCCGTCCTTCGGCCGCAGCGTGAACTCGACGTCGTTGTGCGCCTCGAACGGCTCGAGGAAATCGATCTTGATGCCCAGGCGCTTCGCCTCCTGCGCGTCGACGATCCGCATCCGGCCGCTGCCCACCTCCTTGTTCCCCTGCCAGGCGTAGGTCGCGCCCTTCCCCGAGGAAGGCGTGCTCATCGTGCGCTTCATCTGCGGGTCGCGCTTCTCCCACGGCGACCACGCGGGCCAGCGCTGGAAGTCGGCGAGGTTCGCGTAGATCCTCTCGGGCGGCGCCTGGATGGTGGCCGAGCGCTGCACGCGGAAGTCGTCCGGCCGCGTCGCCGCGTAGGCGAGGAGCGCCGCGATGGCGAGCGCGACGACGCCGGCGGCGACCCCCAGGACTCTCATAGCGCGACTTCGGCCTTGAAGCCGCCCCAGATCATCCGCTTGCCGTCGAACGGCATGTTCTTCATGGACATCTGCAGGCGCTTGTCGGCCATCACCTTCTTCATCACGCGATCGCGGTGCGCGCGGTTTCTGTAGACCGCGTACGAGAACCAGACGTCCTCGCCTTTCTTGAGCTTCACCGCCTGCGGGAAAGACGTCCACTTGCCCGGCTTGACGTCGTCGTTGACCGCCTCGACGTAGGCGAGCGCGCCGTGTTCCATCCAGATCTTGCCGCCGAGGCGGGCCAGCTTCAGGTACTTCGCCTTGTTCTTCTTCGGCACTGCGAGCAGGAATCCGTCCACGTAGGCCATTCCGAGTCTCCTTTCAAAGGGATTGGATGTACCGGTCGAGCCCGCCGAACGCGGCGGTCCAGCCGCGCAGGTGGTTGTCGCGCGCCGCCGCGTCGTAGAACCGGTCGTGGCGGAACACGAGCTCCGTGCCGCCCGCGCTCGGCAGGAACGTGATCGCGATCCGCGACACGCGCTCGGGCGTCGAGCGCGGCCAGTGCCAGCTGAACACGAGGCGGCGGTTCGGCTCCACCTCGAGGTACTCGCCCGCGCACTCGTTCTGCTCGCCGCCCTCGGGCCCGAAGACGATGCGGAAGCGCCCGCCGACCCGCACGTCGAGCTCGCAGAGCGACACGCGATGGTCCGGCCGCGGCGCCCACCAGCGCTTCAGCGCTTCCGGGTCGGTCCACGCGCGCCAGACCTTCTCCGGCGCGACGGGGTAGGTGCGCTCGATCGCGAGGAAGGGCTCGTCGGTGCGGGTGTTTTCCAAGTCTGCAGCTCCTCTTGCTGGTACAGGTAGCGGCCGAGGGCGTCGAGCCGCTCGGTCCAGAACTTCTCGTACTTCGACATCCATGCCGCGGCGGGTTGCATCGGCTTCGCGGAAAGGCCGCAGCTCACCACCCGCCCCTCCTTCGTCCGCTGCACGAGGCCCGCGTCTTCCAGCACCCGCAGGTGCTTCATGAAGCCGGGCAGCGACATCTCGTGCGGGGCCGCGAGCTCGCTCACAGCAAGATCTCCACCCGAAAGGGACTCGAGGATGCCGCGCCTCGTGCGGTCGGCGAGCGCCGCGAAGATCGCGTCCAGCTCGTCGTCCGTATACTTAACCATGTGGTTTAGTATCAGGCGAAAAAAATTTCCTGTCAATAGCGCGCGCTGCCCGGCGTGCGCGGGAACGGGATCACGTCCCGGACGTTGGAGAGGCCCGTGACGTAGGCGATGGTGCGCTCGAAGCCGAGGCCGAAGCCCGCGTGCGGCACCGTTCCATAGCGGCGCAGGTCGCGGTACCAGGCCATGTGCTCCTTGTCGATGCCCATCTCGTCCATGCGCGCGTCGAGGCGGTCGAGGCGCTCCTCGCGCTGGCTGCCGCCGATGATCTCCCCGATGCCGGGGGCGAGGACGTCCATCGCCGCGACGGTCTTCCCGTCGTCGTTCTGCCGCATGTAGAAAGCCTTGATCGCCCTGGGGTAGTTCATGACGATCACCGGCTTCTTCGCGTGCTTCTCGGTGAGGTAGCGCTCGTGCTCCGACTGCAGGTCGATGCCCCACTTCACCGGGAACTCGAACTTTTCCCTGGACGCCTCGAGGATGCGGATCGCCTCGGCGTAGTCCATGCGCACGAACTCCGAGCCGACGATTCCCTCCAGCTTCGCGACGAGGCCCTTCTCGATCCGCTCGTCGAAGAACGCCATGTCCTCCGGCCTTTCGTCCAGCACCGTCTTGAAGACATGCTTCAGCAGGTCCTCTGCAAGAAGAGAATTTTCATGAAGAGAAGCAAAGGCAATTTCCGGCTCGATCATCCAGAACTCGGCGAGGTGGCGGCTGGTGTTCGAGTTCTCGGCGCGGAACGTCGGCCCGAA
>DASZQH010000176.1:0-10617 GCA_035549805.1 Burkholderiales bacterium
GCGATCTCGTTCGTCGCCCCGGTCCTGGTCGCGCTCGCGGGAGGCTGGCTGCTCGGCGAGCACGTGCTGCCGCGCACCTGGGTAGCGCTCGCCGCCGGCTTCTCGGGCGTGCTCCTCATCATCCAGCCCGGCGGCGCGGGCTTCTCGTGGTACTACCTGATGCCGCTCGGCTGCGCCTTCTGCTTCGCGGGCTACCAGCTCCTCACGCGCAAGCTCGCCGGCCACGACGACCCGATCACCACCCTCTTCTACCCGGGCCTGGTCTCCTGCCTCGCGATCCCCGCCGCGTTCCCCGCCTCCGCGTTCGACGTGCCCTCGACGCCGCTGCACCTCGGCATGATCGTGGCGATCGGCGTCCTCGGCGCGGTCGGGCACTTCCTGCTCATCAAGGCCCACCACGACGCTCCCGCCTCGCTGCTCGCGCCGTTCGCCTACTCGCAGCTCGTCGTGGTCACCGTGCTCGGCTTCCTCGTCTTCCGCCAGCTCCCCAACACGCTCGCGCTCTTCGGCATGGCCCTCGTCGCCGCCTCCGGCCTCGGCCTCATCCTCGCCAGCCGCCGGCCTTGAGCGCGCCGCGGCGGGCGCCCGCTACTCGAAGAACCAAGTCCGGGTAATCGCCAGCCTGTCGTACTGCTTCGCCAGCTCCGGCGGGAAAGGCGCGAACGGGCCGGCCTGCCGGACAATCCACATCGCCGCATCGTCGAGGACGGGGTGTCCGGAAGAGCGGTCGAGCGTCACCGCCTGCACCGATCCGTCCGACCGCACGATGACGGTGAGTCGGACCGAGCCCCGCGCCGTCCGCACCTCGCTGGGGTAACTCTGTGCACCGACTTGCTCGACCTTCAAGCGCCACGCTTCCTCGTACGCCGCGAATGGACGGGGGCTCGCGGGAGCTCGCGTGGCGAGCTGCTCATTTATCTCCCTCTCCAGCCGCATCATCGCCGCCGCGCGCTCGGCCACATCCTGGGCACCGGCCCAGCCCGCGTAACCGGCCAGCACGAGAATGGACGCGACAGCCGCGGTTCTCACGGGCGCTTCAGCTTCGCCGTTGCAGAAACAGCCGCCTGCAGAGCCCTCTCGTCCAGGATGAGGCCGATGTGGTTCACGCCCGGGACGACGGTGACCGGGATCTTCTTCTCGGCGAAGAGCGGCGCGAACTGGTCGGCGACGAACAGCTCGTCCTTCTCGCCCACCAGGACCGCCATCGGTTGCTGCACCGCACTGATCGTGCGCCGCCAGTCGGGCGGCGCGCGAAAGCGCATTGCCAGGCTGTAGGAGTACTCCGCGGTGAGATTCTTCTTCATCTCGTCGGCGACCGCGAAGCGCAGCACCGGGAGGTTGTTGAACGCGCCGATCCCCGCCGCGTTCAGCAGCACCAGCCCGATGATGCGCGGCACCCCCACGCTGACCCAGCCGCCGCCGTCGGGCCGGTAGGTCGGCGCCTCCTGGCTGACGAAGGGCGCGAGCAGGACGTAGCCGGTGAACAGGTCCTGGCGAGGCCCCCCGGCGAAGCCGAGGACGAAGCCGCCGCCCGAGGAGAAGCCGACCAGCGTCGCGTTGCCCGTGAGGCGCGTCGCCTTCAGGAAGTCCTCGACGTCGTACTGGAGGTGGTTCGGGCCCTTGATCGTCTCCTGCCCGCCGGAGGCCCCGTGGCCGCGCATGTCGAGCGAGAAGGCGCGGAAGCCCGCTTTCGCGTAGGCCTTCGCAAGCGAATGCATGCTGGCGCTGTGGGCGCTGGAGCCGTGGACGAGGACCACGTTGCCCGCCGGCTCGCCGGCGGCCTTGTACTCGCGGAACGCCAGCGGATCGCCGCCGCGGCAGATGAATTTCTCGAGCGGCGGCAGGTCGCTGAAATCCACCCCCTTGAACGGGTCGGAGATGCTGCGCAGCGGCGCCGGCGTGCCCGGGCCGCCGAAGGCGATCGCGAGAGCGATGCCGCCGATCACCACGCCGGCCGCGACGGCAACGATCCTGAGGACCTTCTTCACCGCGCGCATCCTATCAGCGAGAGCCGCGGCAGGCAGCCCCTACAATGCGGGAACCATGGACCGACGCGAACCCGTAGTGGAGCGGCGCGAGCCGCTCGCCGCCGTGCGGCGGCCGATCCGCTGGAAGATCTTCGGCATCGCAGCGACGCTGCTGGTGATGATGATCTTCGTCACCCTGTCCTCGTCGCTCAGCCTGCGGCGCGTCGGCCAGCAGCTCGAGTTCCTCTCCAGCTTCTACATCACCCTCGACCAGTCGATGGGCGACGTGCGCACCTACGCGCTGCGCGAGCTGGTGATGATCGAGCGCCTGCTCGACAACCGGCCGGACCTCTCCTTCGCCGAAGCGCGCAAGCTCGCCGCCGGCGGCGTCTCCGACGTGTCGGACTGCGAGAACGGCTCGGTGCGCGCCACGCTCGAGAAGGCCGGGCGCAACGACCTGAAGGGCCCGAACCGGCAGCTCGTCAGCTACGAGTTCGTCAAGCTCTGCGCCTCGCGGCGCCTGGAGCAGGCGAGCAAGCTCATCGCCGACGCCCTGGAGCGCGACCTCGTCCTCTCCGACCCCGCGCAGCTCAAGCTCCTCGCCGGCCTGCAGCAGCAGGTGAAGGAGATCCCGCGCTACCACGACCGCCTGCACGTCATCTTCGAGAACTACTTCACCCAGCACGGCAGCGCCGACAAGCAGGTGCTCGGCGCGATGCGCGCCCAGCTCGAGGAGAACCGGCGCGACATGTCGCGCAGCATCGGCCAGGTCACGCGCGCGATCCACAGCGGCACCCGCGAGTCCGCCGCGCATGCGCGCAACCTGGAACGGCGCGCGCAGTGGCTCTCCTGGATCGTCACCGCCATCGCCAGCACGCTCGGCGTCGTCTTCGCCTTCTGGGTGTCGCGCAACCTGGTGCGCCCGGTCCTCGACCTCCTGCGCGGCACGCGCGCCGTCGAGCAGGGCAACCTCGACGTGAAGATCGACGTCAAGACGAGCGACGAGATCGCGCAGCTCGCCGGCTCCTTCAACCACATGGTGGGCGAGCTGCGGCAGAAGGAGCAGATCAAGGAGATGTTCGGCAAGTACGTCGACCCGCGCGTCGTGCAGGGCCTGATCGACAAGCAGGGCGTCCCCCAGGCCGGCGAGCGGCGCCTGATGACCGTGTTCTTCTCCGACCTGCAGGGCTTCACCACCCTCTCCGAGCGCCTGACCCCCGACGGCCTGGTGAAGCTCCTCAACCACTACTTCACCACGATGGCCAACGCCATCCGCGCGCAGAACGGCATCATCGACAAGTACATCGGCGACTCCGTCATGGCCTTCTGGGGCCCGCCGTTCACCGGCGAGACCGAGCACGCCCGCCTCGCCTGCCTCGCCGCCCTCGACCAGCGCGTGCGCATGGAGCAATTCGTCAAGGACGTCCCGGAGATCCTCGGCATCCGCCAGGGCCTCCCCGTCCTGCGCGTGCGCATGGGCATCTCGACCGGCGACGTCACCGTCGGCTCCATCGGCTCCGACGACGCGCGCAGCTACACCGTCATCGGCGACACCGTGAACCTCGCCTCGCGCCTCGAAGGCGTCAACAAGCAATACAAGACCGACATCATCATCAGCGAAGATACCCACCGCCTCGCCCAGGACATCCTGGAAACCAGAGAGCTCGACTCCGTCCGCGTCGTCGGCCGCAACGAGCCCGTCCGCCTCTACGAGCTCCTCGCCAAAAAAGGCCAGCTCACCCCCGAGCAGAAGACCCTAAGGGAGCGCTTCGAGCCCGCCCTCGCCGCCTACCGCGCCGGCCAGTGGGACGCTGCCGAAGCCGCCTTCAAGTCCTGCCTCGAAGCAGTCCCCACCGACGGCCCCTCATCCATCTTCCTCGAGCGCGTCGCCAAACTCCGCTCCGGGGGTTCCGCTCAGTGGGAAGGCGTTTGGAACCTCTCCGAAAAATAGATCGGGGACAGGCACCGAACTATCACCGACTTATCCGGGATCGCGGATGCCGCAGGTCTTGAGGTCGACCTGCCCGCCGGAAGAGATTCCCTGGTAGAGGGTCCACAGCTTCTCGTCGACGCGAGCTTCTCGGGGGTGCGGGGGTTGCTTGGCGAAGCGGCCGACGGCGCGAGGGCCGGCGTTGTAGACGGCGTAGGCGGCGCGGGGGACATGCTGGGGGTTGCCGGTCTTGGTGGCGTAGGGGATGGCGTAGTCCTTGACGTAGCGCATGAGGATCTGCGCGCCGGCTTCGATGTTGTAGGCGGGATCCCAGCGCAGGCGGTGCACGTCGTAGAAGCCGCGCCAGACGCGCTGGTTGATCTGCATGATGCCGACGCTCGAGGATTGCGAGCGGAGGAAGGTGGCCTTGCCGCCGCGGACGACGTAGTGCTTCCAGCAGCTTTCGATGAGCGCGGTGGTCGGGATCAGGTAGGCGTAGGTCTTCGCGTGGGGCGCGGGAAGCTGGGTGCGCTGGAGCTCGCCGGCGGCGGCGCCGGCCAGGACGGCGCCGACTTCCTTCTGGTAGTCCGCGAGCTCATCACCCTTCGGCAGCCAGCGCTTGATCTCCTCGGGGTCGGGCGCCTTCTGTTTTTCCTGGGCCACCTTGATGAAGAAGTCGAGGCTGCTGCGCGGGCGAGGCGCGGGCTCGCGGACTTCCTGGACGTCGAAGAGCTCGCGCAGCTCGGGGTCGACGGCCCAGTCTAGGGCGAGCGGATCGCCCTTCTCGCCCGGCTGCAGGCTGCGCGCGAGCTGGCGAAGGCCGTCGGCGGACAGGCGCATGCCGAGGCCGGGGGCAGCGTTCTCGAGCGCAACGAGAGCGTCGCCGGCGTCGATGAAGAGCGTGTAGCGGGTGGTGTCGGCCAGGATCGCGCGCAGCTCGTTGAAGGTCTCGATGAACAGGGCGCGCGCGGGATCGCCGGTCGCCACGACGTCGCCGGACAGGACCTCGCTCAGGCGGTAGCGGCTGTCGAGGAGCAAGGTGAAGAGGCGCTGCCGCAGGGCGGGGTCCTTGCCGTCGCGCGCAATCTGCCGGATCGCGTAGGCGAGGAAGGCGTCCCACGGCGCGAGGGCTTCCTCGAGCGCCTCCATCTCGGCTTCGGTGAGCGGCGCCGTGGATGTCGCGGCGGGAGGCGGCGGCGCGAGCCAGGCGTCGGCGACTTCCATGGCGACCGGCACGAGCACATGGGTCTTCTCGACGCGCGGGGTGCCGACCTCGATCTGGCGCAGCATGGCTTCCATCGCGGCGCCCTGCTCCGGCGGCGCCGCGCCGCGCAGCATGCCGATCAACGCTTCGCGTGACGCACCGAGGTCGTAGCCGAAGCGCTCGATGCGGGAATGAATCTGCGGCTTGCCCAGCTCCCAGAGGAGCGGCACCGGCGAGGCACTGCCGCGATCGTCGGTGAGCTTCGAATCGACGATCCGCACGCGAAGGACGCCAGCCGCGTCGATCCCCGGCTTGAGCGTGACCTCCAGCGTGCCTCGCCAGTCGCCCGCGGTCTGGCACTTGCCCAGGAGCTCGACGCCGATCGCGCCGGTGCCCGGGCTGGTGAGCTTCAGGTTTTCGCCGACGGCCTCGATCTTCGGGGCATCGAGCGTAACGTGGCGGCATGGCCCTTCCCGGTATACCTCCCCGAGCGGGATGCTTACCAACTCGAGCGGTACCCGCAGCGGGATCTCCAGCCGCGCGCCGAGCACTTCCGGCGTCGCGGCAAACAGGACCCACAGGAGCCACCAGCGGAAGGACCTCATGGTCCTTCATGACTACGGGGGGGCCGGTGAACTGTCCACCCCCGGGCGCCGGCCGATCGAACTAGCGCCGGCGCTCGACGCTAGACCTTGACTTGGTGGGACCGCGAGCGGTCGACCTTCGGCAGCAGCACCTCCAGCACGCCGTCCTTGAACGTCGCCTTCGCTTTCGTGCTGTCGACGTCCGCCGGCATCTGCACGGTCCGCTCGAAAGCGCCTCGACTGGTCTCGGAGATCCTGTAGTGATCCGCGTCCTCGCGGGTCTCCGTGTGCTGGACTTCTCCCTTGATCGTCACGGCGGTATCGCTCGCCTCCACTTCGAGGCGGCTCTTCTGCACGCCCGGAACCTCGGCGCGCACGAGCACGGATCCATCTCGGTCGATCACGTCGAGCTTCGGAGTGTGGGGCATCTCCATCCAGGGACGGAACCATGCAAGCGGCATGAAGGCCTGCATGAAGCGCTCCATCGGCTCGAAGGGATTCGCGGCCCTCGCGGCCTCATGCAGGACGGCGACCGTCCTCTCGGGGGTCACGGCCTGCGAACGTGGGGCAATCGATTTTCTGGCGTTGCGCCGGCGCTGGGATTTCTTGGCCATGAGGAGATTCCTTGAAACTCGGGGTGGGACACTCCTCGAAGCATGATGCGTGCCGATCAGCGCAGGGCACGCACCGAATCGTCGTTCCGGCTACCCCACTGCTCGCGGAAAAACCGAAGCATCTCGCGGCTGGCGTCCGGCCCGCGCGGGTCGGTGAAGGATCCGCTCGCGCTGCCGCCGGACCACGCGTGACCGGCGCCATGGATCAGCCAGTGCTCGAGCACCGTCCTGCCGGAGTCGTCCCAGTGCGTCGTGCGGGTATAGGTGCGTCCGTTGGCCGCGCCCTTTTCAGTCTTTTCCACCGTTCCGGTGATCGGGTGCTCGCCATTGCTTGGATGCACCGTGGTGTCGCGATCGCCATGGAAGACGATCATCGGGACGATGCGCCCGGCGCGCGTGGCGCGGCGCCTGGTCGCGGGCGCGCCTTTCATCGCCGCGAGGGCTGAAGGCAAGTCCCTCGCTGCAGCGTAGCCGAGGCCGGAATGGATTCCGATCGCGGAAAACAGCTCCGGATAGGTCGCGCCCATGACGGCCGCCATCGCGCCCCCGGCCGACAGCCCGGCCGCGTGCACGCGTCGCGCATCCAGCGCGTGGCGCGACAGCACTTCCCGCGTGATTCCCGCGATCAGCGACGGCTCGCCGGCGTCGCGCGCCTGATGGGCGTCCTGGAACCAGTTCCAGCACGCCGAAACGTTCGCCTTGCCCGACTGCGCCGGGTACACGACCGCGAAGCCGAGCTCCTCGGCGATCTGGTTCATGCGCGTTCCCGCGGCAAAGTCGTCGGGGTTCTGCTTGCACCCGTGCAGCATGACGATGAGCGGCAAGCCGCGCGTCGCGTGGCCCGAAGGAAGGTAGGCCTGGTAGCTGCGCGTACCTGCGCCGTTCGTGAAAGCGCCGTGCACGACGCGGCCTGGCGCGGAGTGCGGCGCGGGGGCGCGCTTCGCACGCCGAGGCGATTCGGGGCCGGCGCCGAGTGCGCGCTGGATGGCCGAAGTTGCGTCCATGAGGTTGCCGGAGCGCACGAGGCGGGTGGCCTCCAGGAGATCGGGGAGTTTCAAGGCTTGCGTTTCCTTTCAGAGAATCCGGTCAGCGAGGGCGGCTTTGACGGCGGGGCTGGCTTGCAGCGCGCCCAGCACGACGAGCGAGGCGATGGTCTCGCGCGCAAGCTCGGCGGGCACGTCGTTCGCGATGATCGCCAGCCCGAGCACGCGGATGTCGAGCTTGTGGCCGGCCTTGCGGGCCGCCTCGAGATCGGCCCGGGTGAACTGCTGCAAACCCAGCGTCAGCGTGCGCCGGGCCACCGTCTGCTTGATGACGTCCGCGTGCGCGGCCACCTGGTTCCGGATGGCGGTTCGGATGAAGTCGGTCCGGTTGCCATAGAAGCCTTCGGCGACCAGCAGGTCGACTTGGCCAAGGTCGACCACGCCCAGGTTGATCGTGATCTTTTCGGTTTCGAGGGGGTTAGCCATCCGTACACCATCCATTTAACATCCACATGGATGGTACTACCTACCCCCGCCCGGCGCAAGGCCGGGCGACTATCGCTTCGCGAGCTTGAGGTTGGCCTGCGTGAGGCGGTCGATGAGGACGCGCATGAAGGCCTTGTTGAAGGCGACCTGGAGGGCGTCGGTGGCGGCGCGCAGGGCGTCGGCCTTGATCTCGAGGACGGTGATCGGGGTGACGGAGACGATGGTGGTGGTGCGGCGGCCGGCGGTGCCCGTGAAATAGAGGACTTCGCCGAAGCAGGCGCCGGGCTTGAGGGTGTTCAGCGGCTTGCCGAGGAGCGTGACGCCGACTTCGCCCTCGAGGAGGAGATAGACGCTCTCCCCGGGGTCCCCTTCCCGGATCACGACCTGCTCGGCGGGGAGCTGCTTCCAGCTGCCGATGCGCAGCGATTCCCAGAGGGCGACGTCGCCGAAGTCCTGGAAGAACGCCATGTTGCGCAGGGTGTTGAACTTCTCGGACTCGGAGGCGCCGGTGCCGGGGGCATGCAGGCTGGTGAAGGCGCGCGTGAGGTCCTTGCCGAACTCGAGCCAGGAGGTGTAGCGGTCCTTCAGGTCCTTGCTGAGCGCCTTGAGGACGATGTGGTCGAGGATCGCCGGGATGTCCGGGCGCAAGGTCGAGGGCGCGGCCGGGATCGTGTTCAGGATCGCGTAGGTGAGCGCCGCCTGGGTGGAGGCCTCGAAAGGCAGCCGCCCGGTGAGCAGGCGGTACATCACCACGCCGAGGGAGTAGATGTCGGTCTGCTGGTTGAGCGTCTCCATGCGCACCTGCTCGGGCGACATGTAGGCCGGCGAGCCGATGCCGGTCATCTGGGTGCTCTCGGAGCCCTTCTGCACGAAGGAGGCGCCGAAGTCGCCGACCTTGGTCTCGCCCTTCTCGGAGAGCAGGATGTTGCCAGGCTTGATGTCGCGGTGGATGACGCCGTGCTGGAAGGCGTACTCGAGCGCGCGGATGCACTTGAAGACGATCTCCACCACCTTGTTCATCGGCAGCAGGTTGGTGACGCTCGAGTGCGCCTCGAGCGTGCGCCCCGGGACGTACTCCATCACCACGTAGCTGTGGTCGGGCTCGGCGACCGCGTCGTAGATGTCGACGATGTGCGGGTGGTTGAGCTTGCCGGCGAGCGAGGCCTCGGCGAGGAACGCCTTGTGCATCATGCGCTGGGTGGGCGCGTCGAGCTCGGTGTTGAAGAGGAACACCTTGATCGCGACGTCGCGCCCGGCGAAGGGGTCGCGCGCGAGGTAGACGCGGCTCGTCGCGCCGCTGCCGATCTCGCGCACCACCGGGTACTTGCCGATGTGCTCCTGCAGCTCGAACTTCATCTACGCCCCTGCGGCGCGCTCAATGGAGCTGGGTGCGATCGGGCGACGCGGCGCCGACGTACGACACGATGTGCTGGAGCAGCTCCGCCTCCTGGTAGGGCTTGCCGAGGAACGCGTTTACCCCGAGCTGGGCCGCCTGGTTGCGGTGCTTGTCCGCCGTGCGCGACGAGATCATGACGATGGGAATCTTCGCGAGGCGCGGATCGGCGCGCACGTTCTTGGTGAGGTCGAAGCCGTCCATGCGCGGCATCTCGATGTCGACCAGCATCACCGCGGGCAGGTTGTCCTTGAGCTGCTGCAGCGCGTCGACCCCGTCCTTGGCGGTGAGGACCTGGTAGCCCTCGCGCTCGAGCAGGCGGCTCGTGATCTTGCGCACGGTGAGCGAATCGTCGACCACCATTACGATCGCCGCGGTGCCGGCGCGGACCTCGTCCACCGCGGGGACGGCCTCGGCCGCGGGCCTGGGCGGAGCGAGACGCGCCTGGTGCGCGAGCTGGACCGGGTTCAGGATGAGGACGATCGAGCCGTCGGGACGCACCGTAGCGCCGGCGACGCCGGGGACGCGGGCGACCTGCGGCCCGAGGCTCTTCACCACGATTTCCTGGTTGCCGATGAGCTCGTCGACGTGCAGCGCGATGCGCTGGATACCGCTCCTGAGGAGCAGCACCGAGTTGTAGGGCTGGATCTCTGTCGCGCCGGCCGCGCCCAGGAGCTGCTGCAGGTAGTGCAGCGGGTAGGAGCGATCGCCGATCTCGACGGTGCGCCGGTCGTACAGGCCGCTCATCGCGTCGGCCTTGAGGCGCAGAACGTTCTCCACCATCGCTGCGGAGATGGCGAGCGTGGCCTGCCCGGCCCGCACCATGACCACCTGCGTCACCGCGAGGGTGAGCGGCAGGTAGATCGTGAACGTCGTGCCGGCGCCGCGCTTCGAGGTGATGTCGACGCGGCCGCCGATGGACGTGATCTCGTTTCGCACCACGTCCATGCCTACGCCGCGGCCGGCGAGCTCGGTGACCTGGTCGGCGGTCGAGACGCCCGAGCCGAAGATGAGGTGCATCTTCTCCTGCTCGGTGAGCTTCTGCTCCGGCGTCACGTGGCCGGCCGCGAGGGCCTTCTCGTAGACCTTGTCGACGTCGATGCCGGCGCCGTCGTCCGACAGGATGAGCGCGATCTCGTTGCTCTCCTGGCGCAGCGAAATGTGGATCCTGCCCGCCTCCGGCTTGCCGGCGGCGGTGCGCACCTCGGGGGTCTCGAGGCCGTGGGCGAGCGAGTTGCGCAGCATGTGCTCGAGGGGCGCGCCGATCTTCTCCAGCACGCCGCGGTCGAGCTCCACCTGCGCGCCCTCGATCTCCAGCTCGGCCTTCTTCTCCACCTCGCGCGCGGTCTGGCGCACGATCCGGTACAGGCGCTCGTTCAGGTTGGAGAACGGCACCGCGCGCATGCGCATCAGCTCCTGCTGCACGTCGCGGCTGGTGCGCGCCTGCGCGAGCACC
>DASZQH010000177.1:0-2719 GCA_035549805.1 Burkholderiales bacterium
AGATCTCCCAGGTGAGCTCCTCGGCCTTGCCGTCGACCTTCTCCAGCGCCTGGTAGATCGGCACCGTGCCGATGGGAACCGGGCTGTTGCGCAGGATCCACTCGCGCGTCTCGTGGATGTGCTTGCCGGTGGAGAGGTCCATCACCGTGTCGGCGCCCCAGCGGATCGCCCACACCATCTTCTCGACTTCCTCCTCGACCGACGACGTGACGGCGGAATTGCCGATATTGGCGTTGATCTTGGTGAGGAAGTTGCGACCGATGATCATCGGCTCGAGCTCGGCATGGTTGATGTTCGCCGGGATGATGGCGCGGCCGCGCGCCACCTCGCTGCGGACGAACTCGGGCGTGATCATCGCCGGGATCGACGCGCCGAAGCTCTCGCCCCGGTGCTGCTTCATCAGCAGCTCGAGCATCTTCTCGCCGGTCTTGCCCGTGGCCTTCAGGCTCTCGATGTACTGCTCGCGCTGGAGGTTCTCGCGAATGGCGATGAACTCCATTTCGGGGGTAATGATCCCGCGGCGGGCGTAATGCATCTGGGTGACGTTGCCCTTGCCTCGCCTCGGCTGCCGCTTGAGGTTGAAGCGCATCTCCGCCAGCTTCGGGTCCGCAAGCCGTTCCCTGCCGTAGCGGGAGCTCGGACCGTCGAGGATCTCCACGTCCTGCCTGCCCAGGATCCACGGATCCCTCAGGGCCGGCAGGCCGGAGCGGATGTCGATCTTCGCCGCCGGGTCGGTGTAAGGCCCGGAGCAGTCGTAAACGTAGACGGGCGGGTTCGCCTCGCCGCCGAACATGCTCGGCGTATCCGCCTGGCGGACTTCGCGCATCGGCACGCGCAGCGGGCCGACGTAGACCTTCCGGGAGTTGGGCAGCGGCTGGATCGCTGCGTCGTCTACGTGGGCGGTGGCGGCAAGGAACTTCGGATTGGCGTTCATTCGGTTTCCCTTCGGCGGCATTACCCGCATCAGGTGATGAGGGACTCTCTCACCCGCGCCGTTACACCTGTAGCTGCGCAGGACCCCTAACACTCAGGCAGCCATTATAATCCGCATCCTCATGATTTCCGCGGCGAATTCCCCCGTCCTGGGCTCCGAGTTCCTCGAGCGCGCCCGGCACAACATGGTCGAGCAGCAGATCCGCACCTGGGATGTGCTCGACCAGGACGTGCTCGACCTGCTCTACCTCGTGCCGCGCGAGAGCTTCGTCCCGGAAGCGCACCGCGCGCTCGCTTTCTCCGACCTCGAGATTCCCATCGGCGAGGGCGAGAAGATGTGGCAGCCGAAGCTCGAGGCACGCGTGGTCCAGGAGCTCGCCGTGCACAAGAGCGACCGCGTGCTCGAAGTCGGCACCGGCAGCGGCTACCTGACCGCGCTGCTCTCGCACCGCGCCGGCCACGTCCACAGCGTGGAGATCAACCCGAAGCTCGCCGAGGTCGGGCGCCGGAACCTGTCGCGGCACGGCGCGGACAACGTGACGCTGCAAGTCGGCGACGCCGCGCGCGGCTGGCCGCAGCACGCGCCTTACGACGTGATCGTGCTCACCGGCTCGACGCCGGTGCTGCCGGGATCCCTGTGCGAGCAGCTCGCGCCGGGCGGGCGGCTTTTCGCGGTGGTCGGCGAAGCGCCGGCCATGACCGCACGGCTCGTGACCTGCATGGCGCCCGGCAGCTACGGCACCGCCGAGCTCTTCGAAACCGTCCTGGCGCCGCTCGTGAACGCGGCGCACGCGCCGCGGTTCCGGTTCTGATGAAGCAGATCGCCCCGCGGGAGCTCGCGGCCTGGCTCGGCGATGCGTCGCGCGCCCGGCCGGTCCTGCTCGACGTCCGGGAAGGCTGGGAGGTGCAGACCTGCGCCATCGCCGGCTCGACGCACATCCCGATGGGCGAAGTGCCCGCGCGCGCCGCGGAAGTCCAAAAGGGGCGCGATGTGGTGGTGATCTGCCACCACGGCGGGCGCAGCATGCAGGTGGCGATGTATCTCGAGAAGAACGGCCATGCGAAGGTCCACAACCTCGCGGGGGGCGTAGATTCCTGGGCAAAGACGGTCGATCCGTCGATGCCGGTCTACTAGAACTGTGCGCGCCCGGCTCCTCTTCCCCGCCCTGCTCCTCTGCGCCGCCCCGGCGGCGGCGCAGGATCTCCTTCAGGTCTATCGCGACGCGCTGAAGTACGACGCCACGTTCTCGGCGGCGCGCCACAACGTCGAGGCGGGGCGCGAGCGGCTCGTCCAGGGCCGCGCGCTCATCCTGCCCAGCGCCAGCCTCGCGGCCAATGCGACGCGCCAGCGCATCGACTCGGAGTCGCGCAATCCGGCGGTGGTGCCCGACTTCACGCGCAATCCGAGCATCGTCGGCTACACGCTCACCCTGGCCCAGCCGCTCTTCCGCCCGCAGAACTGGCTGCAGTACGACCAGGCCGAGTTCCAGGTGAAGCAGGCCGAGGCGGTGTTCGGCCAGGCGGCGCAGGACCTGGTGCTGCGCGTGGCGCAGGCGTACTTCGACGTCCTCGCCGCGCAGGACACCCTCGGGCTGGTGCGAGCGCAGAAGGCGGCGATCTCCGAGCAGCTCGCCCAGGCAAAGCGCAACTTCGAGGTCGGCACCGCCACGATCACCGACACGCACGAGGCGCAGGCGCGCTTCGACCTCGCCGGCGCCCAGGAGATCGCGGCGCAGAACGACCTCGAGAACCGGCGCCGCGCCCTGCAGCTCCTCACCGGGAAGGA
>DASZQH010000178.1:0-5413 GCA_035549805.1 Burkholderiales bacterium
ACGCTGCGCCGCGAGCTCGCGCTCTTCGCCAACTTCCGCCCGGCGTTCCTCTTCCCGGAGCTCGTCGATGCCTCGACCCTCAAGCGCGAGGTGGTGGAGGGGCTCGACCTCATCATCCTGCGCGAGCTGAACGGCGACATCTACTACGGCGAGCCGCGCGGCGTCTCGACCGGCCCGGACGGCAGGAAGGTCGGCGTGAACACCATGCGCTACTCCGAGCCGGAGATCGAGCGCATCGCGCACGTCGGCTTCAGGGCGGCCCGCGAGCGGCGCAAGAAGCTCTGCTCCGTGGACAAGGCCAACGTGCTCGAGACGATGCAGCTCTGGCGCGACACGGTGACACGCGTCGGCAAGGAGTACCCCGACGTGCAGCTCCGGCATCTCTTCGTCGATGCCGCCTCGATGGAGCTCATGCGCGCGCCGAAGCAGTTCGACGTCATCGTCACCGGCAACATGTTCGGCGACATCCTGTCCGACGCCGCGGCGATGCTCACCGGCTCGCTCGGCATGCTTCCGTCGGCATCGCTGGGAGAGAACCGCAAGGGCCTCTACGAGCCGGTGCACGGCTCGGCGCCCGACATCGCCGGCAGGGACGTCGCGAACCCGATCGCCGCCGTGATGTCGGCCGCGATGCTGCTGCGCTACAGCTTCCAGCGCGGCGAGGACGCGGCGCGGATCGAGAAAGCCGTCAGGGCGGTGCTGGCGAAGGGCTATCGCACCGCGGACATCGCGCAGCCGGGCACGCGCAAGGTCGGAACGCGCGAGATGGGTGACGCGATCGTCTCCGCATTGAAATGATCATCGACGTCCATGGGCACTACACCACGGCGCCGCGCGCCCTCATCGACTTCCGCGAAAGGCAGCTCAGGGATCTCGAGCTGAAGCCGGACTTCACCGTCTCCGATGACGAGATCCGGGAGACGATCGAGACCAACCAGCTCGCGATCCAGAAGAAGCGCGGCGTCGACCTCACGCTCTTCTCGCCGCGCGCCGCGGGCATGGCGCACCACATCGGCACGGAGACGACCAGCCGGCACTGGACGCAGGCCTGCAACGACATGATCCATCGCGTCTGCGGGCTCTTTCCGCAGAGCTTCGCGGCGGTGTGCCAGCTTCCGCAGTCGCCCGGCGCGGACATGCACGGCTGCGTCGCGGAGCTCGCGCGCTGCGTCGAGCAGCTCGGCTTCGTGGGCTGCAACCTCAATCCCGATCCGTCGGACGGGCACTGGACCTCGCCGCCGCTCACCGACCGCTACTGGTACCCGCTGTACGAGAAGATGGTGGAGCTCGACGTGCCGGCGATGGTGCACGTCAGCATGTCGTGCAACCCGGCGTTCCACGCCGCGGGCGCGCACTACATCAACGGCGACACCACGGCGTTCATGCAGCTCATCCAGGGGGACCTCTTCAAGGACTTCCCGATGCTGCGCCTGGTGATTCCGCACGGCGGCGGGGCGGTGCCGTACCACTGGGGCCGCTACCGCGGGATCGCCCAGGACATGAGGAAGCCGCCGCTCGCCGAGCACCTGCTGAAGAACGTGTTCTTCGACACCTGTGTCTACCACCAGCCCGGCATCGACCTCCTGCTGAAGGTGATTCCCGCGGAGAACATCCTGTTCGCCTCGGAGATCGTCGGCGCGGTGCAGGGCATCGATCCCGAGACGGGACACTACTTCGACGATACGCGGCGCTACATCGACCAAAGTAAGATTGCGCCTTCCGAGAAGCGGAAGATCTTCGAAAGCAACGCGAGGCGCGCCTATCCGCGCCTGAAAACCAAAGGAGCAGCTCAGTGAGCAACCCGTACATCGTGAAGGACATCCAGCGCGTCTCGCCGAAGCTCGTCGAGGCCGCGCGCAAGTTTCCCGCCGCCATCCTCGCCGACGTGGCGGGGCGCCGCGGCACGCTCGGCGGGCGCATCCAGCCGCTCTCCAAATCGATGAAGGTGGCGGGGCCGGCCTACACGGTGGAAGTGCGCCCGGGCGACAACCTGATGATCCACGCCGCGCTGCTGCTCGCGAAGCCGGGCGACGTGATCGTGGTGGACGGCAAGGGCGACCTCTCCTGCGCCCTGACCGGCGGGCTGATGGCGGCGCACGCGAAGGCCGCGGGCATCGCCGGCTTCGTCATCGACGGCGCGGTGCGCGACACCGACGAGTGCGCGCAGGGCGACTGGCCGATCTTCGCCGCCGGCTGCAACCCGAACGGCCCGCAGAAGGGCGTCCCCGGCCGCATCAACATCCCGATCTCGGTCGGCGGCACCACCGTCAATCCCGGCGACCTGATCGTCGGCGATGCCGACGGCGTGGTGGTCCTGCGCAGGGAGGAGGCGGAGCAGGTGATCGCAGGCGCGCAGGCCAAGGTCGACGCCGAAGTTGCCCGTGCGAAGGAAGTGAAGGAGGGCAAGCTGGTGATGCCCTGGGTCATCGACACCTTGCGCAAGGTGGGCGTGCTCGGACCGAACGAAATGCTTTAGTACAATCCCCCGCCATGCCGATCTTCGAATACGCCTGCCGCGGCTGCGGCCACGAGTTCGAGACGCTGGTGCGGGCCTCCGACACGCCCGCGTGCACGCAGTGCGCGGGAACCGACCTCGAGAAGAAGCTCTCGGTCTTCGCCTCGCAGACGAGCGGCAGCACGGTTGACGCGGCGCCTTCGCCCTGCGGCAGCTGCGGCCATCCGGGCGGCCCCGGTTCCTGCGCGCTGAACTAGCCGCGTTCGCCGCCCGCCACGAGCGCCGGCTCGCGGCCGGCTTCTTCGTCGCCGGCTTCCTGTTCGACATCGTCACGCTCGGCCGGATCGATTCCTGGCTGACGATCGCCCAGCAGGCCGGCTACCTCGCCGTCGTCACCGCGATCCTCCTCCACCAGCTCCGAGATCGGGGACGGGTACCGATCTCCCCGGACGGGGGACAGTCGTCGGATGGCATGGCGGGAGATCGGTACCCGTCCCCGATTTCGCGGTTCTACTACGAGTGGCGCAACGCGCTGCTGCATTTCCTGCTCGGGTCGCTGCTGAGCGGGTACACGCTGTTCTTCTTCAAGAGCTCGTCGCTGCTGGTCTCGTTCGGCTTCATGGCGGTGCTCGCGGGGCTGCTGGTGGCGAACGAGCTGCCGCGCTTCCAGCGCCTCGGGCTGCCGTTCAAGTTCGCGCTGCTGGCGCTGTGCTGGCTCGCGTTCTCGGCTGCGCTGACGCCGGTCGCGACCGGCTCGATCGGCGTCTTCAACTTCCTCCTCTCGATGGCGCTCGGCGCGCTGCCGCTGCTCGCGCTGGGGCTCTGGCTGCGCGCGCGGCGCGAGGTCCTGGTCCCCCTCGGCTCGGTGCTCCTCGTCTTCCTGATCTTCTACTTCTTCCGCCTGATCCCGCCGGTGCCGCTCTCGATTCCGTTCATGGGCGTGTATCACGGCGTCGAGCGCACGAACGAGGGCTACGTGCTCACGCACGAACGGCCGGCCTGGCGCTTCTGGCACCACGGCGACCAGTGGTTCCGCGCCCAGGGCGGCGACCGTCTCTTCGTCTACTTCCGCATCTTCTCCCCGGGCCGCTTCGCCGACCAGGTGCAGATGCGCTGGTTCTGGAAGGACGAGAAGCGCGGCTGGGCGCTGCAGGACACGATCCCGATCAGGATCGTCGGCGGCCGGGAGGAGGGCTTCCGCGGCTACGCCTTCAAGACGAACTACCCGTTCGGGGATTGGCGGGTGCAGATCGAGACCGGCGACGGGCGCGAGATCGGGCGCATCTACTTCGACGTGCAGATCGCGCCGCAAGGCGAGCGCCAGTTCACCGCAGAGCTGGACTGAGCTACCTTAGCGGCTCGTCATCCGGCGAACATCAGGGGAGGGGGAGACTATGAGCAAGGCAATCGTCGCGGCTGTCGTCCTGGCTGCACTCGCGTTGGGCGGGTGCGCCTCGAGCATGATGGTGCCGTCCGCGTCGCAGGAAGTCCGCCCGGCGGCGGCGGGCAAGGTGCAGGTGGTGTTCATGCGCACCTCGATCGTGGCCGGGGCCATCGGCGCCGACCTGTTCGAGGTGGAGAACGGGCGCCTCCAGTACATCGGCAGCCTCTCGCACGGCTACAAGATCGTCCACGAAACCACGCCGGGGAAGAAGACGTTCATGGCGTACGGCACCGCGGCCGACTTCATGCTGGGGGACCTCGAGGCCGGCAAGACGTACTACTCGATCGTGCGGCCGAACTGGGGCAGCGGCGGCATGATCCCCACGCCCATCAAGGTGCACCCCACGGCCGCGTACAACACCTCGATGCCGGAGTTCCGCAAGTGGATCGCCGACACCAAGCGCGTCGAGCCGATCCCGGCCGAGCGCGACGCGTGGATGGCGAAGGAGAAGGACCGCATGCAGCAGATCTACGCGCAGTACTGGGCGCAGTTCCAGGGCAAGAGCGACGCACAGAAGGCGGAGCGCACGCTCGAGCGCGAAGACGGGATGCGCTAGGCCGCGTACCTACTTGGCTAGCGCCTTCATCGCCCGCTCGAGTCCGGAGAGGGTGGTGGGATACATGCGCCCGCCCATCAGCTCCTTCACGATGCCGATGGACTGGCGGTAGTTCCAGATCTCTTCCGGCTCGGGGTTGAGCCAGATGCACTTCGAGTAGACGTCGGTGAAGCGCTTGATCCACGCCGCGCCGGGCTCCTCGTTGAAGTACTCGACCGAGCCGCCGGGCTGCAGGATCTCGTAGGGGCTCATCGTCGCGTCGCCGACGAAGATCACCTTGTAGTCGTGGCCGTACTTGTGCAGCAGCTCCCAGGTGCGCGTGCGCTCCGAATGGCGGCGCCGGTTGTCCTTCCACACGAAGTCGTAGAGGCAGTTGTGGAAGTAGTAGAACTCGAGGTGCTTGAACTCGGTCTTCGCCGCGGAGAACAGCTCCTCGGCGAGCTGGATGTGGTCGTCCATCGTGCCGCCGATGTCCATCAGCATCAGCACCTTGATGGCGTTGCGCCGCTCCGGGCGCATGTGGATGTCCAGGTACGCTTTCCGCGCCGTCTGGCCGATCGTCGTTTCCAGGTCGAACTCGTCCGGCGCGCCTTCCCGCGCGAACTTGCGCAGGCGGCGCAGGGCCACCTTGATGTTGCGCGTTCCCAGCTCGACGGAGTCGTCGAGGTTGCGGTACTCGCGCTGGTCCCACACCTTCACCGCGCTGCGGTTGCGCGACTTGTCCTGGCCGATGCGCACGCCTTCGGGGTTGTAGCCGTAGGCGCCGAAGGGGGAGGTGCCGCCGGTGCCGATCCACTTGTTGCCGCCCTGGTGGCGCCCCTTCTGCTCCTCGAGGCGCTGCTTGAGCGTCTCCATGAGCTTCTCCCAGCCGCCGAGCGCCTCGATCTGCTTCTTCTGCTCCTCGGTGAGGTTGAGCTCGACCTGCTTGAGCAGCCACTCGAGCGGGATCTCCGACGCG
>DASZQH010000179.1:0-17264 GCA_035549805.1 Burkholderiales bacterium
GATCTGGCACTTCCGCCTCAAGGGCGCGCCGGAGGCGATCTACCGCCGCTCGCTCGCGTACTACAACCTCGTCAACTCGCCCGCCACGCTGATCAACGCCGACGACCTGGAGAACTTCTGGAAATGCCACCAGGGGCTCGCGTCCGACGGCGGCGACTGGGTGAGCTTCGCGCGCCACCACGGCCACGACATCGTGAAGGACGGCGAGATTTCCAGCGCGCCCAATCAGGGGACGTCGGAGGCGCCGATGCGCAACCAGATGCAGGCCTGGGCGGAGTACATGAAATGAAGGAACAGCACGCCATCGAGCAGTTCCTGTACCGGCAGTCGGATCTGCTGGACACCAAGCGCTGGCAGGACTGGATCGACCTCTTCACGCCCGAGGGCATCTACTGGATGCCCCCCGATCGCTCGTACACGACCTGGGACGGCCAGCCGGCGATCTTCGCCGAGGACAAGAACCTGATGACGGTGCGCATGAACCGCGTCCTGCACCCCGACGCCTGGTCGCAGCGCCCGCTCTGGGAGACCAACCACGTCGTTTCAAATGTCGTCGTCACGAAAGCAAGACCCAATGGCGACGTCGAGGTGAAATCCCGCTTCCACATGATGGAGCTGCGCCGCGACGACGTGCGCCATTTCGCCGGCCAGTACACCCACCACCTGAAGAAGACGAAGACCGGCTACAAGATCAAGCTGCAGCGCGTGGACATGACCAACGCCCAGGCGGCGTACGACTACGTGCTCCAGGTCTGGGTCTAGAGAATTGGGGACAGACCCCATTTTTCTCATCTGAGAAAAATGGGGTCTGTCCCTATTTTTCAGTCGGCTAGAACTGGTAGCGGCGCAGGCCGCCGTCGACGGGAATCACGGCGCCGGTGATGTAGCGGGCACGCGGCGAGGCGAGGAAGCAGACCAGGTTGGCGATGTCGGCCGGCTGGCCGTATTCGCCGACCGGGATCTCGTGCTCGGACTGCCACTGGCGGTACTCGGGCGTGTAGTTGCGCTCGATCTGCTCGCTCATGATCCGCCCCGGCGGGATACAGTTGACGGTGATGCCGTGCCTGCCGACCTCGCGCGACAGGCCCTTCGCCCAGGCATGCATCGCCGCCTTGGCCGCGAACGCGCCGTTGATGCCTTCCGGCTCGCTCTTGCCGGTGATGTTGACGATGCGGCCCCACTTCCTCGCCATCATCGGCCCGAGCAGCGCGTGGGCGAGCTGGCGCTGGCGCGTGAAGTTGAGCGTGAGCGCCTCTTCCCACTGCGCCTCGCTGGCGTCGAGCTTGAAGGCCCGCGAGCCGCCGGCGTTGTTCACCAGGATGTCGACCGTGCCGAGGCCGGCCAGCGCGGCCTTCGCGATCGCGGCGGGCGCGCCCTCGCGCATGAAGTCCTCCTCGATGATCGTCATCGCGGCACCGGCCTCCTTCGCCAGCGCCTCGAGGCGATCGCGCCGGCGCGCCGTCACCGCGAGCTTCACGCCCTCCACGGCGAGCGCGAGGGCGATGCCCCGGCCGATGCCGGCCGAGGCGCCCGTCACCAGGGCGGTCCTGCCCGCGAGCTGGAGGTCCATCTAGTTGGCCTTGATGTTGGCCTTGCGCACCACTTCGCCCCAGCGCTTCTGCTCCTCGGTGATGAAGCGCGCGTACTCTTCCGGCGTCGAGCCGACGGCCTCGGCATCGTCGTGCGCGAAGCGCTCCTTCACCGACGGCACGCGCGCGGCTTTCGCGGCCTCCTCCGACAGGCGCTTGATGATCGCCGCCGGCACCTTCGCCGGCGCGTTGAGCCCGTACCACTGCGTGGTCTCGAAGCCGGGATAGCCCTGCTCGGCCACCGTCTTCACGTCCGGGAGCGTCGGTAGGCGCTGCGGGTTGCCCACGGCGACGACGCGCAGCTTGCCGGCCTTCACGTGCGGCATGAGCGCGGGGGTGCCGGCGGCGGTCATGTGCGTGCGCCCGGCGACCAGGTCGACCAGGTTCGGGCCGGTGCCCTTGTAAGGCACGTGCACGATGTCGAGGCCCGCCACCAGCTTGAAGTACTCGATGGCGAGGTGCCCGGCGCTGCCGACGCCGGCCGAGCCGTAGTAGAGCTTGCCCGGGTGCGCCTTGGCCATCGCCACCAGGTCGCGCAGGTCCTTGACCTGGACGTCGGCGTGCACGACGTAGATGCTCGGCACCTTCGCGAGCAGCGACACCGCGGCGAAGTCCGCGTTGGTGTCGAACGGCAGCTTCTCGAACATGAACGGGTTCACCGCCAGCGTGCCGATGTGCCCGATGATCAGCGTGTAGCCGTCGGGCTCGGCGCGCGCCGCCTCCTGCATCGCGACGTTGCCGCCGCCACCGGGGCGATTGTCGATGACGATCGACTGGCCGAGGCCCTTCTCCATCTCCGCGGCGATCGAGCGCGCGACGATGGAGCTGGTGCCGCCGGGCGCGAACGGCACGAGGAGACGGATCGGCTTGGCAGGCCAGGCTTGAGCAAAAGCACTTTGGGAAAAGACGAGAATCAGAAGAGCGACGGCGGTTCGCATGTTTCCTCCTATTTTTTCGGGGTATGGGTGCGGCGCATGGTTGGTGACACGACCTTGTCCGAGACGTGGAAGTCCCAGACCGCGGCGCCGCCGCCGGCAGAGAATTCCGTCACGAGCTTCGGCAATTCCGTGAGGTCGGCGACCCTCGTTCCGGGGAGCCCGAATCCGCGCGCGATGGCCGCGAAGTCGCAGTAGCCGAACACGGAACCCTCGTCGGGCATGCCTTCCGCCCGGAGCTTGTGCACTTCGGAGCCGTAGGCGCCGTCGTTCATGACGACGATCAGGACGTTCAGCCCGTGGCGCTTGATGGTTTCAAGCTCCTGCACATGCATCATCAGGCTCCCGTCGCCATCGAACAGCACCACCGGATGTCCGGGGCGCGCCGCCGCCACGCCCATGGCGAAGGAGATGCCGTTGCCGATCGCGCCGAACTCGCGGATGGAGAGGAACTTCTCCTGCGGGCGCGAGGGCATCTGGGCGAAGAACCAGGAGCAATGGCCGCTGGAATTCACGGTCTCCCAGTCGCTCGGCAGGGCTTTCTCGAGCGCCGCGACGACGTCCCGGGGATCGAGCAACCCCGGCGCGATGTCGAAGACGTGGCTGTCTGGCTTCGAGTCGCGGATGCGAGCCGCCATCGCGTCGCTCCGCCAGCTCTGGCTGCGCGCCGGCAGGACCTGGGTCAGCGCTTCCACACCCAGGCGGGCATCGGCGCGCAGATGATGGCGCGCCACCTCCTGCCCCTGGCTGACCGCGACGGGGTCGATGTCGATCTGCAGCATCTTCGCCTTCGGCCAGAGCTGGCCGCCACCCCCCGCGTGGTAGGCGAGCGAGCAGCCGACCGCGACGACGAAGTCGGCCTGCGCCAGGTACTCGAGGCCGACCTCGGGCGTGTAGCTGCCCGAAATGCCGATGCAGAACGGATCGTCATGGAACAGGCCTCGCGCGGGGAGCGTCGTCGCCAGGAGTCCGCCCGTCCTGGCCGCCAGCGCCCTGCAGGCGGCAGCGGCGCCCGCCTCGACCGTTCCCAGGCCGGCGAGGACGACGACACGCTCGGCGCCGGCGAGCAACGTCGCGGCGCGCGCCACGTCGTCGGGGTGCGGCGGTAGCGGCGCGAGGCGCGGCAGGAGCTCGCGCGAGGGCTTCGGCAGGTTCGTCGAACCCTCCCAGGCCCGGTTCTGCAGATCGAACGGCACGCCGACCACCACCGGCCGGCGTTCCCGCCGCGCCTGCAGGAAGGCATCGCGTATCGCGACCGGCATGCGCTCGGGCAGGTGAAGGCTGTGATACGCCGCTCCCGTCGCCGTGATGAGCGGAGCCTGGTCGATCTCCTGGTTGTACCAGCCGCTCTTCAGCGGCGCTTCGCCGGCAAACACCACCAGCGGCAGATGCGCGCGCACGGCCGCCGGCAGCGCCGTGATGAGCTGGGTGACGCCGGGTCCGCACGTGACGGTCGCCACGCCGACGTCCAGGTTCTTGCGCGCGTACGCCATGGCCGCGGCAACCGCGCAGTGCTCGTGCCGGACGTAGATCATGCGACACCCCTGCTGGGCCAGCCGCGCGGCCCAGTTCATGTTCGCATCACCGAGCAGCGCGAAGCACGCCTTGACGTCCTCCTGCATGAACGCCCGGGCGAGAATGTCGAATACCTTCATCAGAACTTCGCCGCCTCGCCCGGCTTGAGCGGCAGAACCTTCACGGCCGCGTTGCCGAGCGCCTTCATCAGCTCCTCCACCGTACCCTTCGTAAGCGGGTTCGCCCCGTAGTGCATCGGGATGGCGAACTTCGGCCTGATCAGCTCGCGCAACGCGTACGCGGCATCGGCCGGATCCATGGTGAAGTGCCCGCCGATCGGGATCAGCACCAGGTCCGGCTTGTAGTACTCGCCGATCCACTTCATGTCGCCGAAGACGCCGGTGTCGCCCATGTGCCAGATCCGGAAGCCGTTCTCCAGCTCGATGAGGAAGCCCACCGGCTCGCCGCCGGGATGGGTCTCGTCCTTGTCGGTCCCCGGATTGCGCCAGACATACACCGAGGAGTGCTCGGCGCGGGTCATGGTCACCTTGATCCCCGGCGCCGGCTCGACGCGGCCGCTCTTGTTGAAGCGCGGCAGCTGCGCGAGCGGCAGCACGCCGAGGGTGGTGAGCGTCATGTTCAGGTCGCCGGGCGCCCAGAGCCGGATGTTGTTCAGCTTCGCCAGCGCCGGTGCGTCGGCGATGTGATCGCCGTGCCCGTGCGTGACGAGCAGGACATCGACCTTGCCGAGCGCGGCGAGGTCCTTGTACCGCGCGGGCGTGAGCGGGTTCTTCAGCAGCCAGGGGTCGGTCACGATCACCTTGCCGCCGGGCGAGGCGATGCGGAACGCGGCCTGGCCGAGCCACAGGACCTCCGTTTGCTGGGCGGCCGCCGGGGCGGCGAGCAGGAGGGAGAGGATGAGCAGTATGTTTTTCATCGGGATGCCTTCGCAGCAGAAGCGCCGGCGATCTTGCCGAACACGGCGCCGTTGGTGAGCCCCGAGCCGCCGGGGTAGTTGAACCAGAAGATGCCGCCGACCAGCTCGCCGCAGGCGTAGAGGCCCGGGATCGGCTCGCCGTCGGTGGAAATCACCTGCGCGTCGTTGTCGATGCGCAGGCCGCCGAACGTGAACGTGATGCCGCAGGTCACCGCATAAGCCTCGAACGGCGGCGTGTCGAGCGTATTGGCCCAGTTCGATTTGTTTATCGCTAGATTTTTCGTTCCTCTCCCGTCCTTCACGTTGGGGTTGAAGGGAACATCCGTCTGCACTGCGGCGTTGTAGGCCTTGATCTCCTCGAGCGCCGTCTTGCCGTCCGTATCGTCCAGCTTCGCGCACAGCTCCTCGAGCGTGCTCGCGGTGACCTTGGTCACCTGGCGGATCTTGTATTCGTCGCGCAGCTGCGCCTTGGTCTTCGCGTCGAAGATCTGCCAGGCGAACTGGCCCGGCTGGCCGAGGATTACGCGGCCGTACTTGGCGTAGGTGTAGTTGCGGAAGTCCGCGCCCTCGTCGACGAAGCGCTTGCCCTGCGAGTTGATGTAGACGGCCCACGGGTAGGAGTGCTTCTGGAAGCCGTCTCCCACCGCGAGGTCGCCGAACTCGGGCGCGTTCCGGTCCCACGCCACCGCGTGGCAGCCCGACCAGTTGCCGACCGGCGCCGCGCCGATGTCGAGCGCCATCCTGATCACGTCGCCGGTGTTGAAGCGCGTGCCGCGCACCTTGGCGAGCTCCCAGCCCGGCCCGAGATAGCGCGCGCGCATCTCCGGGTTCGCCTGGAAGCCTCCGGCGGCGAGCACCACGGCGGAGGAATGGAGCTCTACCGTTTTTCCACCGATTTTTGCCTTGACGCCGTAAACCCCGGAATCGTTCATGAGCAGCCCGGTGACGCGCGCCCCATAGCGGATCTCGATGCCGGTTTTCCTCGCGATCGTGGTCAGGCCCTCGACGAGGCCCGGTCCGCCGCCGACCGCCTCGACGGTGAGGCCGCCCCAGAACTTGAACTTGCCGCCGATGTTGAACGCCTGGCGGCCCCACGCGGCGGTGAAGCGCACGCCCTTCTTCTTCATCCACTCGACCGTGGCGAGGCTGCGCTTCACCAGGATCTCGGTCAGGTCCGGATCGCAGCGGTATTCCGTGACGCGCGCCATGTCGTCCAGGAACTGGTCCGCGGTGTAGGTGCCGAAGTCGGTGCGCGCGATCTCCTCGGGGCTGAGGTCCCACATGACCTTCTTCAGGTCCTCCACGCCGTCGTAGGCGACGCGGAACAGGCCCGCGGTGAAGCGCGAGTTGCCGCCCGCCTCCTCCTCGGGCGCGCGCTCGAGGACGAGCACCTTCTTCACCGTTTCCGAAGCCGACAGCGCCGCGCACAGCGCCGCGTTGCCGCCCCCCACCACGATCACGTCGTACCGGTCAGTCACTCCCATTCACTCCTTGCCCAAGGTTGCGGCGAAGCGCCCAGCGCGCCTGCCCGAAACGAAGGCCCATGCCAGATGGTGGCCGTGGCCCTTCAATAGTAGTCCGCCCTGCCCGGCTGAGCCGGCGGCGTAGAGCCCGGGGATCGGCCGGCCTTCCTCGCCGAGCACGCGGTGCTGCAGGTCGACAGCGAGCCCGCCTTCGGCGTGCACGAACACCGAGCGCACCGGGCCGAGTGCGATGAATGGAGGCCGGCTGAGCTTCTCCGCGCTCTTCTTCAATTCCGTCGCTTGCATTCCGAGCTTTCCCGCCAGGGATGCCAGATCGTTGGCTTGCGTGAACACGTCCGGCCGATTCCTGCGGTAGTCCGGCATGTAGGCGTAGGCGACGCCGGGCGCGGTGGAGACGAAGTGCGGCCAGGCGGAGAACTTCGCCGCGAGCGCGCCGTCGAGGACGATGTAGCCGACCTTGCCCGGCTGGTCGGGAAGGCGGAACGCAGGGCGGTCGAGCTCGTCGCCGAAGCGCTCGCCGCGCGCGTTGACGAGGACCGCGCCGGCCTCGAAGAGCGCCGGCGACGGCGCGAGCGCGGTGGTGAGGAACTGCATGACGAACGGCCGCAGCAGGAACGCCGGCGCATGCTCCATGGACCACGCCATGAACGTCGCGAGCGCGCGCCACGGCGGCAGGCGCCGCGCGAGCGTCTCCTTCTGCGGCGCGATGAAGCGCAGCTCCGGCCCGAGCGCGAGGTCGCCGTTCAGGATCTTCGCGCCCAGGACCTCGGCCATCTTCTGCCCGTCGCCGGTCGCGGTCACGTTCACCCCCTCCACCTTCGCCTCCTGCGGGCCCATGAAACGCGCCTTCAGCTCCGGATCGTTCGTGAAGTCGCCGGTGGAGAGGACCACGGCCTTTGCTTCGAATTGCCTCCCGGGAGTCACGACGCCTCTTACACGACCTTCGGAGACGAGAAGCGAAGAAGCCCTGCAGCTCGTACGAATGTCCACGCCCGCCGCACGGGCACGACGTTCGAGGTGATAGATGTAGGAGCGCGAGTTGGGCAGGACGTTGTGCATGCGCGGCTGGCGGTGGGGCGGCTCGGGCATCGGGCCCATGAAGCTCACGCCGGAATCGAGCAGCCAGCGGAAGGCGGCCGGCACTTCGTCGCAGAGCACGCGGCGCAGCACGTCGTTGTCGCGCGCGGCAAGCTCGCCGGCGAAGCCGGGCATGTCGGCCCAGTGGTCGGCGGCGTTGTCGCGGATGCCGCGCCGTTCCTGGTGCGGCGTCCCGGTAGCGCTGATGGAGCCGATCGACCACGCGGTGGAGCCGCCGAGCTTCGGGTTCTTCTCGAGCAGCACGACGCTCGCGCCCGCGGCGCGCGCCTCGATCGCCGCGGCGAGGCCGGAGCCCCCGCCGCCCACCACCACGACGTCGAACGATTCCCTCATTAGTCGGGCTTGCTCGTGCCCCGCACGCCCGCGCGCTCGACCGCCTTCTGCACCGTGCCATCGGCGAGCGCGTGCTCCGCGAACCTGCGCAGGAACGGAAGACCCGCGTCGCGGCCCTTGGGGATGCCGAGCGCCTGGTTCTCCACGCCGAACCTGCCCTCGAGGATGCGCGAGCCCGGCACGCGATCGGAGAGCTCGGCGAGGATGGCCTTGTTCGTCGCGAAGGCCTCGATGCTGCCGCTCGAGAGCAGGCTCGCGGCTTCCTGGACGTTGCGCGCGCGCACGAGGGTCAGGTGCTTCACCTGGCGCGAGAGCAGGCCCTCGGAGGTGCTGCCGGCGGTCACGCCGACGCGCACGCCGGGCCGGTCGACTTCGTCGGCCTTGGCGAGCTTCGAGCCCGCCGGCACGAGGAAGCCCTGCTCGATGGAGACGAGCGCGCGGGAGAAATCGAGGTCCCTCGCGCGCGCGGGAGACGCGTTGGTGAACGTCACGTCGGCCTTGCCGGCCTTCAGGCCCTCGACGATCTCCGCGGGCCGCGCGAACTCGACCGGCTCGAACGGCACGCCGAGGCTCGCGGCGAGCGCCCGGCCGAGGTCCCAGGTCACGCCGCGGGTCTCGCCCGATTTCGCGTCCTTGATCATGGACGTGGGACTGCCGGGATAGACCGCCACGCGCAGCTTGCCGGTGGGCGCGAGCGCCTGGCGCGCGGCGGGATCGACCGGCGCGCTGGCACATCCAGCCAGCCCGATCAGGACTGAAAGAAGAATTCCCCTGGTGAAGAGAGCCATGAAGAACCCTTTCAATCGAGCTTGAGGTTGGCGGCCTGGATGACGCGGTTCCATTTCACCGTCTCCGCCTGGATGAATGCGGCAGCCTCGGCCGGCGTGTTCGGCGTGAACGTCATGCCGAGCGCATCGAGGCGCGCGGCGACCTCCGGGGTCGCGAAAGCGGCTTGCAGGTCGCGGTTCAGCTTTGCGGCGAGCTCCGCCGGCAGGCTGCGCGGCGCGGCGAGCGTGAACCACGAGCTGCCCGCGTAGCCCGGCACGCCGGCCTCGGCGATGGTGGGCACCTCGGGCAGCCTGGGGTCGCGCTTCGCGGTGCTCACCGCGAGCACGCGCAGCCGGCCGCCGCGCACGTGCGGCATGCCCGAGGAGAAGTTCTCGAACATGACCTGGATCTGCCCGCTGATCAGGTCGACGAGCGCCGGGCCGCTGCCCTTGTAGGGCACGTGCGTGAGGCGCGCGCCGCTCATGTTCTCGAACAGCAGCGTCACCATGTGGATCGAGGAGCCCGGCCCCGCGGAGGCGTAGTTGATCCTGCCCGGGTTCGCCTTCGCGTCGGCGAGGAAGTCGCCGAACGTCCTGTACGGCGAGGCGGCCGGCACCGCGACGATGTTGGGCGACTCGCCGAGGATCATGATCGCCTGCAGCTCCGCCGCCGGGTCGTAGCCGAGCTTGCTGTAGCTCGCGTATGCGGCGTGGATGCCGATCGTGCCGCTCATCAGCGTGTAGCCGTCGCCCGGCGCCTTGGCAACCTGCTGCGCGCCGACGTGGCCGCTCGCGCCGGGCCGGTTCTCCACCACGAAGCCCTGCTTGTAGAGCGCCCCGAGGCGCTCGCCGACCAGGCGGCCGAGGATGTCGGAGGCGCCGCCGGGCGCGAAGGGCACGACGATGCGCACCGGGCGATTCGGATAGTCCTGCGCGAGCAGTGGCGTTGCAGCAAGAATCCAGAGAATGAAAGAAGCGATGAGCCTCACGTGAGTTCCTCCAGGGTTCGGATCGGGCGCTTTTCGAACGGCAGGTCCCATTGGCTGCAGTTGGATCGCTCGACGAGCTGGACCGGCAGGACGACCGTTGCCGGCACGCTTTCGCCGCGCAAGTGGCGCAGCGCGCATTCGGTGGCGAGCGCGGCGAGGTTCATCGCGTCGAAGTCGGCGGTCGAGAGCATGGTTCCCGCCTTGATGGCTTCGATCGCTTCGGGGATGGCATTGACGCCCGAGGCGATCACGTTGCGCCCCGCGGCCTTGAGCGTGTCCTGCGCGCCGAGCGCCATCGCGTCGTTCGCGGCGAGGACGGCGTCGAGCGGCGCGCCGTCCTCCTTCAGCCAGCGCGCCGTCTCCGCGCGGGCGCGGTCGCGGTGGAAGGCGCCGGGCAGCGGCCCGATCGCGCGGATGCCGGGGTGGCGCGCGAGCACGTCCTGGAACGCGCGCAGGCGCGGGATGCCGGTCGGCGATTCCGCCGGGCCCGCGAGCAGCAGCACCGTGCCGCGGCCGCTCAGGTGCCGGCAAAGATGCTCGGCGACCTTCGTTCCGAGCGCGTAGTCGTCCGAGCCGGCGAAGGTGACGCACTTCGCCGCGAGCACCGGGTTCACGAACGCGCAGATCGGGATGCCCGCGGCCTCGATGCGGCGCAAGGCGTCGTTCATGCGCGTCGGGTGCACGGGCGCAATGACGAAGGCGTCCGGGCGCTGCGCGAGCGCCTCGTCCACGAGCTGCGTCTGCTCGCCGATGTCGTCCGGCACCACGGGCGTGAAGTCGACCGTCTCCGCCCCGAAGCGCTTCGCCACGCGCGCCGCGCCCAGCCGCGCGGCTTCATAGGCGGGGTTGGTCCGGTTCTTCGTGAAAACGGCGATCTTCAGATCATTCCCCCGTTCGGCTGCACGACCTGGCCCTGGATCCAGCTCGCCCGGGAAGAGGCCAGGAACGCCACGACCTCGGCGACCTCCTTCGGCTGCCCGATGCGGTTTAACGGGCTGAGCGCCGCCATGCGCGCCTTCGCCTCGTCGGTCTTGCCGGCATGGAAGAGGTCGGTGTCCACCGGGCCCGGCGCGACGCAGTTCACGCGCACCTTGCGCGGCGCGAGCTCCTTCGCCATCGAGCGTGCGAGCGATTCGACCGCCGCCTTGGTCGCGCTGTACGGACCGAGGCCGGGCGCGGCGTGTCGCACGAGCGAGGTGGACAGGGCGATGATGCTGCCGCCGTCGGCCACGCGCCGCGCGGCCTCGCCCAGCACGTTGAAAGCGCCGACGATGTTCACGTCGACGAGCTTGCGGAAGATCCCGGCGTCGAACTGCGCCATCGGCCCGGGCGGCACGTTGATGCCCGCGTTCACCACCACGCAGTCCACTTTCCGTCCGTACTGCTTCTCGACGCTCTCGAAGACGTCTTTGACTTCCTCCGCATTCTGGATATCGACCTTGTGGCCGGCGCTGCCGCTGACCGAAGTGAAGGCGACGTCAAACTCGTTCTTGAGGGCGTCGACGCAGGCGGCGCCGATGCCGCGCGAGCCGCCGAAGACGAGTGCGATGGGTTTCATGAAATGTAGGGCTTCCCGAAGGCGGGCTCTTTGAACGGCGTGGGCGGGAGCTGCCAGGTTCCGGTCGAAGGCGGCCGCACTTCCGCGTCGACGTGCACGTCGAGCACGCAAGGCCGCCGGTTCCGGATGGCCTGCTGCAGCGCCCCCGCGAGGTCCTCGCTCTTCTTGATCGTCACGCCGTCGGCGCCGCAAGCGCGGGCCCAGGCGGCGAAGTCCGGGTTATATGGCTTCTTATTGGAAGAGAAAGCAGTTCCCAATTCTCGTCCGCCAAACATGCCCACCTGGATGTCGCGGATCGCCGCCCAGCTGAAGTTGTTCCACACCACCCAGATGCACGGCAGGTCGTACTCGACCGCCGTCGCGACCACGTACGGGGTCATGGAGAAGCCGCCGTCGCCGCACACCGAGACGCACACCCGCTCCGGGGCGGCGAGCTGCGCGCCGAGCACGCTGCACACGCCGAAGCCCATCGAGGAGTAGCCCCAGCTGTTCAGCATGCTCTGCGCGCGCTTGGGCCGCCAGAACTGCATGAACCAGTTGTGATGCACGCCGGAGTCGCAGGTGAGGATCGCGTCGTCGGGCAGGACCTTCTGCAGCGCGTCGACGACATATTCCGGGCGCAGCGGCGTGGTGCGCAGGTCGAAGTTGGGGCGCACGAACGCCTCCCACTCCTTGCGCCAGCCCTCGACCTCCGCGCGCCACTCCGAGTACTGCTTCTTGAGCGGCGCCATGCCGCGCTCCTCGCGCCGGCCGAGCGCCTGCAGGAGCTGCGCGGCGAACACCTTCGCGTCGGCGATGATGCCGAGGGTCGGCGGGTAGTTGCGGCCGAGCTCCTGCGGGTCGAGGTCGACGTGGACGAGCTTCGTCTTCGGGAAGTTCCACGAGTAGCCGGGGTGCCAGCTCGAGGACGAGCGGTCGTCGAAGCGCGTGCCGAGGGTGAGGACGAGGTCGGCGTGGCGCCCGGCCTGGTTCGCGGGATACGCGCCGTTCCGGCCGATGAAGCCGAGCGTGAGCGGATCGTCGGCCGGCACGCAGCCCATGCCGTTCGGCGAGGTAATCACCGGGATGCCGTACTTCTGCTGCAGCTCGGTGATCTCCGGGCCGGCTTCCGAGAGCGTCGCGCCGTGGCCGATGAAGAGCACGGGGCGCATGGCCTCCGCCATCATCTCTACCGTCTTTTGAACATCATTTTCAGACCCTCCAGGACGGATCTGGCCCATGACGTGCGATTGGGCGGGCAGCTCGACGTCGTCCTCTTCCTGGTAGACGTTGTAGGGCACATCGATGTTCACCGGGCCGGGGCGGCCGGTCACCATGGTGTCGAAGCCCTGGCGCAGCGCGAGCGGCAGCATGTCGACGCGCGTCGGCTGGAAGGCGCGCTTCACCACCGGGCGCACCACCGAGGGGAAGTCGGCCTGGTTGTGCTTGTAGATCTCCTGGAACGGCGCGCGGTTCATCTGCGAGGTCGGCACGTTCGACGTGATGGCGAGGAACGCCGAGGAGTCCGAGAGCGCGGTGGCGAGCGACATCACCAGGTTCGCCGAGCCCGGGCCGGTGGAGGTGAGCGTCGCGACCGGCTCGTGCTTCACGCGGAAGTAGCCGTCGGCCATGTGGCCGGCGCACTGCTCGTGGCGCGGGGAGACGAGCTTCAGCTTGTCGCGCACCGCGTGCAGCGGGTCGAGGATGCCGACGTTGCCGTGGCCGCAGATGCCGAAAATGTAGGGCACCTTCTGCTTGATCAGGTACTCGGCGATGACTTCCCCGCCTTTCATCTTTGCCATGGTCTTCCTTAGCCGAATGAAAAAGTCACGATGCGCTCTTCCGTCATCTCGTGCACCGCGTAGCGCGGGCCCTCGCGGCCGAAGCCGCTGTCCTTGGAGCCGCCGTAGGGCATGAGGTCGACGCGCGAGCTGGAGGTCTCGTTGACGTGCACCCCGCCGACTTCCAGCCGCCGGGCGGCGGCGAACGCGTCGTCGATACGCCGGGTGAAGATACCGCAGGCGAGGCCGAAGGGCGTCGCGTTGACGCGCGCGATCGCCTCGTCGAGCGTGCGAAACGGCAGCACGCACACCACCGGGCCGAAAACCTCCTCGCAGCCGAGCTTCATCGAGTCGTCGATCGAGCCGAGCAGCACCGGCGGCACCACCGCGCCCTGGCGCTTGCCGCCGCCGCCGAGGCGCTTCGCCCCCTTGGCGAGCGCGTCCTCGATCCACGTCTCGACCCGGATCGCCTCCTTCTCGCTGATCAGCGGCCCCACCACGGTGTCGTCGTTCCTCGGATCGCCATAAGGAAGGTCGTCGACGAGCTTCGAGAGTCGGGTTTGAACTTCATTCAGGATCGTTTCCTGGACGAGCAGGAGCTGGATGGAAGTGCAGACCTGGCCGGCCTTCCGGTACCCGGCGTTGACGACCTTCGGCAGCGCCTTGTCGAGGTCGGCGTCGTCGCAGAGGATGGTGCAGGCGATCGAGCCGAGCTCCATCTGCGTGCGGCGCAGGCCGGCGGCCTGCTGGATCCTGCGGCCGACCTCGGTGCTGCCGGTGAAGGCGAAGAAGCGCACGCGCTCGTCGGCGATCAGCCAGCCGGCGACCTCCGCGCCGCCCGGCAGCACGTGCAGGAAGCCTTTCGGCAGGCCAGCCTCCAGGAGCACCTCCGCCAGGAGGCAGGCGGTGAGCGGCGTGGCGGAAGCGGGCTTGAGGATCACCGCGTTGCCGGCGGCGAACGCGGGCGCCACCTTGTGCGCCACGGTGTTGAGCGGCGAGTTGAACGGCGTGATGGCGAGCACCACGCCGAGCGGCACGCGCAGCGTGAACCCGAGGCGGCCGGCCTGCTGCGGCGCCCCGGCGAGCGGGATCACGTCGCCGGCGAGGCGACGCGCCTCCTCGGCGGAAAGCCGCAGCGTCTCCTTGCAGCGGCGCACTTCGCCGGCCGCGTCGGCGGCGGTGAAGCCCGCCTCCATCTGCATGGTCTCCACCAGCTCGGCCATGCGCGAGTCGAGGAGCGCCGCGGCACGCTCGAGGATCGCGCCGCGGTCGTAGGGATTCGGCGCGCCGGCCCGGAAAGCAGCGTGCGCGCGCGCCACGGCCGTCTCGCACTGGCCGCGGTCGGCGGCGCCGATCTCCGCGCCCGGGGCGAGCCGGTACTTGTCGAGCACCACGATGCGCGCGCCTTTCCCGTCGAGCCACTCGCCGTCGATCAGCAGTCGTTTGCTCATAGCCAGAGGATCTTCTTTCGGTAGTCGAGGTCGTTGAGGAGCGGCCCCGCCGGGCCCTGGTGGATGACGCTGCCGCGCTCGAGCGCGAACACGCGGTCGGCGAGCGCGAGCACGAGGTCGAGGTTGTGCTCGACGATGACGATCGAGGCATGCGTGCGCAGGCGGTCGAACACGGCGAAGAGCTCCTGCACGATCGACGGCGCGAGGCCCTCGAACGGCTCGTCGAGGAGCAGCAGCTTCACGTTCCCCGAAAGCGCGCGGGCAACCGCGGCCATCTGCTGCTCGCCGCCCGAGAGGTAGTCGGCGGGGACGTTCATGCGTTCCTTGAGTCGGGGGAAGTACTCGAAGATCTTCTCCTCGTTCCACACGACTCCATCGGCGCTGCGCTGGCTACGGGAAAGCCGTCCCAGTGCGAGGTTCTCTGCCACGGTCATGCCCGCGAAGAGGCCGCGGCCTTGCGGCACGTAGCCGACGCCGAGGCGCGCGATCTCGTGCGCCGGCAGTCCGGCGATCTCGCGCCCGGCGAAGGCGATGCGTCCCGAGGCGGGCGGCACCAGGCCGCACAGCGCCTTCAGGAGCGTCGACTTGCCGGCGCCGTTGCGCCCGAGCAGCGCGACGATCTCGCCCTCGCGCACGTCGAGGCTCGCGTCGTCGAGGATGTGGCTCTTGCCGTAGAACGCATTGATCTTCTCGAATGCGAGAAGCGGCTTTTCATCGGCAGTCGTCCTTCCGGTGCCGGCGAGAGGCGGTATCCCGGTCCCAGTATAGATTTCCTGGACGCGCCGGTCGGCGCGCACCTCGGCGGGCGTGCCGGTCATCAGCACCTCGCCTTCGTTCATCACCGTCACCTGGTCGGAGAAGCCGAGGACCCGGTCGATGTCGTGCTCGACGACGAGCACCGGGATCCCGGCCGCCACTTTCTTCACCAGGCTGCACACGCGCTCGCGCTCCGCCGCGGCGAGGCCGGCGAGCGGCTCGTCGAGCAGCAGCACGCGCGGCTTCGAGCCCAGCGCGATGCCCAGGTCGACGAGGCGCTGGCCGCCGTAGGAGAGCTCGCCGCCCTGGATCTCCTCGATGCCCTCGAGGCCGAGGAATTTCGCCAGCTCCTTCGTCTCGGCATGGATTTCCGGGTAGCCGTCGATGTCGCGCCAGGCGTCGAAGCGCGCCGGATGGCGCGCCTGCACCGACAGGCGCAGGTTCTCGTAGATCGACAGGCCCTTGAAGAGGTTGGTGATCTGGAACGAGCGCGCGAGGCCGCGCCGGCAGATGCGGGACGGCGGCAGGCCGTCCACGCGCTCGCCGTGCAGGAAGACGCTCCCCTGGTCGGGCGGGAACATGCCGGAGGCGACGTTGAAGAGCGTCGTCTTGCCGGCGCCGTTCGGGCCGATCAGCGCGTGGATCGCGCCCGGCCGCACCGCCAGGCTCGCGCCCTGCACGGCCTTGATCCCGCCGAACCGTTTCTCGATGTCCTTCAGTCCGAGGACTTCCGTTTCCGCCTGCTGGTTCCTGAGGAAAGCCGGCAGCGGCAGGCCCTCGTAGATCCTGCGGCGGCTCATCGCGGCGGATTCCTCGGGCGGCGGGCGCAGCCGGCGGCGCAGCTTCGCCCAGATGCCGGCGAGGCCCTCCGGCGAGTAGAGGACGAAGGCGACGAACACGAGGCCGAACCAGAGCAGCCAGTTGCCGGTCCAGATCGAGAAGATCTCGCGGAAGAACACGTAGAAGAGCACCCCCAGCGCCGGGCCGAGGAGCTGGTGCATGCCGCCGATCACCACCATCGCGAGCAGCTCGCCGGAGAACGCGACCGAGACCGACTCGGCGGAAACGAGGTAGTTCAGGAAGCCGAGCAGCGCGCCGCCGAGCGCCGTGACGACGGCGGACAGCACGAATGCGCCGAGCCGGTAGCGGTTCACGTCGTAGCCCTGGAACGTGGCGCGCTGCTGGTTCTCGCGGATCGCGACGAGCACGTGGCCGAACGGCGAGCGCGTGACGCGCAGGAGCACGAACAGCACGCCGAACGCGATCGCCGCGCAGAACGCGTAGTACCCCTCGCCGCTGTCCATCCACCCGAAGCCGCCCCGCGACAGGCCGCCGAGCCCATCCTCGCCGCCCGTCAGGGCGGTCCAGCGGAAGGCGACCGAGTAGGTGAGCGCGCACAGGGCTAGAGTGAGGAGCGCGAAGTACACGCCGCGCCGCCGCAGGATGAGCACGCCGACGACGAGGGAAAGGACGGCCACGAAGAGGAGGGAAAAGACGAGCGGCAGGGCGAGCTGGCCCGCGAACCAGTGCTTCTGCGAGATGCCCGCGGCGTAGGCGCCGATGCCGAACCAGGCGGCGTGGCCGAACGAAGTGAGCCCGGTGAAGCCGACGAGCAGGTTCAGGCCGAGCACGGCGATGCCGAGCGCGACGATCTGCGTCGCGGTGCTGATGCCCAGTCCCATCGCACGAAGCGCGAACGGAAGAACGATCAACGCGACCAGGCCGATGAGGAGCGTGCGGTTCTTCATTCGACGCCTCTCATTCGAACTTCTCGATGCGCTCGCCGAGCAGCCCGCGCGGGCGGAACATGAGCACGAGGAACATCAGGATGTACATCGAGGCTTCGCCCGCAGCCGGCACGAAGTGGATCGTCACGCCGCGCACCACGCCCACCAGCAGCGCCGCGAGCACCACGCCCCAGAAGCTGCCGAGGCCGCCGATCACGACGACGACGAAGGCGACGGTGATGATCTCCGCGCCCATCGCCGGATGCACGTTGGTGATCGGGCCGAAGAGCGCGCCGCCGAGCGCGGCCATGCCCACGCCGAGCATCACGACCGCCGTCATGTAGGGCTGCAGGCGGATGCCGAGC
>DASZQH010000180.1:0-10156 GCA_035549805.1 Burkholderiales bacterium
GAACACGACCGCGTAGGCGACCCACACCACCGCGATCAGGAGGTCGATCGGCCACTCGAGCTCGGCGTATTCCTTGGAGCTGGTGATGCCCGCCGGCAGCGTGACGGCGGCGGCGACGATCACCGCCTGCCAGCCCCAGAACGTGAAGGCGGCGAGCTTGTCGCCGAAGAGGCGCGCGTGGCAGGTGCGCTGCACGACGTAGTAGGAGGTGGCGAAGAGCGCGCTGCCGCCGAAGGCGAAGATCACCGCGTTGGTGTGCAGCGGCCGCAGCCGGCCGTAGGAGAGCCACGGAATGCCGCCGAGGAACTCCGGCCAGAGGAGCTGGGCGGCGATGATCACGCCCACCAGCATCCCGACCACGCCCCAGACGACGGTGGCGATCGCGAACTGGCGGACGACGTTGTAGTTGTACGTGGTTTGTTCCATGCGGACCCCTTTGAAGCGATGCTAAGGACCCGCAGCCCGCCGCTTTTGATTTGCGTCAACCGCCGTGGGTAGGACGATTCTTAGAAAATCCGAGCGAAACGCTCAGGCTTCGAGGGCGATGCGGCGGCGTAGCTCGCGGTAGTGCTCAAGCCCGCGCCCGGGCTCCCCGCCCGCCGGCGCGCACTGGCGGATGGCTTCCCAGTCCTCTTCGGTCAGGACCTGGGTGGCGCGCGTCAGGACCTCCTCCTCCTCGCGCATGAGGTGGTTGCGGTAATAGACGAGATAGGTCGCAGCGGCCGCTTCGACCTGCGCGCGCGGAACGAGCGCGCCGGAGCCGATGGCCTCGAGGTGCGCGCTCAGCGCCTCGCCCGCGTGGGCGATCACCGCGTGCTCCTGCTGCAGGCGCGCGAGCTCCAGCGCAAGCTCGGGGCAGCGCGGCAGCATGCGGCGGAACGCCTCGTCCTCCCGTGGGTGATGGTACTCGTCGCCGTAGTCGCGCAGGTACGAGACGATGTCCTGCATCAGGGCGTAGTTGGGCAGGCCTGCGTCGCGGAAGAGGTCCAGCTCCTTCTGCAGCATGTGCAGCAGGAGCGTGAAGTACACGTGCTCCTCGTGCCAGGCGACAACGGGGACGATCATGGAGCGATGCTAGGAGCGACAAGCGCGCGCGCTTTGACCTGCGTCAAAGCCCGCGGCGGGATCGCCCGCCGTCCCTGTGTCGGCTAGAGAACATAGATCAAAAATGCGAGCCATCCAGTCCCTGGACAGGCACAATAGGGCTAAGGGAGGCCGTCGGCGATATGAGCCACGTCGCGTCCGAAGCACGCAAGGCGGCAACCAGCCGTCCGCTGCGCGTCAGTGTCGCTTACGCCGTGCTCGCTTCGGCATGGATCCTCGCCTCGGACCGGCTGCTCGACTGGCTGGCGTACGACGCCGGCACGCATTCCGCTTACCAGACCTACAAGGGCTGGCTTTTCATCGCCGTCACGGCGGGGCTGCTCTATTTCGTCCTGCGCCGCCAGCCGGCGCCGGCGCCGCAGGCAACCGCCGACGCGACCTCGTCCGACGCAGGCCTGCGCCGGCTCCTGATCGGCGTCCTGTTGCTGCTCGTCCTGTGCATCTTTGCGGCCCTCGCGCTGAACCTGTGGTCGGCGCGCGACGCCCGGCTTGCGGAGGCCGAGCAGGAGTCGCGCAACCTGGTGCGCGTCATCGAGGCCCAGACCGCGGCCTCGATCGACGCCGCAGATCTGGCGCTGCGCGAGCTCTCCCGTCTCCTCGGCGCCGGCGCCGCGGACGCGCGAGGCGTCGAGGGGCGCATGAAGGAGAAGCTGCAGTTCCTGCCTGCGCTGCGCGCGCTGATCCACGTCGGCGCCGACGGCCGCGTGCGGCACGAAAGCGATCCGCAGCCGGGCATGCCGACCGATCTCTCGGCGCGCGACTACTTCCGCCACCACCGCGAGCACGCCGGGGCGGAGCTTTACGTCGGCGGGATCATCGCCAGCCGGCGGACCGGCGGCGAGATCTTCTCGCTCAGCCGGCGCCTCAGCACGCCCGACGGCGCCTTCGCCGGCGTGGTCATGGCGAGCGTCGACGCGCCGCATATCGAAAGGCTTTTCGCGTCCCTCGAGACGCGGCACGGCCGCTCGATCACCCTCGCCAGGCGTGACGGGGTATTTCTCGTGCGACACCCGCGCGCGGACGAAGCGAGCGGCCGCTCCTACGCCAACTCGCCGCTGTTCGCCCAGTACCTGCCGGCGGCGCCGAGTGGCACTTTCCGGCGCGTGAGCGAGATCGACGGCATCGAGAGGATCTGGAGCTACCGCGCGGTCGCGGAGCGCCCGTTGGTGGTCGTGCTCGGCCTCGATACGGCCGACGTGCTGGCGCCCTGGCGCAAGCAGGCGGTGGCTTACGCAAGCGTGGCCGCTGCGGCGGCGCTCTCCTTCCTGTGGCTGGGCTGGCTCGCCCTGCGCGAGGTCGGTCGGCGTGAACGGCTGGCGGCGGACCTGCGCGAGAACGAAGAGCGGTTCCGCGCCCTGTGGCAGACGTCCAACGACGCGGTGCTGATCCTCGACCGCGAAAGCCGCATCCGGTACGCGAACCCGGCGGTGCGCGCCATCTTCGGCCATGCGCCCGAAGCGCTGCTCGGCCAGCCGCTCGCGCTGCTGCAGCCGGTGCGGCTGGCAGGGCCCCACGCCGCCGCCATGAAGCGCTACGTGGAGACCGGACGCAGGACGCTCGACTGGCGCTCGGTCGAAATGACGGCCCTGCATCAGGACGGCCACGAGTTTCCGGTCGAGATCGCCTTCAGCGACCACGAGGTGCGCGGCGAGCGGCTCTTCGCGGGATTCGTCCGCGACATCACCGAGCGCAAGCTGGCCGAGCAGGGGGTGCGCTCGGCGCGGGAGCGGCTGCAGGCGCTCTCCGACCAGCTCCTTCGGGTGCAGGAGAACGAGCGCGCCAGCCTGGCGCGCGAGCTGCACGACGAGTTCGGTCAGTCGCTCACCGCCATGAAGCTGCAACTGCAGATGCTCGCGCAAGGCGCGCCCTCGGCGGGGCTGGAGGATTGCATCGCCCTCGCCGACCATGTCCTGGGGCAGGTGCGCACGCTTTCCCTCGAGCTCAGGCCGCCGCAGCTTGACGCGCTCGGGCTCGAGGCTGCCCTGCGCGCGCACACGGCGCGTCTCGCGCAGCAGACCGGACGCGCGATCGCGTTCGAGGCCTCCTCGCCGCTGCCGAAGCTCACCGGGGCGCGGGCGGCCGCCTGCTTCCGCATCGCACAGGAAGCGCTGACCAACATGGTCCGGCACTCGGGTCCGTCTGGCGCGAGGGTGGCGCTCGGCTGCGGGGACGGGGTACTCGAGCTGGTCGTGAGCGACGACGGCGCCGGATTCGACGTGGCGCAAAAGCGGGCCGGCGCGCTCAAGGGCGGGAGCCTTGGCCTGCTCAGCATGGAAGAGCGGGCGAACATGCTGGGCGGCACGCTCGAGATCGCGAGCCGTCCGGGCGCCGGCACGACGGTGAGCGCGCGCATCCCGCTGCAGCCCGACATGGAGCCCGCCGCATGAGCGAGGTGGCGCGGATCATCCTCGCCGACGACCACGGCCTCGTGCGCGCGGGACTGCGCGGGCTGATCGAGCGCCTCGCAGGATTCAGCGTCATCGGCGAGGCCGAAGACGGCGCGACCGCCCTCGCACTGGTGCGCAAGGAGGTGCCGGAGGTCGTCATCACCGACATCTCCATGAAGGGCATGGGGGGCCTCGCCCTGGCCGACGCCCTCAAGCGCGAGTTCCCGCAGGTGCGCGTCATCGTCCTGTCCATGCACGCCGACGAGGAGCACGTGCAGAAGGCGCTGCTTTCCGGCGTCCGCGGCTACTTGCTGAAGGACTCCGCCCTGCTCGAGCTGGAGCTTGCCCTGAGAGCGGTCCTGCGCGGTGATTCCTACCTCAGCCCGGCGGTCTCGAGGCAGGTGGCGGCCGGCTACCTGAGTGGCGCGACGGCCACCGAAGCCCTCACGGCCCGCCAGCGCGAGATCCTCACGCATATCGCAGAGGGCATGGCGGTCAAGGAGATCGCCTTCAAGCTCGGCATCTCCACCAAGACGGTCGAAGCGCACCGCTCGCAGATCATGGAGCGGCTGGGCATCCGGGACATCCCGGGCCTGGTGAAGTACGCACTGCAGGCGGGGCTGGTTTCCCTCCGCAAGTAAGGCGCCGCCTCTTAGGCCATCTAAGGGTTCGGAGGGCGCCGCCTACGGGATTGCCTACTAGGCCCTTCTCCCGGTCCGACTTAAATTCGCTGCATTGCGGCATGGAACCGGCGAGGCAGATGGCAAGGACGATCAAGGTTGTGCTGGTGGACGACAGCGACGCTTTCGCGCGCGCTGCTACGGCCTTCCTGAAGCGCAACGCCCGCGTAGAGCTGCTCGCGGTCGCCAACGGCGGCACGCAGGCGCTCGAGCTGGTCCGGCAGCATCGCCCCGACCTGGTGCTGGTGGACTTGAACATGCCCGGGATGGACGGGCTGGAGGCAACGCGCCGGATCAAGGCGCTGCACGCCGCGCCCAAGGTGCTCGCCATGACCCTGGAGGATCTTGCGGAACGCGAGACCGCCGCCGAGCGCGCCGGAGCGGACGCCTTCCTGCTGAAGACCGACCTCGGGACGAAGCTGTACGCGCTGATCGACCGGCTGTTTCCCGGCCATGCCCATGACTAGATCCGCCACCCGACCGGCTCACATCCTGCTCGTCGAGGACAACCGGATGGACGTGGAGCTCACCATGGACGCGTTCCGGGAGCGCCGCCTTGCGAACACCGTTCACACCGCGCCGAACGGCCAGGCGGCGCTCGACTACCTGCACGGCAAGGGCGCCTTCGCCGATCGCGACCTGCATCCCCTCCCCGATCTCATCCTGCTCGACCTGAAGATGCCGGTCATGGACGGCCATGAGGTGCTCCGGCGCATCAAGTCCGCGCCGTCGCTGCGCCGGATCCCGGTCATCGTCCTGTCTTCTTCGCGGGAGGAAGGCGACCTCGCCATGACCTATGACAACGGCGCGAACAGCTACCTGGTGAAGCCGGTGTCTTTCGACGGCTTCCTCGACGTCGTCGCGCGCATCGCGGACTACTGGCTCGCCCTCAACGTGCGCGCGCCGCTGGATCGGCCATGAGCGCCGTGCTCGCCCGGGAAACGCACTTGCGCCGGCTGGCGGAACTGTCCTCGTCCGACTGGTACTGGGAGCAGGACGAGGCGGGACGCTTCACGCAGATGTCGGGAAGGAACCTGCAGCGCGCCGGAATCTCGCCGCCCGAGCTGATCGGCCGCACTCGCTGGGAGATCGGGGCGCGGGTCAGCCCGTCCGCCCGGGCCAAGCTCGAGGCGACGATCGCGGATCGGCAACCGTTCCACGATTTCGGCTACAGCTTCATCGACGCAGCAGGAGCCGAGCACCATGTCGAGACCAGCGGCGAGCCGATCTTCGACAGCTCGGGACGATTCCGGGGCTACCGCGGCATCGGCCGCGATGTCACCGAGCGCATGCGAGCCGAGCGCCTGCTCAGGCTCGAGCACGCGGTGGCGCAGTGCTTCGCCGAAGCGGGCGACGCGGCGAACGCCCTCACCTCCGTGCTGCGCACGCTGTGCGAGACCCAGGGCTGGGAGCGGGGCACGTACTGGCATGCCGACGACGCGGCCGACGTGCTGAGGTTCGGCGAGGCCTGGAACGCACGGGGCGCCGCCCTGCAGCACTACACGGAGGCCTCGCGCGGCGTGGTGTTCCCTCCCGGTGTCGGCCTGGCGGGCCGCGCCTGGCAGTCCGGCGAACCGGTCTGGACCGCCGACATCGGAAACGATCCGCGCGCCCTTCAAGGCGCGCTGGCGCGAGAAACCGGCATGCGAGGCATGTTCGCCTTTCCGATCAAGTCCGAGGGCAGGACGCTCGGCGTGCTGGCGTGCTTCAGCCGCCAGCTCCGCGAGCCCGATACGCTCCTGCTCTCCGCGACGCAGGTCATCGGCAGCCAGATCGGCCAGTTCCTGCGGCGCAAGCAGAGCGACGAAGCGCTGCGGGCGAGCAACGAGGACTTGCGGCGCTTTCGCGCGGCTATGGACATTTCCGCCGATGCCATCACGCTGGTCGACCGGCGCAGCATGCGCTACATCGATGCCAACGGGACCGCTTGCCGCTGGCTGGGCTACAGCCGCGAGGCGCTGTGCGCCCTCGGCCCGCAGGACGTGCTGCCGCAGTCGCGGAAAGAGATCGAGCGCGAGTACGACGCCCTGATCGCCGGACGTCCGGAGGCCGCGCGCTTCGAAAGCACCAACCGCCGCAGCGACGGCACGACCTTTCCGGTGGAGGTGCTGCGCTGCGCCATCCCGACCGCCTCCGGACACACCATCGTGGCGACCATCCGCGACATCACCGAGCGCAACCGGACCCAGGAGCGCCTTGCCTTCCTGTCCCAGTTCGACGCGGTGACCGGGCTGCCCAATCGCAGCCTGTTCCGGGACCGCCTGGCGCAGAGCCTCATGCAGGCCGAGCGCAACGGGTGGAACGCGGCCGTGCTGCTCATCGACCTGGACCGCTTCCGGGACGTGAACGACACCTGCGGGGTCGCCGCCGGCGACGCATTGCTGTCCGCGGTCGGCCGGCGCCTGTCCGGCTGCGTACGCTCGGGCGACACGGTGGCGCGCCTGGGAAGCGACGAGTTCGCGGTCGTGCTGTCGAAGCTGGGCAAGGCGGACGACGCGAGCCTCGTCGCCCGGAAAGTGATCGCCGCTTTCGAGCAGCCGTTCGAGCTCGGCGGCCGCGAGGCCTTCATCTCGGCGAGCTTCGGCATCGCGCTCTACCCCAGCGACGGCGCGGAAGCCGACGTCCTGCTCAAGCAAGCCGACACAGCGATGTGCCGTGCCAAGGAGGAAGGCGGCAACAGCTACCGCTTCTTCCTGCCCGGGATGCACCAGCGCAGCGTCGAGCGCATCGAGCTCGAGCACCAGCTGCGCGGCGCGCTGGAGCGCAAGGAGTTCGTGCTGCAGTATCAGCCGAAGGCCGACCTCCTGAGCGGTGCATTGTGCGGCTTCGAGGCGCTGCTGCGCTGGCAGCATCCGCAGCGCGGGCTGGTGCCTCCGGGCGAATTCATCCCGCTCCTCGAGGACACGGGCCTCATCGTGCCGGTGGGCGAATGGGTGCTGCGCAGCGCGTGCGAGCAGCTCGCGCTGTGGCGCGCGCAAGGCCTCGAGCCCGGCCCCATCGCGGTCAACCTGTCGGCGCGCCAGTTCGAGCAGGAGGCGCTCGATGCCGTGGTCGGGGAGATCCTCAGGGATACGAACGTGGAACCGGCCTTGCTCGAGCTCGAGCTCACCGAGTCGATGCTGATGAAGAATGCGGAGCGCGCCGCGCAGACGCTGGGCAACCTCAGGCGCTACGGCGTGCGGCTCTCGGTGGACGATTTCGGCACCGGCTATTCGAGCCTCGCCTACCTCAGGCGCTTCCCGCTGGACGCGCTCAAGATCGACCGCACCTTCATCCGCGACTGCGTCGGCAATCCGGAGGACGCGACCATCGCGCTGGCCATCATCAACCTCGCCCACAGCTTGAAGCTCAAGGTCGTGGCCGAGGGCGTGGAAACCGAGGCGCAGCTGAGCTTCCTCCGTGCCCACGGCTGCGACCAGGTTCAGGGCTTCCATTTTGCGCGCCCGATGGACGCGGCGGACGCCACGCATGCGCTGCGGCGCGAGCTGCGCCTGTCGGTGGCGGGGGACGATGAACGCGTGCCCGCGGTACTGCTCGTCGACGACAATTCGGATGACCTGCAGATCTTCAGCGACGTCCTCGCCGCGGACGGCTATCGCATCCTCGCGGCGCAGAACGCGAAGAGCGCGCTCGACCTGATGGCGAAGCATCGCGTCGCGCTCGTCATCAGCGACCACAACATGCCCGACATGAAAGGCGTCAGGCTGCTCGCCGCCCTGCGCAACCTCTACCCGCGCACGGTGCGCGCGATGCTCACGGGCAGCGACCGCCCGGACACGATGCCCGAGGCGGTGAACGATGCCGGCGTGCACAAGTTCCTCTCCAAGCACTGGGCTCGCGGGCGCCTGCAGGGCGAAGTGCGCGAAGCCTACCGGCTCGGAATTTCCAGAATGGGAGTCGACGATGAACGCACCTGAGCTACGTCCCGCCGCGCCGGCGGATGCCGTGCAGCAGGAACTCGAGGCGCGCGTCGCACAGCGCACGTCGGAGCTGGCCGACGCGGTGCGGAACCTGGAAGCGTTCAGCTACTCGGTGTCTCACGACCTTCGCACGCCCCTGCGCGCCATCAGCGGGTTCGCGCAGATCCTGGCGCGGCGCCACCGCGCGTGCCTGGACGAAGAAGGACGCCACTACCTCGACAACATCGTGCGTGCGAGCGAGCAGATGGGACGGCTCATCGAGGACCTGCTCAACTACTCCCGCCTCGGGCGACAGGTCATCCGCCTGGAACGCGTCGACCTGGCCGCCGTCCTGAACGGCCTGGCGCACGACTTCGCGCCCCGCCTGCAGTCGCTGGGGGCGAGGCTCGAGCTGCCGCCGGCGCCGCTGCCGGTGCGCGGCGACCCTACGCTGCTGATGCAGATCTTCCTCAACCTGATCGAGAACGCCCTGACCTACCGGCGCCCCGACGTGCCGGCGGTCGTCGAAGTTTCCGCCGCGATCGAGAGCGACGCCATCACGGTGTGCGTGGCCGACAACGGCATCGGCATCGCTCCCGAGCACCACGAGACGATCTTCGGCGTGTTCCAGCGCCTGCACAGCCAGGACGAGTACCCCGGCACCGGCATCGGCCTCGCGACCGTGAAGCGCTCGGTCGAGATGCTGGGCGGCAACGTGCGGGTCGAGTCCGGGAAGGGGACCGGCAGCCGCTTCTTCGTGCGGCTGCGCCGCCCGTGAGGTCCTAGTCGTCGTCGGAAAGGACGTCCTGGCCGGGGCGCTCGAGGTCGTCGAACTGCCCGCCCTCGACGGCGCGCCAGAACACCCAGCCGATCAGGAATACGAGGGCGACGGAGAGGGGGACGAGGAGGTAGAGGCTTTCCATGCCTTTCCTTCGAGGGGGCGCAGCGCGTTGAGCAGGACCGCGATCGAGCTCGCGCCCATGCCGAGCGCCGCTTCCAGCGGGCCGACCAGGCCGAGCGCCGCGGCGGGGAGCGCGATCGCGTTGTAGGCGAGCGCCCAGCCGATGCTCTGGCGCACGAGGCGCATCGCCTTGCCGGCGGCGTCGAGGGTGAAGAGGACTTCGGGCAGCGCGTCGCGCAGCAGCACCACGTCGGCCTGGAGCTGCGTCGCGTCGGCGCCGCTGCCCAGGGCGAACGACGCGTCGGCCGCGGCGAGCACCGGGCCGTCGTTCAGCCCGTCGCCGATCATCGCCACCACCCGGCCCTCCTCCTGCAGCCGGCGCACGTGCGCGAGCTTGTCTTCCGGCTTCATGCCGCCGTGCGCGTGCTCGATGCCCAGCCGGCGCGCGACGGCCGCCGCCGCGGCCGCGCGGTCGCCGCTGACGAGGTGCACGCGCACGCCGCGCGCCTTCAGGGCGGCGACCAGCGCGGCGGCTTCGGGACGCACGCGGTCCTCGAGCTCGAACGCCGCGATCCAGCCTCGCGCGTCGGCGAGGTAGACCACGGTCCGGCTGCCGGCGGCCTGCCACGGACACGGCACGCGGCCGAGCGTGCCGCAGAACGCCTCGCTTCCCAGGCGAACGGCGCGCCCCTGCACGCTCGCCTCGATGCCTTCGCCGCCGAAGTAGCGCGGCGCCTCCGCAACCAGGCCGGACGCCGGGAAGGCGCGCGCGATCGGATGGCGGCTCGAAGCTTCCAGCGCGCCCGCGAGCGCTTCGGCTTCCGCGCGCGTGCCGCGAAGGACGTGGCACTGCACGATGGCGAGGCGGCCCTCGGTGAGCGTCCCCGTCTTGTCGACGAGGACGTCGGTCACGCGCTCGAGCGCCTGCAGCGCGCGCGAGCGCGTCAGCAGCACGCCGCGCGAGAGGAGCACGCTTCCCGCCCGAGCGAGCACGATCGGCGAGGCGATCGCGAGCGCGCAGGGGCAGGTCACGACGAGCACGGCGATGGCGATCCAGGGGTTGCCCGAGAGCCCCCAGGAGGCCGCTGCAAGGACGAGCACCGCGAGCGTCAGCGGCCGCGCCACGCGATCGGCGGCAGCGACGAGCGGGGCGGCCTCGGGCCGCACGCGGTCCTCGAGCTCGAA
>DASZQH010000181.1:0-4677 GCA_035549805.1 Burkholderiales bacterium
GCTGATCATCCAGAACAAGTACCAGTTCAAGCCGCCGCTGCCGTTCTCGCCGGGCAGCGAGCTCGCCGGCGTGGTGAAGGAGGTCGGCGAAGGCGTGACGCGCTTCAAGCCCGGCGACAAGGTCATCGCCTTCACCGGCCACGGCGCCTTCGCCGAAGAGGTGAAGACCGAGGCGGCGCGCCTCGTGCCGCTGCCTGCGGGCATGGACTTCAACAGCGGCGCCGCGTTCATCCTCACCTACGGAACGTCCGATCATGCGCTGCGGGATCGCGGCGCGCTCCGCGCCGGCGAGACCCTGCTCGTCCTCGGCGCGGCAGGGGGCGTGGGCCTCGCCGCGGTGGAGATCGGCAAGGCGCTCGGCGCGCGCGTCATCGCCTGTGCGTCGAGCGACGACAAGCTGGCGGTGTGCCGCGAGCACGGCGCGGACGAGACCATCAACTATTCGACCGAGGATCTGCGCGAGCGCATCAAGACGCTCACCGCCGGCAAGGGCGTGGACGTCGTCTACGACGCGGTCGGCGGGCCCTACAGCGAGCCCGCGTTCCGCTCCATCGCCTGGCGCGGCCGCCTGCTGGTGGTCGGATTCGCGGCCGGCGACATTCCGAAGCTGCCCCTGAACCTCGCGCTCCTCAAGGGCGCGTCGATCGTCGGCGTGTTCTGGGGTGACTTCGCGCGGCGGGAGCCGAAGGAGTTCGCCGCGAGCGTGCGCCAGCTCGGGCAATGGTTCGCGGAGGGCAAGCTCAAGCCGCATGTCTCGCAGACCCTGCCGCTCGCGAAGGCCGCCGAAGCTCTCAACCTCATGGCCGCCCGCAAGGTGAAGGGGAAGCTGGTCCTTACGGTCTAGGCGGCGCTCCGTCCCCCGGTCCCAGGGAACGCTGCATCAGCACGCTGTCGACCCACCGGCCGAACTTGAACCCCGCGGAGCGCAGCGTCCCGACGCGCAGGAAGCCGAGGCTCGCGTGCAGGCCGATCGACGGCGCGTTGCCGCTGTCGCCGATGACGGCGATCATCTGCCGGTAGCCGAGCGCCTCGCAGCGCGTGATGAGCTCGCCCAGGATGGCACGGCCCACGCCGCGCCCGTGGAAGTCCTTGTCGACGTAGATCGAGTCCTCGAGCGAGTAGCGATACGCCGAGCGCGTCCGGTACAGCGTGCAGTAGCCGTATCCGGCGACGCGCCCGCCGACCTCGGCCGCCAGGTAGGGCAGGCCGTGCGAGGTCACGTCCTCGAAGCGCCGGCGCATTTCCTCCGGCGGCGGAGGCACCTCCTCGAAAGAGGCGAGGCCGGTGGAGACCGCGTGAGCGTAGATGGCCTGAATCGCCGGCAGGTCGCCCGGCGCGGCGGGCCGCACCGTCAGGGCATCAGCGGGAATAGTCCGGTTCCTCGCGATCGAGGATGCGCTTCAGGGCGCTGAAATGCGCTCCCGCGTAGGCAGGCGTGTCCTGCAGGATCATGCGATAGGTGTCGCGCACCACCTCGGGACGCACGACCCGCAGGCGCGCGCCCGTGGACCGCGCAAGCACCTGCAGCCGGCAGGCGCGCTCGAGGTAGTACAGCAGGTCGAACGCCTCGGCGACCGACGGCCCGACCACGATGACGCCGTGATTCGCGAGGAAGAGCACGCGCTTGTCGCCGAGGACCTGCGCGAGCCGGTCACCCTCGGCGTTGTCCACCACGAGCCCGTTGTAGGTGTCGTCGTAGGCGATGTCGTCGTGGAAGCGCAGGGCGTTCTGCTCGACCATCTCCAGGCGGCCGTTCTCCAGCAGCGTCAGGGCGGTCGCGTAAGGCATGTGCGTGTGGAGCACGCACGCCGCCCGGGGATTCCGCAGGTGGATGCGGGAGTGGATGTAGAACGCGGTCTTCTCGAACGTGCCCTCGCCCTCCAGGACGTTGCCCTCGGAATCCAGCGCCAGGAGGTTGGAGGCCGTCACCTCGCTCCAGTGCAGGCCGTAGCGGTTCAGCAGGAAGCGCTTTCCGTCCGCCAGCATCAGGGTGAAGTGGTTGCAGACCCCCTCGTGGAGATCCATGCGGACGGCCATGCGGAAGGCGGCCGCCAGGTCGGTGCGCGCCGCCCGCTCCAGGGCAGGCAGGCTCGTCAGCTCGAGCATCGTTCCCATGGAATAAATTATAGTGGCGCCATGCGCTCCTTCCGCCGCACGATCGCAGCCACGCTCCTCCTCCTCCTGGTCGCCTGCTCCAAGGTGACGCCGGAGAACTTCGCCAGGATCCAGAACGGGATGACGGAATCGGAGGTGACCGCCATCCTGGGAAGCCCGACCGAGTCGACCAGCCGCGAGGTCCTCGGCATCACCGGGACGGCGTCGCGCTGGGTGAGCGGCGACACCGCGATCACCATCCGCTTCGTCGGCGGCAAGGTGGCCACCAAGGCGCTCGACAAGCCCTCGCCGAAATAGAAAAGGGCGGCCGGAGCCGCCCTTCCTGCAACGCCGTGTGCGCTACTTACTTGTTGTGGCGCTTGTTGTAGTCCTCGCCCATCTGGTTTCCGATGTAGCCCCCGGCGGCCGCGCCGCCGATGGTGCCGATGGTGCTGCCGCCCGTCACGGCCGAGCCCAGCGCGCCGCCCGCGGCCGCGCCGCCGACGGTTCCAACGGTCTCGGCACGGCTGCCGCAGGCGGAAAGTCCGACGGCGGAAGCCAGCGCGATGGCAATTGCCAGCAGTTGCTTGGTCATATCCGACTCCTATCTAAGTGGGAAGGGAAGATGGCTGCCGGGCTCAGGTGCAGCCACGCAGCAGGAACAGGACGAACAGGACCGGGATCGGGACGCCCAGCGCCCAGAGCAGGATCCAGCCCAGTTTTCCTTCCTGTGCGCGGCGACCGCGCCATTCACGCTGCATAGAGCCTCCGAAGCCGTGGCCCAAAAGGGGCCGATGCCCGGACTGCAGCAACCGCCGTGCCCAAAAAAAGAGGCCACCTTTCGGTGGCCTCTAGTCCGTCAGGTAGCGGCCCTTCAGCCGCCAGGCGCGGCTGCGGCCTGCTCCGCCGGGGCCGCTTCGGGCACGGCTTCCGGCGCGGCGACGTCGGCCAGCACCGGCTCGGCCGCCTGCGCCTTGCGGATGGCGTGGTACGCGAGGCCCGTTCCGGCCGGGATGAGGCGTCCGACGATGACGTTCTCCTTCAGCCCGCGCAGCTCGTCGCGCTTGCCCATGATCGCCGCCTCGGTCAGCACCCGGGTGGTCTCCTGGAAGGAGGCCGCCGAGATGAACGAGTCGGTCGAGAGGGACGCCTTGGTGATGCCGAGGAGCATGTTGCGGAAGGTCGCCGGCTTCTTGCCCGCCTGCTGCGCCTTCTCGTTCTCCTCCAGCACTTCCGCCCGCTCCACCTGCTCGCCCTGGATGAACGGCGTGTCGCCCGGCTCGTCGATCTCGATGCGCCGCAGCATCTGGCGCACGATCACCTCGATGTGCTTGTCGTTGATCTTCACGCCCTGCAGGCGGTACACGTCCTGCACCTCGTCGATGATGTAGCGCGCCAGCTCCTCGATGCCGAGCAGGCGCAGGAGGTCGTGCGGATCCACCGGGCCGTCGACGATCATCTCGCCCTTGTTGACGACCTGGCCGTCGTGCACCAGCAGGTGCTTGTCCTTGGCGATCAGGTACTCGTGCTCCTGCTTCTCGAGGTCCGTGATCACCAGGCGCTGCTTGCCCTTGGTGTCCTTGCCGAAGCTGACCGTACCGGTGACTTCCGCCAGCATTCCGGCATCCTTCGGCGAGCGCGCCTCGAAGAGCTCGGCCACGCGCGGCAGGCCGCCCGTGATGTCGCGCGTCTTCGACACTTCCTGCGGGATGCGCGCCAGCACCTCGCCGACCTGCACCTGCTGCCCGTCGCGCACCGCGATCACCGCGCCCACCGGGAAGCTGATGTTCACGGCGTGGTCGGTGCCCGGGATGCGCACTTCCTCGCCTTGCTCGTTGATGAGCTTGACGGACGGCCGCTGGCCCTTGCTCGTCGCCGTCGTGCGGCGCTTCGCGTCGATGACCACCAGGGTCGAGAGTCCGGTGACGTCGTCGATCTGCTTGGCGACGGTCGCGCCCTCCTCGACGTGCTCGAACTTCACCGTGCCGGTGTACTCCGTCACGATCGGGCGGTGGTGCGGGTCCCACGTCGCGAGCTGCTTGCCCGCGCGCACCGTGTCGCCGTCGGCGGCGAGCAGCACCGCGCCGTACGGCACCTTGTGGCGCTCCCGCTCGCGTCCGTTGTCGTCGGTGATCATCACTTCGCCGGAGCGGCTGATCGCCACTTTCTCGCCCTTGGCATTCGCGACGTAGCGCATGGTGGCGGTGAAGCGCACCGTGCCGGCGGACTTCGCCTCGACGTTGCTCTGCACCGCCGTCCGCGACGCCGCGCCGCCGATGTGGAACGTGCGCATCGTGAGTTGCGTGCCCGGCTCGCCGATGGACTGCGCGGCGATCACGCCGATCGCCTCGCCGACGTTCACCGGGGAGCCGCGGCCGAGGTCGCGCCCGTAGCACTTCGAGCACACGCCCCAGCGCGTGTCGCACGAGAGCGCCGTGCGGACCTTGACCTCGTCGATGCCGAGGTTGTCGATCGCGTCCACCGCGTCCTCGTCGAGCAGGCTGCCCGCCGGATACAGGACATCCTGCGTTTCCGGGTGCGGCAGGTCGATGGCCAGCGTGCGGCCGAGGATGCGCTCGCGCA
>DASZQH010000182.1:0-1660 GCA_035549805.1 Burkholderiales bacterium
CGCTCGATGAGCTGGCGCGGCTCGCCGGATTTCCCGGCAAGCTCGGGATGGACGGCAGCGAGGTATGGACGACCTACCTGCAGGGCGGCATCGGCGCGATCCGCGACTACTGCGAGACGGACGTGGTCAATACCTATCTCCTCTACCTGCGCTTCCAGCACATGCGCTGCGCGTACACGTCGGAACGCTATGCGAGCGAGCTCGCCCTGGTACGCGGCACGCTGGAGAAGCGCGCTGAGCCCCACTGGCGCGAGTTCCTGAAGCTCTGGACCGCCTGACGCTGGCCATCGAGTCCCTCGACTTCGAGGGACGCGGCGTCGCGCGCCTGCCGGACGGCAAGGTCGCGTTCGTCGAGGGCGGGCTCCCCGGCGAGCAGGTCGCCTACGAAAGCTTCGGCCAGAAGAAGTCGTACGAGGTCGGCCGCGCCGTGGAGATCCTCGCGCCCTCCGCTGGCCGGGTGCGCCCGCACTGCCCCCATTTCGGCGTCTGCGGCGGCTGCGCCACGCAGCACGCCGATCCCCGCGTGCAGATGGCGGCGAAGCAGCGCGGGCTCGAGGAGAACCTCGCTCGCCTCGGACAGGTCCGGGCGGAGACGCTGCTGCCGATCGTCTACGGGCAGCAGTGGGGTTATCGCAACCGGGCGCGCCTCTCGGTGCGCCACGTGCCGAAGAAGGGCGGCGTGCTGGTGGGCTTTCGCGAGCGGCGCTCGACCTATGTCGCCGACATGGATGCCTGCCCCGTCCTGCCGCCGCACATCTCGCGCCTCATCCCCGCGCTGAAGGTCCTGATCGGCGGCCTGTCCACGCCAGATCGCGTGCCGCAGGTGGAGGTCGCCGCCGGCGACGACGGGACCGTGCTCGTCTTCCGCCACCTCCTGCCGCTCACGCCCGCGGACCTGGAGTCCCTGCGCACGTTCGCGGACCGCCATCTCGTGCAGGTCTGGCTGCAGCCCGCGGGCCCGGACAGCGCCACGCCGCTCCATCGGGCCGAAAGCGCGGCCGGAAGCGCACTGCACTACGACCTGCCGGAGTTCGGCGTGCGGATCGGCTTCCGGCCGACGGAATTCACCCAGGTCAACATGGCCGTGAACCGCGTGCTCGTCTCGCGCGCCGTGCGCCTGCTCGATCCCCGGCCGGGCGAGCGCATCGCCGACCTCTTCTGCGGGCTGGGCAACTTCTCGCTGCCCATCGCCTCGCGCGGTGCCGAAGTGATCGGGTTCGAGGGGAGCAAGCCGCTCGTCGAGCGCGCGCGCGAGAACGCCCGCGCGAACGGCCTCGTCGCCCAGTTCGAGGTCGCGGATCTCTTCAAGGGGAACGTCAATGCCTTCGGCCCCTTCCCGAAACTGCTGATCGATCCGCCGCGCGAGGGCGCCGTCGAGCTGGTGAAGTCCCTGCCCGAGGCCTGGCCGCAGCGGATCGTCTATGTGTCGTGCGACCCGGCGACGCTCGCGCGCGACGCCGGCATCCTGGTCAACGTGAAGGGCTTTCGCCTGGCCGCCGCGGGGGTAGTGAACATGTTTCCGCATACGGCGCACGTCGAGAGCATTGCGGTGTTCCAGAAATGAAAAAGGCGCCCGCAGGCGCCTTTTTCGTGAAGCGAGCTCCGCTTACTCTTTCTCGCCCGCGAACGCGAGGAGCAGGTGCAGCAGGTTGGCGAAGAT
>DASZQH010000183.1:0-13061 GCA_035549805.1 Burkholderiales bacterium
CGGCCTCATCACCCCGCCGGTGGGGCCGACGCTGTTCGTCGGCTGCGCCGTCGGCAAGGTCACCATGGAGCAGGTGACGAAGGAGCTGTGGCCGTTCTACGGCGCGATGTGCCTCGCCCTGCTCCTCGTCACGTATATTCCGGCTCTCTCCCTCTGGCTCCCCGGATTGATGAAATGAACCCGGCAATGACCTGGCAACCCAGCCCCCGCGTGCCCGACCCGGGTGTGGTCGTGGTCGATCCCGCCTTCGAGAAGTACCGCTTGCCGCTCTGCAAGGTCGAGCGCCTCGCCGGCCCGCTCACGCGCTGGGCCGAAGGCCCGGTCTGGCTCGGCGACCAGCGCGCGCTCGTCTGGAGCGACGTGCCGGGCGACACGATGTGGCGCTGGGACGAGCAGTCGGGCGCGGTGAGCGTGTTCCGCAAGCCCTCCGGGCTCGCCAACGGCAACACGCGCGACCGCCAGGGGCGCCTCGTCACCTGCGAGCACGGCGGCCGGCGAGTGTCCCGGACGGAGCCGGATGGCCGCGTGATCACGTTGGTCGATCGTCATGAAGGCAAGAGGCTGAATTCACCGAACGACGTCGTGTGCGCAAGCGACGGCTCGCTCTGGTTCACCGATCCGGCCTTCGGCATCCTCGGCAACTACGAAGGGGTCAAGGCTCCCCAGGAGCTGCCGACGAACGTCTATCGCCTCGATCCCGCCGGGAAGCTCGACGTCGTCGCCGAAGGGATCAACCAGCCGAACGGCCTCGCCTTCTCGCCCGACGAGAAGATCCTCTACATCGTCGAGTCGCGTTCCGTTCCCCGGAAGATTCTTGCCTTTGATGTGAATCAAAAGAATCTTTCCAATAGAAGAACGTTGATCGACGCGGGCCCCAAAGGCACGCCGGACGGGTTCCGGGTGGACGTCGACGGCAACCTGTGGTGCGGCTGGGGCATGGGCGAAGCGGGGCTCGACGGCGTGCACGTGTTCGATCCTTCGGGCAAGCTCATCGGCCGCATCGACCTGCCGGAGCGCTGCGCGAACGTGTGCTTCGGCGGCCTGCACCGCAACCGGCTCTTCATGGCGGCGACCACGTCGCTCTACTCGCTTTACGTCAACACCCAGGGCGTCGGGTACATCTGAGCCTCGAGGTTCCGATCGCGGATGCGCACCTGCACGTATGGGATCCGCGCGCCCACTATTACCCCTGGCTGTGCGACGAACAACCGATCGCGTTCCGCTACGGCGACTACGCCGCGCTGCGCCGGCCGTATCTGGTCGCCGACTATCGCGCCGACAGCGCCGGCTGGCCGGTCACGGCGGGCGTGTACGTGGAAGCGGAGTGGGACCCGCGCGATCCCGGCGGCGAAATGGACTTCATCGCCGCCATCCGCAAAGCGCATGGCTTCCCGACCGTGGCGATCGCGCAGGCGCGGCTGCACCGCAGCGGCTGCGCCGAGCTGCTCGAGGCCCATGCGGCCCGCGGCTTCGTGCGCGGCATCCGCCACAAGCCCGCCCCCGGGATGATGGACGACGCCGGCTGGCGGGCAGGCTACGAGCGCCTGGCCGGATTCGGCCTGCATTTCGAGCTGCAGGCGCCCTGGACGCAGCTCGCGGAGGCGGCGCGCCTCGCGCGCGCCTTTCCGGACACCGCGCTCGTGCTGAACCACACCGGGCTGCCCGCGGATCGCACGCCCGAGGGCCTCGCCGGCTGGCGCGCGGCGCTGCGCGAGCTTGCCGCGTGCCCGAACGCAGCGGCGAAGATCTCCGGGTTGGGCGTCCCCGGCGCGCCCTGGACCGTAGAGGCCAACCGCGGCATCGTGCTCGCCGCCATCGAGCTCTTCGGTGCGCGGCGCGCCATGTTCGCGAGCAACTTTCCGGTCGACGGCCTGTGCGCGAGCTTCGATACGATCTTCGCCGGCTTCGAGACGATCACGCGCGGCTTCTCGCCCGCCGAGCGCCGCGCCCTGTTCCACGACAACGCGGTACGCCTCTACAGAATGGAGCACACGCATGGCTGACAAGCTCAACCTGGGATACGTCGGAATCGGCCTGATGGGCCTGCCCATGGCGCAGCGCCTCGCCGGGCTCGGCTGGCGGGTGCGCGCCTACGACATCGTCGCGGCGCGCCTCTCGGCCGCAGCCGCCTCCGGGGTGCAGGCCGCGGCCTCGCCCGCCGACGCGGCGCAGGGCGCGGACGTGGTGCTGCTCAACCTGCCCACCAACGACGCGGTCGAGGAGGTGCTCTTCGGGGCCCAGGGCCTCGCCGGCGCAATGCGCGCGCCGCAGCTCCTGGTGGACTTCTCCACCATCCCCGTCGAGGCGTGCCGAAGCCATGCGGCGCGCCTGCGCGAGCAGAGCGGCTGCCGCTGGGTGGACGCCCCGGTCTCCGGCGGCCCGCCCGCGGTCGCCGCGGGCACGCTCACCGTCATGGCCGGCGGGGAGGAAGGCGATCTCGAGCGCCTCGCGCCCCTGATGCGCGACATCTCGGGCCGCTGCACGCGCATGGGCGAAACCGGCGCCGGGCTGGCCGCGAAGATGATCAACCAGCTGGTGGTGGGCGTGGGCATGGGGATGCTCGCCGAAGCCGCGGCGCTCTGCGCGAAGGCCGGCATCGACGCCGCACGAATCCCGGAATGCCTGGCGGGCGGCTACGCCGACAGCGCGCTCATGAAGGCCTACTGGCCGCGCATGGTCGAACGCGACTTCGCCCCGCGCGGCTACGTGCGCCAGCTGCTGAAGGACCTCGAGATGGTCAACGCCTGGGCGGGCGGGCTGAAGGCGCCGGCGCCGATGCTCGGGCTCGCGCTATCGCTCTACCGGCTCGCGGCGAGCCACGGCGACAGCGAGCTCGACACCTCCGCGGTCGTGAAGGTCTACGTGCCCGACTGAGCGGCTCAATCGGCGCGGTAGCGCCGGATCACGGCGAGGTCCGGGTCGGCGCCCAGGCCGGGCCCGGCCGGCACCTCGAGCTCGCCCCGCCGCGGCGCGAGCAGCGATCCGAACAGCGGCGCTTCGGGCCGGAGGTAGAAGTACTCGAAGCGCGCCTGCGGCGCGAGCGCGGCGATCAGGTGCAGCGTGGCGAGCGCGCCCGGGCCGAAGTAGGGCGAATGCGGCGCGAGCGCGACGCCCCGCTGCGACGCGAGCGAAGCGATCTCGCGAAACGCCGTGACCCCGCCGACCTTGGTCACCGACGGCTGCGCGTATTGCACCGCCCCGGCGTCGAAGAGCGCCGCGAACTGCGTCGCGAAGCAGCAGTTCTCGCCGGCGGCGATCGGGATCCCGGTCGCCTCGCCCACCGCGCGCAGGCCGGCCGCGTCCTCCGGCGGGAACACCGGCTCCTCGAACCAGCCGGGGTCGAGCGGCGCGAGCCGCTTGCCGATCGCGATCGCGTCCGCGACGCTCCATTCGCAGTTGACGTCGAGGAGCAGCGGCGTGTCGCGCGGCAGCGCCGCTCGCGCCGCGACGATCGCCGGCTCGCTCACCTCGTGCAGCTTGATCGCGGGAAAGCCCTCGGCCAGCGCCTGCTCGCAGTGGCGCGCGACGAGCGAGGGCTCAGCATAGCGCAGCAGGCTCGCGTAACACGGAAGCCGCTCGCGCTTCGCGCCGCCCAGCAGCGCGTGCAGCGGCTTGCCGGCGGCCTTGCCGGCCAGGTCCCACAGCGCGATGTCCAGGCCCGAGAGCGCAAACGCGGTGATGCCGAAGCGGCCGAAGATGTGCAGCCGCTGCTGGATCTCGCGGTGCAACGCGCCGATGTCGGCGGCATCGCGCCCCACCGCCAGGGGGGCGACCATGTCCTTCACCGCCGCCACCACCGCGCGCCGGCAAGAATAGGAGAATGCCTCGCCCCAGCCGGTCAGGCCCGCGTCGGTGTCGACGCGGACGAGGCAGAAATCGAGCGACTTCCAGCCGCCGGCGCCCAGCCGCATCGCGTCGGCGCCATAGTCGCTCGGGATGCTGAGCGGCACCGCCTCGACGCCCGTGATCTTCAGGGCTTGGGATCTTTCTGGTCCGCCACGATGCGATCGATGTGGCCCGCGTCGTAGCTCTTGGAATGCAGGTCGGCAGTGCGCTCCTCGACCCAGGCCGCATCGACCTTTCTCGACTTCTGGAAGAGGTAGTGCCCAGCCAGCACCACGCCCCATCCGGCGAGCGGCCAGAACGACCACCAGGGCGCGCCGGTGAACCAGTTCGCGACGCTCAGCCCGCACGCGCTGGCGGCGTAGACCCACGCATGCCAGCGAAATGCGGTCACTCCTCCTCCGAGAAGCGCATCTGCCACGCGCGCGCGACGAGCACTGCACGGGCCGAGTACAACAGGCCGGCCAGCGCGACCCCGACCAGCAGCGCCTTCTCGCCGGCGTCAAGGCGCGGGTGGAACCCCCAGGCACCGAAGTAGGCGAGCGCCGCGAGCGGCGCGAGCGCGCACCACAGGGCCGCCCAGGGATGGCGCGTGAAGCCGAGGATCACGGCCGCGCAGCACACCGAGAATGCGTACACCGGCACGATCGCCGCGCCGCCGTGCGGCAGGCTGGGCGCCAGGGTAACGACCGAGAGCACCGCCGAGAGCACCGCCATGAACGAGGCGTAGCCGAAGAGCTCGTACTGGGCCTGGACGCGCGTCAGGTTCGCGACGCGCGTCAGGTAAGGCGTGCGCTCGTCATGCCAGACGTAGCGCTTGAAGAGCTTCTCCCAGTTGAGCTCCACTGGCGTGCCGATCAGCGCGGGGGGGTGGCGGGCGGCGGCGCATCGCCGGCCTCGGCAATGATCGGCGGCGGCGCATCGAGCTTCAAGCCGTACTCGTCCTCGAGCTTGACGCGGGTCTTGCCTTCGATCTTGCGCTCCTCCTCCGGCCATTCGAGCGTCATCAGCGGGAAGCGCGCCTGCTGCGGCCCCCACAGGATCGTCGCGACCTGGAGCCAGGCGGCCACCCCGGCGAGCAGCGCGACCACCAGGCCGATCACCAGCACGCTCTTGATCAGGTAGCGGTACGGCAGCCCGACCGTGGAGACGGAGCCTTCCTGCACCGCGTACGAGGCGAGGACGTAGTCGTAGGCGAACCAGATCACCAGGGCGCAGAAGGGGATCATGAAGAACGTGAGGCCGGCGAACTCCAGCCACGCCTTCTTGCGGAACGCCAGGTTCTCGCGGATCAGGTCGATGCGCACGTGCGTGTTGTAGATCACCCCGTAGCCGAGGACCAGCGCGAACAGGGCGGCGTGGAAATGCCACTCCAGCTCCTGCAGCACGGTGGATTCGAACACCGGGCCGAGGTTGGCCTTCATCCAGAGCTGCAGGCTGTGGGTGTTGCCCGCATCGTCCACGTACTTCAGCTTGCGAGCGATCACGTCGATGCAGGTGACGATGACCACCGGCAGGGAGAGCCAGGCGCCCCAATGGCCGACGGCATCCACCACCCCGCGGATGCGCTGCGCGAGGCGCACGCTCCGCGGCATCCCGGAAGCGTCACCCATAGCTCACCCGCATCAGCCAGAGCGAGACCTGCGGGAAGGTCATGACCAGGATCAGCCCGACGAGCTGCAGGATCACGAACGGGATGATCCCCTTGTAGATGCTCTGGATCCTCACTTCCTTCGGCGCGATGCCCTTGATGTAGAAGAGCGCGAAGCCGAACGGTGGGGTGAGGAAGGAGGTCTGCAGGTTGATCGCCATCAGGATCATGAACCAGTACACGATGTCCGCCTGCGGCACGTGGTCGCCGAAGTCGAGCGTCTTGATGAGCGGCGAGAATACCGGCAGCACGATGAGCGTGATCTCGATCCAGTCGAGGAAGAAGCCGAGGAAGAACACGATCGCCATGACGAGGAACAGGAATCCCCAGCTGCCGAGGCCCGCTTCGCGGATGAGCCGCTCGACGATGTCGTCGCCGCCGAGGGCGCGGTAGACGTAGGCGTAGCAGGTGGCGCTGATGATGATGAAGAACACCATCGAGATGGTGCGCGCCGCGCTCGTGCACACCGTGTCCATCATCTTGAAGTCGAGCCGGCCCCACAGCGCGGCGAGCAGGATCGCGCCCGCGGCCCCCACCGCGCCCGCCTCGCTGGGCGTCGCCCAGCCGAACAGGATGGAGCACTTGATCATGCCGATCAGCAGCACCGGCGGGAAGAACGCGCGCCACAGCAGGGGCAGCATCTTTCCCTTCGGCACCACCAGGAGTTCGGGCGGCAGCGGCGGGGCGAGGGTCGGGTTCAGCTTGGCGGCGAAGAAGACGAACAACAGGTAGAGCGCGGCGAGCGACAGGCCGGGGACGATGGCCGCCGAGAACAGGTTGCCGACCGAGATGCCCATCAGGTCCGCCATGATGATGAGCATGATCGACGGCGGAATGAGGATGCCGAGCGTGCCGGCGGCGGCGATGGTGCCGCAGGCGAGCGCGTGGCTGTAGCCCTGCTTCATCATCGTGGGCAGCGCGAGCGCGGTCATCATCGTCACCGACGCGCCGATGATGCCCGTCATCGCGGCGAGGATCGTCCCCATGATGGTGACCCCGAGCGCGAGCGCCCCGGGCACGCGCTTCAGCAAGACCTGCACGCAGTAAAGCAGGTCCTGCGCGATGCCGCTCCTCTCCATCATCACGCCCATGAAGATGAACGTCGGGATCGCCACCAGCACCAGGTTCTCGGCCGCCTGCCCCCAGATGCGCGGCACGAAGTTGAAGAACTGCACCAGCTTGAACGAGCCGAGGAAGAAGCCGATGAAGCCGAAGAGCAGCGCGAGCCCGCCGAGGATGAACGCCACGGGGTAGCCGGAGAACAGCAGCACCCCGAGGGTCAGGAACATGAGGATCGGGAGGAACTCCTGCACCTTGTACAGGAGCTCCTCCCTCTGCTCGGCGTTCAGCCCGGAGACATACGCGAACCCCGCGCCGGCGATGACCAGCAGCGCGATCAGCACGACATAGCGGTTGGCCAGCCGGCTGCCAACCCTCAGCAGGAATTCCATTTCGACCCGCCTGCGCGGGCTACTTCAGGTAGGTCGGCTTGACGGTCTGCGCGTCGCCCCAGATCTTGTACTTGGCGCGGAACGCGAGGTAGTCGTCGGAGATCTGCTTGAACAGCGGATCCTTCGCCGACTCCTCCTTGATCACCTCGAGCCACGTCTTCTCGAACACCGCGATCTGGTCGTCCGTCCAGCGCTTGATCTGCACGCCGTGCTTGCCCGTCATCTCGGCCATGGCGCCGAAGTTCGTCGACTCGCTCTCCGCGTAGTTGTGCAGGAGCTGGTGGCCGGCGGCCATCTCGATCATCTTCTTGTAGGACTTGGGCAGGGCGTCGAAGGCCTTCTTGTTGATCAAAATGTGGTTCAGCGAGATCTGCTGGTGCCAGCCCGGGAAGTAGTTGAACTTGGCCACCTGGTGGAAGCCCTGCTTGATGTCCATCGCCGGCATGGAGAACTCCGTGGCGTCGATCACGCCGCGCTCGAGCGCCGGGAAGATGTCGGCAGGCGCGAGGAGCTGCGTCGACACGCCCAGCTTCTGCATCACCTTCGCCCCCAGGCCGAAGAAGCGCATCTTCAGGCCCTTCAGCTGGTCGAGCGACGTGATCTCGCGGCGGAACCAGCCGGAGGTCTCGGGACCGATGGCATAGGCATCGAACGACATCAGGCCGTGCTTGGCGTAGATCTCCTGCTCGAGCTTGTTGCCGTTGCCGAACTTCTTCCAGGCCATGAACTCGCCGAGCTGCGGGCCGAAGGGCACCGTGGTGAAGAAGGCGAGCACCGGGTACTTGCCGGCATGGAAGCCCGGCGTCGTCCAGCACGCGTCGACCGATCCCTTGGACGCGGCGTCGAAGCATTCCAGCGTCGGCACCAGCGCCCCGGGCTCGTGGAACTTGATCACGAAGCGGCCGTCGGTCATCTCGGCGACGTCCTTCTCGAAGCGCTGTCCCGGCGGCCCGAGGTGCGGCAGGTTGCTGCCGAACGCGCTCTGCATCTTCCAGTTCACCCGCGGCAGCTGCTGAGCCTGCGCCGGGGCCACTGCCAGTGCCAGGCCGACGCTCGCCGTCAATGCGGCGACCGCCCACTTCGCGCTTCTGTTCGCGATCATGAATGCCTCCTCCTCTGATTGGTTTTCGGGCACCCGCGACCACCGGACGCCCGTCCGCGCCCTCCAGCACGTCGACGGCATCTTAGTTCACAGGTCCGCCGCGCGACAATGAATTTTCGGCGGGCGCGCAAGAGGACGGTTCGCACTGCGGGCCGGGATTTCGCAGGACTCTGCTGCTACGCACCAACCTGGTGTGCGGGAAAGCCTGCCTTAGACTGGCGACGGCATGATCGAATCGCGCGCCAGGCTCTGCAACCTCGACCGGCTGCTCCACGCCATGGCGGCGCGCAACCTCGACGGCATCGTCGCCACCTCGGCGCAGAACCTGTTCTACCTGGCGGGGTTCAACGCGATCGCGCACAAGTCCGACGAGCCACGGCCGTATGCCGTGGTGCTGTCGCGCCACGCACCGGAACACCCTGTGGCAGTGGTCGCCGACTACTACCTCGCCACCTTCCTCGCGCGACCGGGCTGGGTCGAGGACGTGCGGCCTTTCCGTGCCGTGATGATGCCGCTCGACCTGGCGCCGGCGCGTGCGGACATCGATCGCTTCATCCCGGCCGGCGCTGCTACCGCGGGATTCGCGCACGCCCGGGAACACTACGCCTTCGACATGGGGACGGCGCTCGGCGCCGCCCTGCGGGACCTGGGCCTCGAGCGCGGTCGCCTCGCTTTCGACGATCCGGGCTTCGCCCTGCGCCTGGGCTTCGACGCGAGCCGGATCGCGGACGGCTACGACGCGCTCATGTTCGCCCGCGCGGTGAAGACCGCACCGGAGCTCGCCTTGCTCGAGCGCGCCACGCAGTTGAACGAAGCGGCGATCCGGCGCACCGTCGCGTCCTGGCGCCCCGGCACGAGCTGGCGCGATCTCGGGCAGGCCTATGCGCGCGCCTGCGTCGATCTCGGCGGCTTCGTGCGCGACCCGGGCGGAATGGTCTGGAACCATCCGAGCGGCACGGACGCCAGCATCTCCCTGCAGTCGGGACGGGACGAGGGCGCCGCGCTCGCGCCCGGGACCCACGTCATGTTCGATTGCCACGGCACCCTCGACCTTTACTGCTGGGACGGCGGCAAGACCTGGGTCGCCGGCGGCGAGCCGGAGGGCACGGGCAAGCGCAACGCCGCAGCGACCCAACGCGTGGCCGAGGCGCTGCTGGAGGCGATGCGCCCGGGCGCGCGCGTGAGCGCCCTGCAGTCGCTCGCGCGCGCGGCCTACGGCAAGGCGGGGCTCCCGGACCCGGAGCGGGCGGTGATCTTCTTCCATGGCCTGGGGCTTTCCCACATGGACATCGAGCAGCGGACCGCGGACGGCAGGCCGAACGCCGACTGGGCGCTCGAGGACGGCATGGTGGTGCCGATGCACCTGCTCGTGCCGGGCGGCGAGCGCGAGCGCTACTGGCTCGAGGAAGTCGTGGCGGTCACGCCCGACGGCGGTCGTCCGCTCTTTTCCTGGGGTTTCGGGCCGCTCGGCGCCGGCTGAAAACTAGCCTGCGTACGCGCCGGCGTCGAGCTGGCGCTTGTACCAGCCCTGCTCGATCTCGTGGAACAGGCCCGCGCCGGCCGGCTTCCAGCCGAGCATCGCGCGCGCCTTGTCGGCGCGCACGCGGCTGTTGCCGCCGAGCGAGAACCAGGCGGCCTGCGGCCCCCAGGCGGCGATCGCCTCGTCGATGCTCCAGCTCTCGGCGGGGCGCTTCGCCCCGAGCAGGCGCGCGATCGACTCGACGATCGACTTGAGGCTCGCTTCGCCGTTCTCGAGATAGAAGAACGAGCCGGGGCGCGCCGCCTCGAGGGCGAGGAGGTAGGCCGCCGCGACGTCGTCGATGTGCACGGTGGACCAGACGTTCTCGCCCGCGCCGATGTAGCGGGGGGTTCCGCTCCGGACCGCCTGGCGGATCAGGCTCGGCACCTGGATGCTGTCGGGATTCGCGCCCCGCCCCTCGCCGTAGATGAGCGAAGGGCAAAGCACCACCGAGCGCACCCCTTCGCCGGCGGCGCGGAGCACGGCGCGGTCCACCGCGACGCGCTGGATCTTCTCCGGGAGCGGCTCCGAGGGCGTGTCTTCGTGGTGGACCCTGGGCGAGAAGCTGCCCGCCGCCTTGTCGCCGACCACGCTCGAGCCGCTGGTGTGCAGGAACGGCTTGCCGGAACCGGCCAGGCCCTCGACGATCGCCGCGACGACGAAGGGATCCGAGGCATCGGCGCAGTTGATCACCGCGTCGGCCGCGCGCGCCGCGTCGCGGACGACGCGGTGGCTGCTCAGCTCGCCGCGCACCGCTTCGATGCCGCGCTCGCGCAGCCTGGCGGCGGCCGCCTCCGTGCGGGCGAGGCCGCGGATCGAGTGGCCCGCCGCGGCGAGCCGTCCGGCGACCGTGCCGCCGATGTACCCGGAAGCGCCGGTCATGAAGATCTTCATGTCGCCTGCCCTTTCAGGTCGCGCGATGCCGGTCCTTGCAGACCCGCAGCACTTCGTCGGGATCCTTCCGCCACCAGTCCTCGGAGAAGATCTCGACCTCGTGGAAGCCGGTGTAGCCGGCCCCTTCCACCCAGCCGCGCAGCCGCGGCAGGTCGATGACGCCGTCGCCCATCATGCCACGGTCGTTCAGCAGGTCGCGCGTGGGCACGAGCCAGTCGCAGATGTGGTAGCCGAGGATGCGCTTCTTCCCCGCGCGCCGGATCTGCGCCTCGAGCTTCGGGTCCCACCACACGTGGTAGGCGTCGACCGCCACGCCGACGCCCGGCGCGCCTTGCGCGCCTCCTGGTTCCAACGCGTCGCAGAGATCGAGCGCCTGCTCCAGCGTGTTCACGACGGCGCGGTCGGCCGCCTGCATCGGATGAAGCGGCTCGATCGCGAGCGGCACGCCCGCCGCGCGGGCCTCCGGCAGGATGGCCGCGATCCCCTCCAGGACGCGGCTTCGCGACAGGGCGAGATCCTTCGACTCCGGCAGCAGGCCCCCCACCACGAGGACCAGGCACTGCGCGCCGAGCACGTGCGCCTCGGCGATGGCGCGCCGGTTGTCGTCGAGCCAGTTCTTCGCGGTGAAGAAGCCGCCGCGGCACAGACCGGTGACGGTGAGGCCGTGGGTCCGCGCGAGGCGCGCGGTCTGGTCGAGGCCGAAATCGGCGACCTGGTCGCGCCAGGGCGAGATGCCGCGGATGCCGTGGCGCGCGCAGCCCTCGATGATCTGCGCGAGCTTCCACTGCTTCTTCACCGTCGCCCCGTTGAGCGAGAGCCGCCCCGGGTCCGGGGCCGTCATTGCAGGAACTCCGGCGACACGATCTTCGGCAGGAAGAGGACCAGGTCCGGCCACAGGATCACCAGCAGCAGCACGCCGAACATCGGCAGCAGCATGAGGATCGTGTCCTTCAGCGCATCGATCATCCGGATGCCGGCCACGGAGCAGGCGATCATCAGGCACAGGCCGTAGGGCGGCGTCACCAGGCCGAAGGCGAGCGAGACGATGCCGATCATGGCGAAGTGCACCGGGTGCATGCCGACGCCCTGCGCGAGCGGCTGGAGGATGGTGCCGACGATGATGATCGCCGGGATCGCGTCGAGGAAGCAGCCGACGACGAGGAACACGAAGGCGATGAAGAACCCGGTCTCGTACAGGCCGAGGCCCCAGGCGGTCACGCCGGCGAGGATCGCCTTCGGGATCTGGTAGTAGGCGAGCAGCCAGCCGAACGCGCTCGCCGTGCCGACGCAGAAGAGGGCCACCGCCGCGAGGCGGCCCGTCTCCAGGAGCGCGCCGTACAGGCCGCGCAGCGTCATCTCGCGGTAGAAGAAGGTGGAGAGGATCAGCGCGTAGAGGACGGCGATGCCGGCCGACTCCGTGGCGGTGAACCAGCCTTTGCCGCCGATGATGATGATCGGCATCATCAGCGCCGGCACCGACACCGCGGCCGACGAAAGGAACTCCCTGAACGTCGCGCGCGGGTAAGTCGGGTAGCCGCGCGCCTTGGCGTACGCGTGCACGGTCGCCATCTGCACCCCGCCGATGAGCAGGCCCGGGATGATGCCGGCGAGGAACAGCGCGCCGATCGAGGTCGTGAGCACGCCGCCCCACACGATCATCAGGATCGACGGCGGGACGATCACCGCGAGCACCGCCGACACCGCCGTGATCGCGACCGAGAAGCTGTCGTCGTAGCCTTCCTTCCTCTGCGCCTCGATGAAGATCTTCGACTGGCTCGCGGCATCCGCGGTCGACGAGCCCGAGATGCCGGCGAAGAAGATCGACAGCACGACGTTGACCTGCGCCAGGCCGCCCGGGAAATGGCCGACCAGCGCCCGCGAGAAGCGCACCAGGCGGTCGGTGATGCCGCCGACGTTCATCAGGTTCGCCGCGAGCAGGAAGAACGGCACCGCGAGGAGGATGAACGAGTTGTAGGCGTTGAAGGTCTCCTGCACGAGCTGCATCGAGTCCAGGCGCGGCTCGATGAGCAGGATCGGCAGGCAGGCGAGGCCGAGCGCGAACGCGACCGGGACGCGCAGGACCATGAGCGTGAAGAACACGCCGAACAGGATCGCCGAGGCGACGCCGGGGGACAGGACGGCGCCGCCCGTCAAACGATGCTCCCCGAATGCTCCTCCTGCTCGACGCGCCGGCCCGTGACGAGCATCCTCACGTTGCCGACGAGATGCTCGCCCGCGAAAAGCAGCCAGGTGAGCCCGGTGAGCGGCCACGCCATGTGGATGAGCCACAGCGGGAGCTCGGCGAGCTCCGAGATGCGGTTCCAGGCGAAGCGCGTGAACTCATACCCCGACCAGACGAAGACGAACGCGAAACCGAGCACCGCCAGGTCGCTCAGGAGGCGCAGCGCCGCGAGCGGCCGGGGCGCGAGGTCGGGCCAGACGTCGACGACGAAATGCCGCCCCTCGCGGATGCCGAGCATCGCGCCGATCATGATCATCCAGACGAAGAGGAAGCGCGCCATCTCCTCGGTCCAGATGTAGCTCGGGATCAGCTCGGTATAGCGCGAGAAGATCTGCAGCGAGACCGGGAAGATGAGGATC
>DASZQH010000184.1:0-10546 GCA_035549805.1 Burkholderiales bacterium
CCGCGTTCACGCCGATCATCCACGTCGCCAACCTGCCGGCGGTGGTGCTGATCCGCTCCACGCTGCCCTACAAGACGCTCGGGGAGTTCATCGAGGCGGCGAAGAAGCAGCCCGGAAAGTTCAACTACGCCTCGGCGGGCCTGGGCAACTGGACGCATCTTTTCCACGCGTACCTCAACAGCCGCGCCGGCATCGACCAGGTCAACGTCGTCTACCGATCGGGCGCCGAGATGCTCACCTCGCTGCTGCGCGGAGATGCGGACACGGCGATCATCACTGTGTCGACCTCGCTCGGCCAGGTGCGCGAGGGCAAGATCCGCGCGCTCGCCGGCGCCTCGATGCGCCCGATGCGCCAGCTGCCCGACGTGCCGCCGGCCGGGCAGACCATCCCCGGCTTCGACGTCAGCGTCTGGCACGGCATCGCCGGTCCGGCGGGCATGGATGCGGCGCTGGTGGCGCGCATCAACCAGGTGTTCAACCAGGTGCTGCAGGTGCCCCAGGTACGCACCGCGATCACCGAAGCCCAGGCCGCGGACATCATCGGCGGCACGCCGCAGCAGTTCGACGCCTTCATCAAGGCCGAGCTGAAGCGCTGGCCCGAGGTCGTGAAGGCCGCCGGCATCAAGCCGGAGTAGCGCGGCGCCTCGCTAGAAGTCCGCGCTGTCGTCCGCCGCCCCGTGCTTCTGCCGGTGGCGGCGGTGCTGCCAGAGCGCGAAGGCCACCGAAGCGACCGAGAGCGCGAGCAGCAGGCCGGAGATTGGCCGGGTGAGGAACAGGGCCGGGTTCGCGTCCGTCATGATCGCGCGCACCAGGTTGATCTCGATCTGGTCGCCCAGGATCACGCCGAGGATGAACGGCGCCAGCGGGAAGCCGAACTTCACCATGCCGTAGCCGAGCACGCCGAAGACCAGCAGGATGTAGACGTTGGCCATGGTGTTGTTGAGTGCGTAGGCGCCGATCGTGCACAGCACCAGCACCACCGGGAACAGCACCGCCTTGGGCACCGTGGTGACGCGCAGCATCCAGCGCGAGCCCGCCCACATGAACGCCACCATGATGGGGTGCGCGACGAGGTAGGCGGCGAACATGCCGTAGGCGAGCGTCGCGTTCTGCGAGATGAAGAGCGGCCCGGACTGGATGCCGTGGATCGTGAGCGCACCGAGCATCACCGCGGTCACGGCGTCCCCGGGGATGCCGAAAGCCATGATGGTGACGAGCGAGCCGCCGACGTTGGCGTTGTTGGAGGCTTCCGAGGCGACGAGGCCCTCCGGCGTGCCGGTGCCGAAGCGCTCCGGGTGGCGGGAGAATTTCTTCGCCTGGTCGTAGGCCATCATGCTCGCCGCGCTTCCGCCGATCGCGGGCAACACGCCGATCAGGACGCCGATGAACGAGCTCCACAGCAGCTGGAACGGGCGCGACAGCACCTCCCAGATCACCTTCACCTGGCGCACCGCGAGGCCCGCGACGCGGCCCACGGCCGCGGCGGCGGGTGCGCCGGCGCCGCGCTCCAGCTCGCCCATGATCTGGGCAAAGGCGAACACGCCGATCAGCACCGGCAGGAAGTCGATGCCGCCGGCGAGGAATGGAATGCCCAGCCCCAGCCGCTCCTGCCCCATCACCGGGTCCGTGCCGAGGATGGTGACGACGCAGCCCAGGGCGCCCGCGATCAGGCCCTTCACGAGGGACGACTCCACCAGCCCGGCGACCATCGACAGGGCGAGGATGAAGAGCGAGAAGAACTCCCACGGCCCGAACTCCAGGGCGATGCGTGCGAGCGGCCCCGTCGCGGCGATGAGGAACACGCCGCCGAGCAGTCCGCCGAAGAAGGAAGCCCAGATGCCGATCCAGATCGCGCGCCCGGGCTCGCCCTTCTTCGCCATCGGATGGCCGTCGAAAGTGGTGGCGATGGCCGACGGCGTGCCGGGCAGCCCGAGCAGCACCGCGGTCACCAGGCCTCCCGCGGAGCCGCCGACGTAGACGCCGGTCATCGCCGCGAGGCCCTGCAGCGGATCGAGGCCGAAGGTGAACGGCAGCACCACGATGATGGTCATGGTGATGGTGACGCCCGGCAGCGCGCCGCCGAGGATGCCCGCCAGCGTGCCCAGGGCGAGCGGCACCAGGTACTTCACCTGCATCAGGTTCGCGAGCCCCGCGCCGAGCAGTTCGAACATGGCCTAGAACCCCGTCCAGCTGCCGCGCGGCAGCAGCACCAGGAGGTAGCGCTCGAAGACCACGTAGGTGGCGATGGCGGTCACTGCGCCGACCAGCGCCGCCCGCGTCCAGCCGCGAGGCCCGCGCGGCAGGTCGAGCAGCGCGTTTGCCGCCGCGACGTAGAGGAACGTGGCGAGGCGAAAGCCCAGGAACGGCAAGGCGCCGGCGTACAGGCCGAACAGGGCGAACATGGCGGCCACCATGCGATAGTCGATCGCGGCCCGCGGCGTGACCGGCGCGCGCGAGAGCAGCGAGGAAATCACCAGCCACGCGGACAGCACCGCCGTCACGCCCAGCACGATGCGGGGATAGAACCCCGGCCCGATCGGCACCATGGGGTTGCCCTTCAAGCCGAGGGTGAGCCCGAAAAGAACGAGGCTCGCGATGAGGACCGCGAGCCCCGCCCATCCGTCCCTGCCGAGTTTCAACGCTTCAGCAGCCCGAGGTCCTTCGCCAGGCCCTTGTTGAGCTCGTCGTTCTGCTTCAGCCACGCCGCATAGGCCTTGCGGTCGAGGTAGGCGACGTCGGTGGCCTGCTTCTTCATCGCGTCGGCGAAGGCGGCTTCCTTCACCGTGGCCGCGCAGGCCGATTCCAGCTTGGCCAGCACGGCGCCCGGCGTGCCCTTGGGCGCGAGGACGCCGCGGCTCACCGTGTAGCTCACGTTCACGCCCAGCTCCTTGAGCGTCGGCACGTTCGGCATCTCCGGGCTGCGCTTGTCGGTGCCGATGGCGATGAACTTCAGCTGCCCGGCCTCGACCTTCCCTTTCTGCGTCAGGTTCGAGTCGGTGAGGTCGATATGCCCGCCGAGGATCGCGTTCATGCGCGGCGCGAGGCCCTCATAGGACACGTACTTGAACTTGATGCCCGCGGCCTTCTCGATCAGCGCGGGGAAGAAGTGGCTGGTCGAGCCCAGCGTCGCGCCGACCGAGATCTGCCCCGGGCGCGCCTTGGCGTCGGCGAGCAATCCCTTCCAGTCGCTCCACGGCGTCTTCGGGCTCGCGGTGAGCACCGAGGGCGTCGAGGAGACGAGGCACACCGGCTCGAAGTCGGTGTAGTTCACGTCGGCCACGCCGGTGTAGTAGGTGGAGTGGATGTAGTCGTGCACGCCGTAGATCGTGTAGCCGTCCGCCGGCGAGTCCTTCGCTTCCTTCGCGCCCTTGGTGCCCGAGGCGCCGCCGACGTTGGCGATCACCACCGGCTGGCCGAGGTGCTTCTGCAGCAGCGGCGCATAGGGACGGAAGATGTTGTCGGTGTCGCCACCGGCCGGCCAGGGAACGATCAGCTTGATCGGGCGGTCCGGATAGGTCTGTGCGAAGGCGACGTTCGTCGCGAAGGCCGCGGTCACGGCGGCGGCAAGGCAAAGCAGTCTCATGGTTTCCTCCTCGTTATGAATAGAATCGTTATGTGAAAGTAGCATTCCTTGGCGGGGGCGTCATTGCTCGGCTGGCGCTGGAGCGGATCTGCGGCGGCGAGCTGGGGGATTTCGTCCCGGTGGGGATCCTCGGCCGCAGCGAGCGCTCGAAAGGGCGCGATCTTGCAGCGCAATACGGCATCCCCTACGTGCTCGACCGCGGGGCGCTGCTGGCACGGCGCCCCGACGTGGTGGTCGAGGCCGCGTCCCACGATGCGGTCCGCGAGCACGCGGCCGCGCTCCTCGAGGCGGGCGTTTCGGTCATCGTGCTCTCGGGCGGGGCGCTGCACGACGACGCGCTCCGGGCGCGCCTGGAGCGCATCGCCGCCGAGAAGCGGGCTTTCCTGTACGTGCCTTCCGGCGGCATCGGCGGCCTCGATGCGCTGAAGGCCGTCGTAGCGGCGGGATGTGACGAAGTGGAGATCGCGGTCACCAAGCCGCCCGCGGCGTGGAAGAACATCCCCTTCGTCGAGCGCCTCGGCGTGGATCTCGATCGCCTCACGGCGGCGCGAACCCTTTTCGAAGGCTCCGCGCGCGAGGGCGTGCCGCATTTCCCGCAGAACGTGAACATCGCCGCCGTCCTCTCCATGGCCGGGATCGGCTTCGACCGCACGCGCCTCAAGGTCGTCGCGGATCCGGCGCTCAAGCTGAACACGCACTTCATCACGGTGCGGGGGCGCACCGGGACGATCAGCCTGAAATTCGAGTCCGTGCCGTTCCCGGACAATCCCAAGACCGCCATGATTGCCTGCTACAGCGCGCTTGCCGCGCTGAAGGAATTCGGAAAGCCGGTGCGATACGGGACCTAGCAGCGGTCCGGGTGGTAGTACCAGTCGTCAAACTTGGAAAACGCCTCGAACTCGCGCACGAACCCGTGCGGCGCCAGGCGCGCCTGGATCTCGCTTCGGCGCGGCTCCTGGTGGTTGTGCTCGATGGTGATGATGCGCGGCCGATAGCGCGCGAAGTCCAGGCCGTCGAGCACGTCGAGCTCCGCGCCCTCCACGTCGATCGACAGGTAGTCGATGTCCTGCGGCGCGCCGTGCTCGGCGAGAAGATCGGTGAGTGAAACCGTGTCGACGAGGATCGTCCTGCTCGCCGCGCGGCGGTCCTCGGCGTACTGGTCGCCCGCCGCGTGGCTCTTGAGCGTCGCGTATTCCGGGATCGTCTCGCCGGCGGAAAACTCCAGGCGCTCCCCGCTGCGCCGCCAGACGCAGCGCTCGTCGATGCGCGCCGAGCGGTTGGCGCGCAGGGCCGCGTGCCAGTAGGGGAAGGGCTCGGCGAGGATGCCGCGCCAGCCGAGCTCGCGCTCGAGCAGCCAGGTGTTGCTGAGGTCGACGCCGTTCGTCGCCCCGAACTCGACGAAGTAGCCCTCGCGCTTGTCGCGCAGCCTGTAGGCGACGTAGCAGTCCTGGAAGATCTGCGCCCGCGACCGGCCCAGGTAGGCCACGCAATGCCCCAGGAAGGCGAAGGTGGCGGGATCGGCCTCGCCCGGCCGGCCCTGCATGCTGTGGCCGGTGAGGTACGCCCAGAGGAAGCTCACGCCGCCGGGCGTCCAGAGCGTGGGGAGGCTGGTCTGGGTGGTGATGGCTTCCTCGCGAGGCTCAGTTCACCGTGGCGCCGGTGGCCCTGACCACGCGGCCCCATTTCTCGTGCTCGGCGCGGATGTAGGCCTCGAACTCGCGCGGCGCCATCGCCGCTGCCTCCACGCCCGCGCCCCGGAACTGCTGCTGCAGCTCCGGGTCGAGCAGGGCCCTGGCGGTTTCGGCGTGCAGCCGCTGCACGATCTCGGCGGGCAGCGCGGCCGGGCCGACCAGGCCCAGCCAGAGGGTCGCTTCATAGCCCGCAACGCCCGCCTCGGCGAGCGTGGGTACCTCGGGCAACTCGGGCCAGCGCTTTGCGCCGGTGACGGCGAGCACGCGCAGCTTGCCGCCGCGCAGCGGGGAGAGCACGTTGGGAATCCCGGCAAAGGAGACCGCGACCTGCCCGCCGATCAGGTCCTGCATCGCCGGCCCGCTTCCCTTGTACGGGACGTGGTTCAACTGCACGCCCGCCATGGCGTTGAAGAGGGCGCCGACCAGATGCTGCGCGCTGCCGTTCCCTGAGCTGGCGAAGTCGATCTCGCCGGGGCGCGCTTTCGCCGCGGCGACGAGCTCGGCCACGCTCGCGACCGGCAGCTTCTGCGGGTTGACCACGAGGGCGTACGGACCGGAGCCGATGAGAGATACCGGCGTGAAGTCTTTGAGGGAGTCGTACGGCAGCGTGCGGTAGAGGTGTGCGCTGATGACATGCGGCGTCGCGGTGAGGAGCAGCGTATGGCCATCGGGCGCCGCTTTCGCGACCTCGTTCGCGCCGATCGTGCCGCCGGCGCCCGGCCGGTTCTCGACCACGAACTGGCGCCCGAATGCCGCAGAGAGCCTGGGCACGAGCATGCGCGCCGGCGTGTCCGCGAACCCTCCGGGGGAAAGCGGAACGACGACGCGCACAGGCCGTGTCGGCCATCCCTGGGAGAAGGCTTGGGTAGCAAAAAGCAACAAACCCAGGAACGCCGCCTGTCTCATCCGCGATAGACCGGTTGGGGCTGCGTGAAGAACGCGTGCAGCAGGTGGTACACGGTGAGGTAGTTCTTCTGCTGGAAGCTCGCGTGCGAGATGCCTTCCATGACCGTGAACTGCTTGTCCGGATGCGGCAGCTTCGCGAAGAACGCGAGCAGGTCCGCCACGCCGGCGATGCCGTCGTACTCGCCGCGCAGGATCAGCGTGGGCACCGGGATCTTCTCCGGGTCCACGAGCGGCAGCTTCGAGCACATGTCGACGTAGGTGCCGGTGGGGACGGAGTCGTCCAGCGCGAGGATCGCGTCGGCGAACGCCTCGATCGTGGCGTCGTCGGCGGTGCCCGGATGGTCGCGATTGAAGATGCTGCGCACGAAGGCGCGGTCGATCGGGCGGCGATTCTTCGCCTGGAACTCGGGCAGGCGCTTCCTGCGCTCGGCGAGCGTCGGGCTGCCTTCGCCGGTCCACACGAACGCGTCGAGCGCGAGCCGCGCCACGCGCCCGGGGTGCTGCTGCGTGAAGAGCGCGGCCTTCAACGCACCCGACGAGATGCCGTAGACGAGAAGTTTCTTCGCCTTGGACGTCTCTCCAATGTATTCACTTGCAACTTCCAGATCCGCCGCGCCGTTCGCGATGTCGCAGTTGATCGGGCGCTTCTTGTCGGAGCGCCCGTAGCCCTCGTTGTCGAGGCACCAGGTGTCGAAGCCGCGCTCGGCGAACCAGTCCATCACCGACGAATGCGGCCGGCCGGGCACGCTCAGGTCGAACGTCGGCTGCGAGGCCATCGACGAGCCGTGCACGAAGAGGATGGTGCCGTTCTTCGCGTTTGTCGCGCTTTTCCTCCACAGGAAGAGCCGCACGTCCCCCGTGGGGGTTCTCCTGGTAGTCCAGTGTTCCTGACCTTGGATCATTCGGTTCCGTAACGTTGTAGTCCGTCGACGTCGAGCACGGTGACGCCGCCGTACTCTAGCCGCAACAGGCCCGCTTTCTCCAGCGCGCCGAGGGCCTGGTTCACGCGCTGGCGCGAGATGCCGGTGAGGTAGCCGATCTCCTCCTGGGAGACCTGCAGCTTGAGGTCCCCGCCCGGATAGAGGAACGGATGGAACAGCCAGGAGAGGGAGCGGGCCACCCGCGCGTCGGGCTCGAGGAGGCGCTCGTACTCCACCATCGCGATGAACTGGGCGAGACGCTCGTTCAGCTGGTTGAGGAGGAAGCGGTTGAACGCGATGCTCGTGTCGAGGAGCCGGTTGAAGGTGCCGCGCGGCATGAGGGCGACCCGCGTCTCGCGCAACGCGACCGCGTCGTAGCGCCGCGGCTCGGTCTTCAGCATCGAGCCCTCGCCGAACCAGCCGCCCGAGGGCACGCCGGTGAGTGTCGCGGTCTTGCCCTCGGGGGACTCGATGCTCAGCTTGACCAGGCCGTCGATCACCCCGACCCAATGCGCGACCGGCTCTCCCTTGCGGCAGACGTAGCCGCCGGACGGCACCGTGCGCTCGACGAGCTCCTGGCGCACGCGAGCCAGCTCGGCCGCGTCGAGGGCCTGGCTCCAGAGGGAGATGCGCAGCGCGTCGTCGAGGGTCATCGGGAGGGGATTGTCAACCGGACGACATATTCCGGCAAACAATGTGCAAGAATCGACCGCCCCTTGGAGGAGGAGCGTGATGGCCGAAGCACCCGGCGCGCTGGACACATTTCCCAAGCTCCTGCTCGAGCACGCCCGCGTTCGCCCCGATCGCCCGGCAATCCGCGAGAAGGACCTCGGCATCTGGCAGACCTGGACCTGGCGGCGCTTCGCCGACGAGGTACGCGCGCTCGCCTGCGGCCTCGCCGCCCACGGCCTGAAGCGCGGCGCGCACATCGCGCTGGTCGGCGACAACCGGCCGCGCATCTATGCCGGCATCGCCGCCGCGCAATGCCTCGGCGCCATCCCCGTGCCCCTCTACCAGGACGCGGTCGCCGCCGAGATGGCGTTCCCGATCGAGAACGCCGGGATCCGCCACGCCATCGTCGAGGACCAGGAGCAGGTGGACAAGCTGCTCGAGATCCTGCCGAAGTGCCCGCAGCTCGAGCACGTCTACTACGACGATCCGCGCGGCCTGCGCCACTATTCGCACAAGGCGCTCGCGTCGTACGACAGCCTGCTCGAGATCGGCCGCGACATGCTCGCGCGGGACCCGGCGTTCCTCGATGCCGAGATCGCTAAAGGCCGTGCGAGCGACACCGCGGCCATGTTCTTCACCTCGGGCACCACCGGCGTGCCGAAGGGAGTGGTGCTCACGCACGCGAGCCTGATCGACCGCTCGCGCACCATCACCGAGTTCGAGGGGCTCACCGAGCACGACGTGGTGCTGGCGTTCATGCCGCCGGCCTGGATCGGGCAGAACATCTTCTCCTACGCGCAGCCGCTCGTGACCGGCTATTGCATCTGCTGCCCCGAGTCGACGGAAACGGTGACCGCCGACATGCGCGAGATCGGGCCGACCTACTACTTCGCGCCGCCGCGCGTCTTCGAGGCGCTGCTCACCCAGGTCTCGGTGCGCATGGAGGACGCGGGCGCGCTGAAGCGCCGCATGTACCACTACTTCATGGGCGTCGCGCGGCGCGTCGGCGCGCGCATCATGGAGGGCAAGCCCGTCGGCTTCGCCGATCGCGTGCTCTACAACCTGGGCGACTTCCTGGTGTACGCGCCGCTGCGCAACGTGCTCGGCATGAGCAAGGTGCGCATCGCCTACACGGGCGGCGAGGCGATCGGCCCGGACCTCTTCGTCTTCTACCGCTCGCTCGGCATCAACCTGAAGCAGCTCTACGGCTCCACCGAGACGAGCGTGTTCGTCTGCGTGCAGCCGAACGGCCAGGTGAAGTCGGACACCGCCGGCCCGCCGGTGCCGGGCGTGGAGCTGAAGTTCACGCCGCAGCGCGAGCTCCTCATCCGCAGCCCGGGCCTGTTCAAGGAGTACTACAGGAACCCGCAGGCGACCTCGGAAGCGAAGGACGCCGAGGGCTGGTTCCACACCGGCGACGCCGGCTACATCGACGGCGACGGCCACCTCAAGATCATCGACCGGGTGAAGGACGTCGGGCGCCTTTCGGGCGGGGCGCTGTTCGCGCCGAAGTACCTCGAGAACAAGCTCAAGTTCTTCCCGTACATCAAGGAGGCCGTGTGCTTCGGGCACGAGCGGCCGTTCGCCTGCGCCTTCGTCAACATCGACATGGACGCGGTCGGCAACTGGGCGGAGCGCCGCGGCCTGCCGTACTCGGGCTACACCGACCTCGCGCAGCAGGACGCGGTGTACGACCTGGTCACCGGCTGCATCGAGCAGGTCAACGCAGACCTCGCGCAGGACCCCGAGCTCGCCGACTCGCAGATCCACCGCTTCCTGATCCTGCACAAGGAGCTCGACGCCGACGACGAGGAGCTCACGCGCACGCGCAAGGTGCGGCGCGGCTTCATCGGCCAGAAGTACGGCTCGCTCGTCGAAGCGCTCTACGGCGGCAAGGACTCGGTGCACGTCGAGGCGCAGGTGCGCTACGAGGACGGGCGCACCGGCACCTACTCGGCGGATCTCAAGATCCGCGACGCCCGCACCGTGGCGCCGCAGAAGAAGGCGGCCTAGGTGAAATGCGATGACCGCGCCTGAGACTCACCTGCACGCGCAAGGGCGCAAGGTCGGCGGCGTCGTCCTGGCGGTCGACGGGGTCTCGCTCGCGTTCGGCGGCGTGAAGGCGCTGCAGGAGGTCTCCTTCGACGTGCGCGAGCACGAGGTGCGCGCCATCATCGGCCCGAACGGCGCCGGCAAGTCGTCGATGCTGAACGTGATCAACGGCGTGTATCACCCGCAGAGCGGCACGATCCGGTTCAAGGAGCGCGCGTTCTCGGACATGGACCCGCACCAGGCCGCGGTGATGGGCATCGCGCGTACCTTCCAGAACATCGCGCTCTTCAAGGGCATGAGCGTGCTGGACAACATCATGGCGGGCCGCAACCTGCGCATGCGCTCGGGCATCCTGGCGCAGGCCCTGCGCATCGGCCCGGCGCTGAAGGAAGAGATCGCGCAGCGCGAGGAGGTGGAGCGCATCATCGACTTCCTCGAGCTGCAGCCGTACCGCAAGACGCCGGCCGGCCGCCTGCCTTACGGCCTGCAGAAGCGCGTCGACCTCGGGCGCGCGCTCGCCTCCGAGCCGAAGATGCTGCTCCTCGACGAGCCGATGGCCGGCATGAACCTGGAGGAGAAGCAGGACATGTGCCGCTTCATCCTCGACGCCAACGACCAGCTCGGCACCACGATCGTGCTGATCGAGCACGACATGGGCGTGGTGATGGACATCTCGGACCGCGTGGTGGTGCTCGACTACGGGCGCAAGATCGCCGACGGCA
>DASZQH010000185.1:0-3826 GCA_035549805.1 Burkholderiales bacterium
TGGGAGCACGACAAGCTCGCGGTGTTCGGCCTCGGCGCGGGCGTCGACGAGCCGACCTGGCGCGGCGTGTTCCGCCAGCTCGTCGCGCTCGGCTACGCGCGCCCCGACCACGACGCCTTCGGCGGCCTGGTCCTCACCGAAGCCGCGCGCCCGGTGCTGAAAGGCGAGGCGCGCGTGGAGATGCGCCGTCCCGCGGTTTCCCGAAAGAGATCCAAGTCTAGGGGAAAGGTGGATACGGCCGACCCCGTGCTGCAGCGTCTCAAGGCCTGGCGCAGCGAGCAGGCGCGTGCCCAGTCGGTGCCGCCCTATGTCGTGTTCCACGACGCGACGCTCGCCGCCATCGCCGCCGCGCAGCCGCGCAATCTCGATGCGCTCTCCGGCATCGCGGGGATCGGCGCGAAGAAGCTCGAGCGCTACGGGCCCGCCCTGCTGGAGATCCTCGCCTCGTGACGATCGAATGGTTCCCGGGCCACATGGCCGCGGCCCGCAAGAAGGCCGCGGAGACCATGGCGAAGGTCGACGTGGTGCTGGAGGTGCTCGACGCGCGCCTGCCCGGCGCGAGCAGCAACCCGCTCATCGCGCGCCTGCGCCAGGAGCGCCAGCGCCCGTGCCTGAAGATCCTCAACAAGGCCGACCTCGCCGACCCGCAGGCGAGCGCGGCGTGGGTGCGGCACTTCGGCGCGGAGAAGCACGTCACCGCGGTGGCGATCTCCAGCAAGCGCGCCGACGACGTGGCGAAGATCCCGCGCCTCGCCGCCGCGCTGGTGCCGCATCGCGAGGGAAAGTCGGTGCGCATGATGGTGATGGGCGTGCCGAACGTCGGCAAGTCCACCCTCGTCAACGCGCTTCTCAAGCGCAAGGCGGCGAAGACCGGCGACGAGCCGGCGATCACGCGCCACCAGAGCCGCTTCATCCTCGGCGGGCGCCACGAGCTCATCGACACCCCCGGCCTCGTCTCGCCCTCCACCGGCAGCGAGCGCGATGCGCTCATGCTCGCCGCGAGCCACCTCATCGGCCCCGAGTCCTACGCCGGCGAAGAGGTGGCCGCGTTCCTCGGCGACGTCCTCGTCGCGCGCTATCCGGCGCTCGTGCGCACGCGCTACGACCTCGAGGCCGACGCGCCCGACGGCCACGCCCTGATCGCCACCATCGCCCGCAAGCGCGGCTACCTGCGCCGGGGCGGCGCCCCCGACCTCGACAAGGCCGGCCGCGCCCTCCTGCAGGACTACCGCAGCGGCCTCCTCGGCCGCATCAGCCTCGAGACCCCACCAAAACCCTAGATCGGGGACAGCTACCGAATTCCCGGCGCTGCGCGCCGCGCGATCGCGGAAGAAATTCGGTAGCTGTCCCCGATCTGATCGCGCGCTTGCGACTTGCGTGGGTTGCATGCTAGTTTGCATCCCATGCAAACCCATCCCGGGGCGGCCCTGCGCACGGCGCGCCAGCAGCGCGGCGAGACGCTGGAAGCCGTCGCCGCGCGCGCCGGGCTGTCCGCGGCGTTCCTCTCGCGCCTCGAGCGCGGCGAGGCGTCGACCTCGATCTCCAGCCTCGCGCGCCTCGCGAGCGCGCTCGAGGTCCCGCTCGAGCGCCTCTTCGCTCCCGCCGCGCCGGCCCCCGCTCAGGCGGGCTATGTGCTGCGCCGCGGGCGCGACGAGAGCGGCTTCGAGAACGACGCCTATCGCTACAAGCCGCTCGCGGGCGGGCTGCCGCACCAGGCCGCGTCGGTGTTCGAGCTGCACTACCCGCCGGGGCGCGGCGAGGAGCTCGGCTACTACGATCACGAGGGCGAGGAAGTGCTCTATATCCTCGAAGGCCGTCTCGACTTCATGCTCGCCGGCCGGCGCCTGCGCCTGGAAGCCGGCGACTGCCTGCAGTTCGACGCGCGCCAGCCGCACTACGCGTGTAATCCCGGCAAGGCGCCGGCGCGCCTGTTGATGATCGTCGCCGGGCACCGCCCCGGCCTTCCCGTGGCTCCGTCGTTCGCGCGCCACGCCGCCCCACCGTCACCGAGGAGGAAACGCCATGAGCCAAGCCACGCCAAAGCCATCCCGCGCCGACCAGGCGCCGGTCGTCCGGCACGTCGATGAGATGGACTGGGAGACCATCCGCTGGCCGGGAGAGACCGGCAAGATGCTCTTCCACCCGCGCAAGGACAACCCCACCGAGCCGAACGCCGGCCTGCTGCGCTTCGAGCCCGGCGCGCACCATCCGCTGCACCGCCACGACTTCGCGCAGGTCTGGTACGTGCTCGAGGGACGCTTCCGCATGGGCACGCGCGAGTGCGGCCCCGGCTCGATGATCTGGCATTCCGACCCGCACTACGAGGAGGAGCTGAGCACCGAGACGGGCGGCCTCATGCTGATCGTGCAGTATCCCGGCCCGACGACCGGCGGCCGGCCGATCTACGACGAGCGCTTCAACATGGAGAAGCGCAAGTCGATCGCCGAGGAGCGCACCGACCTCTAGATCGGTAGCTGTCCCCGATCTATTCGCGCAGGGCGCGCTTGAGGATCTTGCCGTTGGCGTTGCGCGGCAGGGGCTCGTCGCGCAGCGTGAACCGCTCGGGCACCTTGTAGTCGGAGAGGCGCGAGGCGCAGAACGCACGCAGCTCTTCAATGCTCGTCTTGCCTCTCAAAAACAAAAAAGCCTGGACGCGTTCTCCGAGCACGGGGCAGGAATAGCCGAGCACCGCCGACTCGACGACGGCCGGGTGCTCGGCGAGCGCGCTTTCGACTTCCGCGGTGTACACCTTGTAGCCGCCGCGGTTGATCATGTCCTTCCGCCGGTCGAGCACGCGCACGAAGCCTTCGGCGTCGATGGTGCCGAGGTCGCCCGAGTGCCAGAAACCGTCGGTGAACTCGCGCGCGGTGGCCTCCGGGTTCTCCCAGTAGCCCTTCACCACCATCGGGCCGCGGATCCAGAGCTCGTCGTCGACGACCTTCACCTCCGCGCCCGGCACCGGCAGGCCGACGCTGTCGAGGCGCGCGACCTGCTCCTCGGCGGGCATCATCGTCGTCGGCGAGGTCGTCTCGGTCGCGCCATAGGCGTTCATCAGCGCCAGGTCCGGCAGCTTCTGCGCGAGCGCGGTGATCGTCGCCATCGGCATCGGCGCGCCGCCGTAGCCGCCGATGCGCCAGTGGCGCAGGTCGCGTTCGCCGAACGTCTTCTCCAGCAGGCACAGGTTGTACATCGCCGGCACCATGAGCGTGTACGTCATGCGCTCGCGCTCCGCGAGGTCGAGGAAATCCTTCACCTTGAAAGCCGGCAGGATGAGCAGCGTCCCCGCGCAGCGCACCGTCGCGGCCATCAGCGCGATCACGCCCGTCACGTGGCTGAGCGGCACCGCCGCCAGGGTGCGCGTCGTAGCGTCGAGCTTCATGCACGCCTCGAACACCATCGACGAGTGCACGATGCCGAGGTTCGTCAGCATTGCCCCCTTCGGCCGCCCGGTCGTGCCGGAGGTGTAGAGGATGGCTGCTGTGTCTTCTTCCTGCCCTCCGGTCGCTTCAAGCCTCCTTCCCTGAAGATCGGAAGGAAGAAGACGAGCGATTCCATCGGGAAGCAAAGAGGCCAATTCCGGCTCGTGCACGACGAGCTTCGCGGCGCAGTGCTCGAGGATGTAGGCGAGCCCGGGCTTCTGCTCGCGGATGCTCACCGGCACCGCAATCGCGCCGAGCCAGGCCGCGCCGAGGAACGCAATGGGGAACTCGGCGCGGTTGCCGAGGAGGATCGCCACCCGGTCGCCGGGGCCGACGCCTGCGCCGCCGCGACGCGCTCGCCGAGCCCCGCCCAGGTGAGGCGCGTCTCGCCGCACACCAGCGCCTCG
>DASZQH010000186.1:0-14796 GCA_035549805.1 Burkholderiales bacterium
TGCAGCGTCTCCAGGTCGGCCGCCGCCTTGGGCTGCGTGATGAAGCGGGGCTTCGGCGCCACCTTCTTCACGGTCGCCAGCCCGAGCATCTCCATGATGCGGATGTACATCCAGCCGATGTCGAACTCGTACCACTTCGAGGAGAGCTTCGCCGAAGAGGCGTACGTGTGATGGTTGTTGTGCAGCTCTTCGCCGCCGATCAGGATGCCCCAGGGCACGATGTTGGTGCTGGCGTCGGCCGATCCGTGGTTCCGGTAGCCGAACCAGTGCCCGACCCCGTTGATCACGCCGGCGGCCCAGAACGGGATCCAGGCGATCTGCGTCAGCCAGATCAGGGCGCCCGGAACCACGCCGAACACCAGCAGATTGACCGCAAGCAGCAGGCTCACGCCATAGATCGCGGAGCGCGAGTACACGTTGCGCTCGATCCAGTCGTCCGGGGTGCCGTGGCCATAGCGCTCCATCGTCTCCTTGTTGAACGACTCCTTCACATAGAGGAACACGCCGCCCCACAGGACCCGGTTGATGCCGTACACCTGCGGGCTATGCGGATCCTCGGCGGTCTCGCATTTGGCGTGGTGCTTGCGATGGATGGCGGCCCATTCCTTGGTCACCATCCCCGTCGTCAGCCAGAGCCAGAAGCGGAAGAAGTGCGAGGCGATCGGATGAAGCTCCAGGGCGCGGTGCGCCTGATGGCGGTGGAGAAAGATCGTGACGGCGGCGATCGTGACGTGCGTGAGCGCCAGCGCGGCGACGACATAGCCCCACCAGGGGAGGTCCAGCAAGCCCGAGAAGATCATCCTGAAGTCGAAACCTTTTCGATCGTTTTGTGGAGAGACCAGGCCATTCTACCTGCCCCCGCGGGGGCATTCCGCGAATAACTTAAGTACCCAAGCCGAAAGCACTTTTTAACAGACAAGCGGCGGGGGATTTCGTTCACGCGCGGCGCTCGAACGCGGCGGCGAAAAAGCCGTCGGTACCGTGATCTGCCGGCGACAGGCGCAATCGCTCTCCGGTCCGCAGCGCAATGCGCTGCGCCTCGAGCAATTCCGCGCAGGAAAGCGGCGCGAACTCCGGATGCGCGGCCGAGAAGGCATCCGCGATCGCGTCGTTCTCCTGCCGCAGCAGGCTGCAGGTGGCATAGACCAGCCGGCCACCCTGCTTCACCAGTCGCGCGGCGCTCTCGAGGATGCGTGCCTGCTTCGCGGCGAGCTCCGTCACGGCCTGCGGTCCGTGCCGCCACTTGAGGTCGGGATTGCGCCGCAGCGTGCCGAAGCCGCTGCAGGGCGCGTCGACCAGCACCCGGTCGATCTTCCCGGCGAGCCGCTTGACGCGAGCGTCGTTGTCGCCGGACAGGGCGATGGGGTGGATGCTGGTGACGCCGGCGCGCGCGGCACGCGGCGCCAGGGCGGACAGTCGCCGCGCGGAGACGTCCATGGCGTACAGGCGGCCGCTGCCGCGCATCAGCATCGCGATCGCCAGCGTCTTTCCTCCCGCGCCGGCGCAGTAGTCGGCCACCATTTCGCCGCGGCGCGGCCCGAGCAGCCAGGCGAGGAGCTGGCTCCCTTCGTCCTGGACCTCGACGAAGCCCTCGGTAAACAGCGGATGGCGGTTGATCGCGGGCTTGCCCTGGAGGCGCAAACCGGCCGGCGAGTACGGCGTCGCTTCGCCGGCGAGGCCGTCCGCAGCGAGCTTCGCCAGCGCGTCCTCGCGGCTGGTGCGGGCGAGGTTGACGCGCAGGTCGAGCGGCGCCGCGTTCAGCATGGATTGCGCGAGGCGCAGGGCCTGCGCCTCGCCGAGCTGGGCCGCGAGCTGCTCCCACAGCCAGTCCGGAAGGTCGGCGCGCACCGCGGGCGGCTGCGCCTCCATCCGGAACGCCTTCGCCTTCGCCACGAGCGCGAACTCGTCGGGCTTGAGCACGTCCTCGAGCGAGCGGCCCGAGAAGCCGAGCACGCGCACCAGCGCGGCGACGAGGAGCGCGCGTGGCTCCTCCGTGCCCGCCGCTGCGGCGAGCGAGCGCTTCCTGCGCAGCACCGCGAACACGGCCTCGGCGATGAAGGCGCGGTCCTGCCGGCCGAGCGAGCGGTGCTCGCGGAAATAGCGCGAGAGCGCCTCGTCCGCCGGGCCGGAGAATTCGAGAAGGCCGGCCAGCGCGACGCTCGCCTGGCCGAGGAGCGGCCGCGTGAGCGTCACGGCAGGGTGACCGTCACGGCCTGCTGGTCGAGCCGGGTGCCGTCGCGGTCGACGAGCAGGATGCGCACCGGCAGCCCGCCCAACGCGCGCGCAAGCCAGAGCTCGGTCACGCGCGTGTCCGCCGCATCCTCCGGCCGGCGCGCGATCCTCAGCGCCTCGTACTCGCCGGCGGGCACTTTCACCTGTTCGCTGCCGATCGCCTCGAACACATAGCGCGAGACACCGCCGCCGTCGGTCACGCTGAAGAGCGCCGGGCGGCCCTGCGGCGGAGAGAGCGCGAGCGCGAGAAGGTACGAGACGCGGTCCTGCACGTGCGGCGGCATCGGCTCGCTGCGCGTCTCGTCCTTGCGCCGCAGCGTCATCCGGCCCGCGGTCCAGTCGAACTCGGCGCGCGAGGGCGCGCGGCGGGGCCGCTCGTCGGCAAACTCCAGAGGCCGCGGGCCTGCCGGCCCGACCGTGCCGTGGCTCGTGCGGACGATCCGGCCGGCAAGCGAGTAGACACCGCGGCCGCGCCAGGTTTCGACGACGCGATAGCGCCCGTCGCCGTGCTCGAATCGATTCACCACCTCCGCGACCCGGGCTCCGTCGCGCACCACTTCGTACGCGATCTCCACGCGCGCGGGCGGGGCGGCGAGCGCCGCTGCCGTCGCGATGCTCGCGGCGACCAGGCTAGTCAGCAGGACCGAGGAGCGGCGCATCTCTTCCTTCAACGCGGACCTTGCCGCCCTCGATGACCAGCTTGCCGTCGAGGAACCAGCGCACCGCGCGCGGGTACACGACGTGCTCCTGCTCGAGCACGCGCGCCGCGAGCGTCTCGGGCGTGTCGTCCGGGCGCACGCGGACCGCGGCCTGGATCACGATCGGCCCGTGATCGAGCTCGGCGGTCACGAAATGCACCGTGCAGCCGTGCAGCCTGGCGCCCGCCTCGAGCGCCCGCTGGTGCGTATGCAGCCCCGGGAAGGCGGGGAGCAGCGAGGGGTGGATGTTCATCAGGCGGCCGTCGTAGCGGGCGACGAAGCCCGGCGTGAGCACGCGCATGAAGCCCGCGAGCGCGACGAGCTCCGGCGCATGGCGGTCGATCTCGTCGGCGAGCGCCGCCTCGAAGCGCTCGCGGCTCGGATAGGCGCGATGGTCCACCACCGTCGCCGGAATGCCGCGCGCCGCCGCGGCGACCAGCCCCTTCGCGTCCGGACGATTCGCGATCACCGCGGCCACCGGGATCCCGGCCCGCAGCAGCGCTTCCATGTTGCTGCCGCGCCCCGAGATCAGCACGACGACCGGCATCAGACCATGTCCTCGGGCCGCACCCACCTGTCGAAATCGGGTCCCGAGACGTAGCTCAGCGCCAGGGCCGCCTCGCGCAGCGTGCTGCCCTCGCGGTGCGCTTTCTTCGCGATCTCGGCCGCCTTGTCGTAGCCGATGTGCGGCGCGAGCGCGGTCACCAGCATGAGCGAGCGCTCGAGCAGCTCGCGGATGCGCGGCTCGTTCGCCTCGATGCCGCGCGCGCAGTGCTCCTCGAAGGAGCGCGCGCCGTCCGCGAGCAGCCGCGCGCTCTGCAGGAAGGCGTGGGCGATGAGCGGCTTGAAGACGTTCAGCTCGAAATGCCCGGAGGCGCCGCCGAAGCCGATCGCCGCGTCGTTCGCGAGCACCTGCACGCACGCCATCGTCAGCGCTTCGGCCTGCGTCGGGTTGACCTTGCCCGGCATGATCGAGCTGCCAGGCTCGTTTTCCGGAATGGACAGCTCGCCGAGCCCCGAGCGCGGCCCGGAGGCGAGCAGCCGCACGTCGCTCGCGATCTTGAACAGCGCGGCCGCGGCCGTCTTCAGCGCGCCGTGGGCGAAAAGCAGCGCTTCGTGCCCGGCGAGCGCGGCGAACTTGTTGTCGGCGGGCCGGAAGCCGATGCCGGTTTCCTCCGCGAGCTGCTGCGCGACCAGCGCCGCGAACCGGGGATGCGTGTTCAGGCCCGTGCCGACCGCCGTCCCGCCGATGGCGAGCTCGCGCAGGCCCGCCTCCGCGGCGCGGACCGCGCGCTGCGCGCTCTCGAGCTGCGCGACGTAGCCGGAGAACTCCTGGCCGAGCGTCAGCGGCGTCGCGTCCTGCAGGTGGGTTCTGCCGATCTTCACGATGCGCCCGAAGGCCCGGCTTTTTTCGTCGAGCGTCGCCTGCAGCAGCTGGAGCGCGGAAACGACGTCCAGCACCGCTTGCGCCGCGGCGACGTGCATCGCGGTCGGGAAGACGTCGTTCGACGACTGGCCCATGTTGACGTCGTCGTTCGGATGCACCAGGCGCTTCTGGCCGCGCGGCCCGCCGAGGAGCTCCGAGGCGCGGTTGGCGAGCACCTCGTTCACGTTCATGTTGGTCTGCGTGCCCGATCCGGTCTGCCAGACCATGAGGGGGAACTCGTCGTCATGGCGGCCTTCCAGCACTTCCTGCGCGGCGAGCTGGATCGCGTCGGACTTCCGGCGCTCGAGCAGCCCCAGCTCGGCGTTCGCCGCGGCCGCCGCCTTCTTCACCCGGACGAGGGCGTACACGAGCGGCAGCGGCATGCGCTCGCCGGAGATGCGGAAGAAGCGGCGGCTGCGCTCGGTCTGCGCGCCCCAGAGGCGGTCGGCCGCGACCTCGATCTCGCCGAAGCTGTCCTTCTCCAGTCGCACGCCGCTCATCGCGGCGTCATCTCTTCAGCAGGCTGCGCAGCATCCAGGCGTTCTTCTCGTGCACGTCCATGCGCTGCGTGAGGACGTCGAGCGTCGGCTGGTCGTTGGCCTTCTCCGCGATCGGCAGCACGTTTCGCGCGGTGCGCACCACGGCCTCCTGGGCCTCGATGAGGAGCTTCACCATCTGCTCCGCCTTCGGCACTCCCTCCGTCTCGCGGATCGAGCCGAGCTTCAGGTACTCCTTGTAGGTGCCGGGCGCGTAGTGGCCGAGGGAGCGGATGCGCTCGGCGACCAGGTCGATGGCGTTCCACGCCTCCGTGTACTGCGCCATGAACATCGTGTGCAGCGTCTGGAACATCGGCCCCTCGACGTTCCAGTGGAAGTTGTGCGTCTTCAGGTACAGCAGATAGGTGTCGGCGAGCACCTTCGACAGGCCCTGCGCGATCGCCGCGCGGTCCTTCGCCGGGATGCCCGTGTTGATCGGAAAAGCAGTAGCCATGGCGGATCCTCGCTGGGTTCGTTGGAGAGCCTAGTCTAGGCAACGCGCCTGCGCCGCGCCATTGATCTTAAGTAATCACGCCCATAGGGGCGGGCCATCACCCCAGGTCGAAGAGCAGGACTTCCGCCCCCGCGCCCTCGGAGAGCGCGATCGTGCCCGCGTCGGTCTTCAACGCGTCGCCGGCTTCGAGCATCTCCCCGTTGACGCGCAGACGGCCGCGGGCAACGTGCAGGTACGCCTTGTGCCCTTCGGCCAGCGCGTACGACGCGCTCTCCGGGCCATCGAACAGCCCGGCGAAGACTCTGGCGTCCTGGTGAACCTTCACCGAGCCTTCGGCGCCGTCCGGTGACGCGATCAGGCGAAGGCGGCCGCGCTTCTCCTTCGTCGCGAAATGCTTCTGCTCGTAGGAGGGCGGCAGCCCGGTGAACTTGGGCTCGATCCAGATCTGGAGGAAATGCGTGACCCCGGCGCGGTCGTGGTTGTACTCGCTGTGCCGCACTCCGGTGCCGGCGCTCATCCGCTGCACGTCGCCCGGCACCATGGTCGAGCCGTTGCCCATCGAGTCCTCGTGCGCGAGCGCGCCCTCCAGGACGTAGGAAAGGATCTCCATGTCGCGATGGCCGTGGGTCGGGAAGCCCGAGCCCGGCGCGACGCGGTCCTCGTTGATGACGCGCAGCGGCCCGTAGCCCATGTGGCGCGGGTCGTAGTAGTCGGCGAACGAGAACGAATGGTACGAGTCGAGCCAGCCGTGGTTGGCGTGGCCGCGCTCGCCCGAGCGGCGCAGCTCGGTCAAGACTGCTCCTTCTGCTGCGAGGCGGCCTCCGCTGCGATCTCCTGATGCACCTTCGCCATGTCGAGGCTCTTCGCCTGGGCGATGACCTGCTCCAGGGCGTTGCCCGGCAGGGCTCCGGCCTGCTGGAACAGGATGACCTTCTCGCGGAACACCATCAGCGTGGGGATGGAGCGGATGCCGAACGCGCCGGCGAGCTCCTGCTGCTCGTCCGTGTTGACCTTGGCGAAGACCACGTCCGCATGCGTCTCCGACGCCTTCTCGAATACCGGCGCGAAGCCCTTGCACGGGCCGCACCAGGGCGCCCAGAAGTCGACGATGACCATCGTGTTGCCGTTGACGGTCTGCTCGAAATTCTCTTTGGTGAGGTCTAGGGTTGCCAAGACGGGGTCCTTTTCTCCAAGGGGTCGCAGTGTACTAGTCTAGACCCCGTGTACATCGGCCGGTTCGCGCCCTCGCCCACGGGGCCGCTCCATTTCGGATCGCTGGTCGCCGCGGTCGCGAGCTGGCTCGACGCACGCTCGCAGGGCGGCCGGTGGCTCCTGCGCATCGAGGACCTCGACAAGCCGCGCGAGCAGCCCGGCGCGGCCGACGACATCCTGCGAACCCTCGAGCGTCTCGGCTTATGTTGGGACGGCGCGCCCGTTTTCCAGAGCCGCCGGGGCGAGCGCTACGCCGCCGCGCTCGCGCGGCTGCAGGCGCACTGCTATCCGTGCGCCTGCACGCGGCGCGAGATCGCCGATTCGTCGCTCGGCCTCGCGTCCGACGGCGCGCAGATCTACCCGGGCACCTGCCGCGGCGGCATCCCGCCGGGAAAGACCCCGCGCGCCCTGCGGATTCGCGTCCCGGCCGTGGCCATCGAATTCGACGACCGCGTGCAAGGCCCGCAGCGCCAAGCGCTCGAAGCCGAGGTCGGCGATTTCGTCCTGCGGCGGGCGGACGGGCTGGTTTCCTATCAGCTTGCGGTCGTGGTCGACGACGCCGAAGAGGGCGTCACCGACGTCGTGCGCGGCGCGGACCTGCTCGATTCCACCGCCCGGCAGATCCACCTGCAGCGCCTGCTCGGCTGTCGCACGCCGCGTTACCTGCACGTCCCCGTCGCTTTGAACGCGGCGGACGAGAAGCTCTCGAAGCAGACGGGGGCGGCGCCGGTGGCGGACGCCAGGCGCGCGATCGCCGATGCGTTGCGCTTCCTCGGCCAGCGGAGCGACACGCTGAAGGACGCGACAAGGGACTGGAATCCCGCCGCGATCCCCGCGCGTCGCGCCCTCGCCTATTTCGGCTGACGCGCCGGCAGCACCACCGTCATGAGCGACGCCAGCACCAGCCCGAGCGCCACGTATTCGGCCCAGCTCGGGCGCTCGCCCAGAAAAAGCATCCCGCTGATCACGCCGACTACCGGGATCACCAGCATGCTGAGCGAGAACACGCCGACCGGCACCGACGTGGCGATCTTGATCCACGCCCAGTGCGCGAACGCGAAGGCGACGAAGATGTTGTACAGCAGGCCGGCGAGCGGCCAGCCGCTCGCGCCCTGCAGGCTGCCGAAATCGTCGAAGACGAGCGCGCCCAGGAAGATGGGGACGCCCCCCAGGAGCATGATCCACGCCGTGTAGGCGGCCGACGGCATCGCCACGGGAAAGCGTTTCTGCAGGACCGTGCCGAGCGCCCAGCTGACGGAAGCGCCCACCACGAGCAGCGAGCCGAGAGGCGCCGTCCCGAGCGTGCGCACGCCGTCGCCGAGGAGCAGCAGCAGCGCGCCCAGGCCGAGCGCCAGCCCGGCGAGCTTGCGGCCGTTGAACTTCTCGCCGAGCACGAGGATGGAGAGGGGGATCGCCCACGCGGGCATCAGGTAGGCGAGGATCGCCGCGCGGCCCGAGGGGATGGAGAGCAGGCCGAACGCCACCAGCATGTTCCAGCAGGTGATGTTGAGCAGGGCCAGCATCCAGAGGCGCGGCCACTGGCCGCGCGGCACGGCGAGCTTCTCGCCGCCGAGCTTCAGCGCGACGAACAGGACGCCCGAGCCGCAGGAAAGGCACAGGGCGCGGAACGTCCACGGCGGGATCTCGGTGAGCGAGACTTTCATCGCCGTCCAGTTGAAGCCCCACGCGAGCGTCAGCGCCGCGAGGATCCACCACAGGCGGCGAGGCAGGTGATCGGGCTGGCTTCCCTCCTTCACGCCTGCACCCGAAGCCGCATGGAGGACATCCCCCGCAGCACCATCGAATCCACCCACTGCGGCGGGGCGGCGCGCTCGATCGAGCGCCAGCGCGCCAGGACGGCCGGCAGCGCGATCTGCCCTTCGAGGCGCGCGAGCGGAAAGCCGAGGCAAAGGTGCGCCCCGTAGCCGAAGGTCAGGTGCGGCGGGCCGTGCCGGCCGAGGTCGACGCGGTCGGGGTCCGCGTAGGCGCGCTCGTCGCGGTTGGCCGCGTTCATCAGCAGGAACACGCGCTCGCCCGGCCTGAGGTCGCGGCCGTGCAGCGCATGCGGCTCGCGCACGATGCGGACCAGCGCGCCGATCGGACCGTCGTAGCGCAGGAGCTCTTCCACGGCGGCAGGAGCGAGGTGGGGGCCGGCCCTGAGCTTTTCCATCTCGCCGGGAAAGGCGAGCAGCGCGGCGAGGCCGTTGGCGATGTGGTGCGTGGTCGTCTCGTGGCCGGCGAAGAGCAGGATGACGCACGTCGCCACGAGCTCGTCCTCGCTCAGCCGGTCACCGTCCTCCTGCACCGCGATGAGCTGGCTGAGGAGGTCGTCGCGCGGCGCGGCGCGGCGGCGCCGGATCAGCTCGCGGAACAGCTCCGCCATCTCGTGGGTCGCGGCCTCCGCGCGCGCGTACTTCTCGGGCACGTCGCGCGTGCTGCCGATGAAGAGGGCCATCTCGTCGGAGAGCGCCTTGATTCGCGACAGGTCCTCGCGCGGCACGCCGAGCATGTCCATGATGACCAGCGCTGGAAGCGGTCCCGCGAAGTCGGCGATGAAATCGATGTCCCCCCGATCACCGATGCGCTCGAGCAGCCACCCCGTCAGTGCCTCGACGTTCGGGCGCAGGGCCTGTACCGAGCGTACGTTGAACACTTTCGCCGAGAGCCTGCGCAGGCGCGTGTGCTCGGGGGGGTCGCGGAACACCATCCACAAGGTAAGAACGCGGATCAGCTCGGCGATACGGCCGGCTTCCTGCGAAGGCAGCGTGGCGAAGAACGGCCGCAGCCGGTCCGAGGACATCGTCTCGTCGAGGCACACGGCCCTCACGTCGTCGTAGCGCGTCAGCACCCAGGCCTTGAGCGCGGGGCTCCAGTGCACCGGGTCTTCGTCGCGCAGCCGGCGGTACAGCGGAAACGGGTCGGCAAGCGTCGCGGGGTCGTTCGGGGTATAGGTGATCATTTGGCGGTCACGAGCCAGACCGCGAGCATAGCGAGCCCCATCCCCGCCGCCGACAGCAGGCTGTAGGTTTCCCCGAAAAGCGGCCAGGCCATCAGCGCCGTGGTCGGCGGCACCAGGTAGAACAGGCTGGCTACGCGCGTCGCCGCGCCGTGGCGGATGAGGTAGAGGAGCAGGAAGACCGCGCCGAGGGAAAGCACGATCGCGAGCCAGAAGATCGCGAGAACGAACTCTCCCGTCCAATGCACCTCGCGCGTCTCGAGGGCCAGCGCAAACGGCGCCAGCACGGCAGCGGCGGCGATGTACTGGATGGCCGCACCGGTGCGCAGGTCGACCCCCGCGCCGTGCTTCTTCTGCCAGATCGTGCCCAGCGTGATGCTGGCCAGCGCGAGGACCGCGAGGGCGATCGACAGGCCGCTCATGCCCGCCACCTGGATGCGCTCTCCGACCACCAGCAGCGCCCCGACGAGGCCGAGGACGAGCCCGCTCCACTGCCGGGCAGTGATGGGCTCCTTCAGCAGCCACCCGGCCAGCAGCGCGGTCGACAATGGCTGCAGTCCCGTTATCAGGGCGGAGATCCCGGCCGGCATCCCGTGGTGGATGGCGGCAAAGACGCCGCCAAGGTAGCCGGCCTGCAGGAACACGCCCGCAACGAACATGCGCCCGAACCCCTTCCGATCCGGCCATGGAGCCCGAAACGCCAGGCAGATCGGCAGGAGCAGGACGAGCACCAGCCCGAAGCGCAATACGAGAAACGTCGCGGGCTCTGCGTAAGGGAGTCCTGACTTCGCACCAATGAACCCTGTCGACCAGAGCAGGACGAAGAGGGCCGGGAATGCCGCTGGGGAGAGCAATGGATCCTATGTAGTTGTTTAGAGGATGCTTTGTTCACTATTGTTGCTACGCACAAAAACCTTGACTTGGGACGCAGGAGGCCTAAAATCTGTTTTGTGCAGCGCAACAATACGCGCTCAAACAAATACCTGAACCCAGCAAGGAGCTGACAATGTACGTGACCCCCGAACAGATCCAGGCCACCAACAAGGCCAATGTAGAGGCCATCCTCGCCGTCGCCAACGCGCAGTTCGCTGCGCTCGAGAAGCTGGCGACCCTGAACGCGAGCACCGTGCGTGGCGCGTTCGAGGACTCGATCGCCAACACCCGCGCCCTGCTCGGCGCGAAGGACGTGCAGGAGTTCGTGAGCCTGCAGAACGCCTTCGCCCAGCCGGCCGTCGAGAAGGCGATCGCCTACTCGAAGAGCATCTACGAAGTCGCCACCACGACCAACGCCGAGCTCACCAAGGTCGCCGAGCGCCGCGTCGCGGAGTGGAACGAGAACTTCGTTTCGCTGCTCGACAAGGTCTCGAAGAACGCCCCGGCCGGCTCCGATGTCGCCGTCGCCGCCGTGAAGTCGATGCTCGCCGCCGCGAACTCGGCCTACGACAACTTCAACAAGGTCGCGAAGCAGGCGACGGAAATCGCGGAAGCCAACGTCTCGGCCGCGACCGAGACCGTCAAGGGCCTCGCGAAAGCCAAGAAAGCCGCCTAAGCGGACGCAGGAACGCAGGACGAAAGGCCCGCTCCGGCGGGCCTTTTCATTTGTACGGGAACCTCACGGCGCTCTTGAGCATCTCGAGCGCCCCCGGGACCTGCGCCGGGTCGCCGCGTACGCCCAGCTCCACGTGGCGCCGCGAGCCGTCCCCGCCCATCGAGGGAAGGCTGAACACCTTCACGCCGGGAAACGCCTTGCCGACCTCCTCCATCGCCGGGATGAGCTGGCTCTCGCCGGCCTCGTAGACGAGGATCGACGCCTCGCTCCACTTGTCGCGGTCGAAGAGGGCCGCGTACTTCGTGTCGAGCACCCACTCGACCATCGGCCACGCCATCTGGGGAAAGCCAGGCACGAAATGGTGGCCGCGGAACGCGAAGCCGGGAATGCGGTTGAACGGGTTGGGGATGATGCTCGAGCCTTCCGGGAACTCGCCCATCTGCAGGCGCGCCGGCGTCGCTTCGGCGCCGAAGCGCCCGCGGATCTCGCGTTCCGCCACCGGGTGCAGGCGCCGCTTCACGCCGAGCGCCGCTGCGGCGCATTGCCGCGTATGGTCGTCCGGCGTCGCGCCGATGCCGCCGAAGCTGAACACGATGTCACTGCCGGAGAAGCTGCGCGCGAGCGACTCGGTGATCAGCTCCGGCTCGTCGCCCAGGTAGTGCGCCCAGGAAAGACGAAGCCCCCGCTTCGCGAGGGCTTCGATGAGGAACGGCAGGTGCTTGTCCTGGCGCTTTCCGACGAGGAGCTCGTCCCCGATGATGAAAGCGCCGAACAATCAGGCCGCTTTTCTGGCCCACTGCTGCAGGTCTTCCAGGCCGCCGATGCGCTGCCCGTTGATGAAGACCTGCGGCACGGTGCCCTTGCCGGTGATCGCGCCGACCACCCGCGAGCGGTCGCTGTTGTCGAGCGTGACTTCGGCGTAGCTGTAGCCCATCTCCTTCAGCAGCTGCTTCGCCTTGGCGCAATAGCCGCAGCCTTCCCGGGTCAGGATCGCGACCTGGTCGGGCTTCTTCGCATTGGGATTGATGAATTTGAGCATCGTGTCGGCGTCGGAGACCTCGAACGGGTCGCCCGCCTTCTCCGGCTCGATGAACATCTTCTGGATGACGCCGTCCTTGACCAGCATCGAGTAGCGCCAGGAGCGCTTGCCGAAGCCGAGGTCGGACTTGTCCACGAGCAGGCCCATCTTCTCGGTGAACTCGCCGTTGCCGTCGGGCAGCAGCTCGAGGTCGCCGCACTCCTGGGAGCGCGCCCACTCGTTCATGACGAACGCGTCGTTCACCGACAGGCAGACGATCCTGTCGACGCCGTTGGCCTTGAACGCCGGCGCGAGCTCGTTGTAGCGCGGCACGTGGGTCGAGGAGCAGGTCGGCGTGAACGCGCCGGGCAGGGAGAAGACCACGACGGTCTTGCCCTTGAAGATCTCGTCGCTCGAGACGCTCTTCCAGTCCCCGCTCGGGGTCCGGGTCTTGAACGTCGCCTGGGGGACTTTCTGGCCTTCGCGATTCTGGAACACGGTCATGCCTCCGCTAGTAGTAGGTCGTTGGACGGAGGGAAGTGTAGAAAGTGCCGTGCCCGGAGCGCCAATTCTTTGTCCTCATGGCTGCGATAGCACCGCCCTATTCTCGCGCAGCTTCGCGAGCGCGCCGAGGAGGTAATGGATGTAGGCGAGCCCGAAAGCGACCGGGACGAGGAACCCCGCCAGCGGCACGAACGCCGAGATGGCCATCACCAGCCCGAGGGCGTAGAGCGCGCCGCGGCGCTCGCGGAACAGCGTGCGCAGCTCGTCCCGGTCGGCGTGCTCGGCGAGCGCGTCGTAGCGCAGCAGCCGCTGGTTGACCCAGGCGAGCACCAGAACCGGGATGACCGGCCAGAGCGGCGGCACGATCCACAGGGGGACGCTGACGAGGAACAGGGCGAGCATGCCGAGGAACGCGCCCGCGGCGTTCAGCGCGCTGCCGAGCGCCCCGCCGCCGCGGCGCCGCTCGAGGCCCGGAAAGCTGCGCGTGGCGACGTAGTCGACCATCGCGTTCATGCCGAAGATGCCGAGGATGAAGAGCGCCGTCAGGTAGACGAGCGGGATGAACAGGAAGATGAGCAGGACGTTGGCGAGGACGAGCGCGATGTTGCCGACGTCCAGGTTGACATACGCAGCGGCGTTCGCCGTGTATCGCGTGATGAGCTCCGCGAGCCAGAACGCCGTCCGCGCCCACAGCGCGAGCGCCAGGCTCCCCCAGACGATGAGGGCGATCAGCATCGGCCAGAGCATCAGCCAGAGCATGCGCGGGTGGAACAGGTTGGCGAGGCCGTAGGCGAGGGAGCCGAAGATGCTCATGGACGCAGACTTTGCCACAGCTTCGTTAACCGCTTCACCGATACCGGCACCGGCGTGCGCAGCTCCTGGGCGAACAGCGACACGCGCAGTTCCTGCAGCAGCCAGCCGAACTGCTCCAGCGCCGGCGCCGGCGGACCGAACTTCGCCCGCCCGGACAGCGCCTGCCGGTAGGGCCGCTCGAGCGTCGACAGCTCCTGCGCGAGGCGCGCGTCGCGCTGCGGGTCGGCGCGCAGCTTGTCGAGCCGGGCCGAGGCGGCCTTCAGATAGCGCGTCAGGTGCTGCAGGCGCTCCCAGGGGGTGCGCGCGAGCCAGCCGGTGCCGAGGAGCTCCTTCGCCCACTGCGCGATCTCCGCGGTCTGGGTCGGGAAGGCCTTGCCCATGGCGCCAAGCTTCTTCTGCAGGGCCGCGTGCTCGCCCAGGATCGCAGCGGCGGTGCGCACGATCTCCTGCGCGATCAGGTTGAAGCGGCTGCGGCCGGCATCCACGCGCCGCGCGAACTCCGCCTGCAGCATCGGCAGCGAGTCGGCGAGAAAGGTCCGCTCGAGCGCCGCCACCACGACTTCGTCCTTCAGCGGGCCGACCACCACGTCCCGGGCGAGCGAGCGCTCGAGGTCGCGGATGCGGTCGCGGAACGCGATCGCAAGGAGGCGCCGCACGCCGGCGCGGTGCTCTTCGCGGGCCTTCTCGGGCGAATCGAACACCTGGAGCGTCACGGCGTCTCCCGCGTCGACGAGCGCCGGATAGCCGACCAGCGTATGCCCGCCGCGCTGCAGCTCGAGCAGCTCCGGCAGGTCGCCCATCGTCCAGCCCGTATAGCGCTCGCCCTCGTCGACCGGCGCTTCGCTTTGCAGGATCGCCTCGGTCTTGCCCGACAGCGCGGCTTTCAGCTCCGCCAGGCTGCGACCCGTGCCGACCTGCCGGCCGTCCTCCTCGACGACGCGGAAGTTCATGTGCAGATGCGGCGGGGCCGAGTCGGGCCGGAAGGCATCCACCGGCACCTCGAGGTTCAGCTCGCGGCGGATGTAGCGCGCCAGCGCCGTCGTGAGTGGCACGTCCGCCGGCGGCGTGGCGGCGGCGAACGCGTCGGCGAACGCCTCGAGCGGACCGAGCTTGTGGCGCAGCCGCTGTGGCATCGACTTCGCGAGCGCCCGCACCTTCTCGCGCAGCAGCCCGGGCACCAGCCATTCGGTGCGGCCGGCGGGCACCTGGTTGAGCAGCGCGAGCGGCACCACCATCGTCACCCCGTCCTTCGGCGACCCGGGCTCGAAGTGGTACTCGAGGGCGAAGCGGTTCGGGCCCAGCTGGAGCGCGGGCGGGAAGTTGTCGGTGGTGATTCCCGCCGCCTCGTGCCGCATGAGGTCCTCGCGGGCGAGGTGCAGCAGGCGGGGCTGCGCCGCT
>DASZQH010000187.1:0-12503 GCA_035549805.1 Burkholderiales bacterium
GACAGCTTCACGGTGACGACGGCGGACGGCACCTCGCAAGTGGTGACGGTGACGATCAACGGCACGGACGACGCGACGGTGATCGGTGGCGTTGCGACGGCGACGGTGACGGAGACCAATGCCGCGCTCTCGACCGGCGGCCAGCTCACGTCCAGCGATCCGGACTCCAGCGCCGCCTTCAATGCCCAGGCGGGTGTTGCGGGCAGCAACGGCTACGGCAGCTTCAGCGTGGACGCGAGCGGGGCGTGGACGTACACGACCGGCAGCGCGTTGAACAACCTTGCCGCCGGCCAGACAGTGACGGACAGCTTCACGGTCACAACCGCGGACGGCACCTCGCAAGTGGTGACGGTGACGATCACGGGCACCAACGACGACGCCGTGATTTCCGGTACGGCAGCCGGGGCGGTGGTCGAGGCGGGGACCGCGGGCCCGGGAACGCCGAGCGCGACGGGGACGCTGAACGCGACCGACGTGGACGGCCCGGCGACCTTTACGGCGGTGGCGAGCGCCACGGCGAGCGCCGGCGGCTACGGTACATACACGATGACCGCGGGCGGGACGTGGACCTACACGCTCAACAACGCGAACGCCGCAGTGCAGGCGCTGAACGATGGCGACACGCTCGCCGACAGCTTCACGATCACCGCGGCGGACGGGACGCAGCAGGTCGTGACGATCACGATCGCGGGAGCGAACGACGCGACGGTGATTGCCGGCACGGCGACGGGCACGGTGGTGGAGGCGGGGGCCGCAGGCCCCGGGACCCCGGACGCCACGGGAACGCTGACGGCGACCGATCCGGGCGGTGCGGTCGCGTTCAATGCGACGACCGCAGTGAGCGCCAGCGGCTACGGCACTTACACGGTGACCGCGGGCGGGGCGTGGACCTTCACGCTCGACAACACGAACGCCGCGGTCCAAGGACTTGGTGCAGGCCAGTCGCTCACCGACAGCTTCACGGTGACGACGACGGACGGCACGAGCCAGGTGGTGATGGTGACGATCAACGGCAGCGACGATGCCCCCGCGGCCGCGATCGCGTCGGCGACGTTCACGGCGGCCGAGCAGACGGCGCTTTCGCTCGTCGGCGGGGGGCTCGCCATCAGCGATGTCGACGGCCCGTCGGTCACCGCCACGCTCTCGGTCGGCGATGGCGTGCTCAACGTGGCTTCCGGCACCACCGGCGCGCTCGTCGCGGGCTCGGGTACCGGGACGGTGACGATCACCGGCACGCAGGCGCAGATCAACGCCCTGCTTGCAGGCAACAACGGCGCGACCGTGGAGTACTTCAACGCGGACGACACACCGGTCGCCTCCACGACGCTCACCCTCACGGCGAGCGACGGTACCTCCACCGTTTCCGACACGGCGACCATCAACATCACGCCCGAAGCGCCTTCGGCAACCATCGCGACGCCCTCCTTCATGGCGGGCGAGCAGAGCAGCCTCTCCCTGGTGGGCGGCGGCTTGAGCGTGAGCGACGTGGACGGCCCTGCCGTCACCGCGACGCTGACCGTGGGCGAAGGCATCCTCAGCGTCGCGGCGGGCACGACCGGCGCGTCGGTGAGCGGCTCGGGAACCGGAACAGTCACGCTGACCGGAACGCAGGCGCAGATCAACGCGCTGCTCGCCGGCGGCGGGGGGGCGACGGTGGCCTACTTCAACGGCTCCGACACGCCGAGCGCGTCGACCACGCTGACGCTCACTGCGTCCGATGGCACGCTCAGCGCTTCCGACACCGCGACCATCACCATCACGGCGGTGAACGATGCCCCCGTGCTCGCGATGCCGATGCTCGACCAGACCGCGACCCCGGGAGCGCCGTTCACCTTCACCGTGCCCCTCGGTACCTTTACCGACGTGGATTCGGCGCTCACCTTGTCGGCGACGCTCGCCGGCGGAGCGCCGCTGCCGGCCTGGCTCGGCTTCGACCCGCTGACGCGCACGTTCGCCGGCACGCCGCCGGCCGGGTTCGGCCCGATGGCCGTGCAGGTCACGGCGAGCGACGGGACCTCGGTGGTGGCGGGCGACTTCCGCATCGTTGCGCCGCCGGCTCCGCCTGCCCCCGCCGTCACGGCGCCGACGAATGTCCCGGTAGTGTCTTCTTCGGACGGCGGAAATTCGTCTTCGCAGGTGCCCGGATCGCAGCAGTCTTCAAGCTCGGGCACGACGCCGGCAGGAATCGGGCTCGGCGACCTGCCGCCCCTCTCGCAGCCGGTGGACGTCTACGTGGCGCCCTCCAGCATCAATCCGAACCAGACCGGAGGCGGCATCGGCGCCTTGCCGGACCTCAACGCGCTTCCGGCCACCGGCGCAGGCCCCTCCGATGCGCTGGGCTTCCCGGTGGTCCGCATGCCGATGGGCGAAGCGCTCCAGGTGCGGGATGCCGGAAGCTTCGCCGTCGGCCATCGCCTGTTCGTGTTCCACGGCATTCCCACCATGCAGCTTACCGTCGATTCGGTCGGAAGCCTCCGGGTGCCGGAGGACGCCTTCGCGCATACCGATCCATCCGCGGTCGTGCAGCTCGAGGCGCGACTGGCCGATGGCCGGCCGTTGCCGGCCTGGCTGAAGTTCGAAGGGCTCCGCGGCACGTTTGCGGGCGAGCCGCCCGAAGGCCTGACGGGTGCCCTGGAGATCGAAGTCGTTGCGCGCGATACGGAAGGCCGCGAGGCGCGTACGCGGTTCGTCCTGCTGGTGGAGGACCTGAAGATCGAGGAGATCCGGGGCCTCCAGCAGGCCGAGACGCCGGACCTCCTGCTGGGCCTAGACGTCGATGCCAAGGAGAAGGAGAAGCAGCGCCTGGAGGCTGCGAAGCGCGCCGCCGAGGGCAAGAAACCGCTCCCCGGGGCAACGGACGTGAAGGTCGTCCCGGCCTCTTCGTTCAGCGACCAGGTGCGGGCGGCCAAGGCTTCGCGCGACCCGCTCCTCGACAAGATCGTTCCCCCCGCGGGAGACCGGCCGACGCCGCCGCGGCGCTGACCCAGTTTTGCGCCCGCCTGAACCTGCTTTGCATCCTGGCGGAGCAGGTTTTCGCTTGTCCGGTTAAACTGCGTGAAGTGCCGCTTGTAAGGCGGCGTGGCAAAACGAAAAAATGGCATCGACCGGGGTCCGGGAGCAGGGCTGGGGAAGGGCGGCCGCATTGGCCGTGCTTTGCTTCGTCCTGGCCGGTTGCACGGTCACGCCGAAGGTCATGGACGACGCCGAGCGCGAGCGGTTTGCCGCGGAAACCCGCCGTCAGTTGTTCCTGGACCAGGAAGCCCTGGATCGCCCCCTGACCCTCGCAGAGGCGACGGCGCGCGCGATCAAGTACCAGGCGGAGCACCGGCAACGCCGCCTGGAGGAGGCCCTGGGGCAGGCGCAGCTCGACGTCGCCCGCTTCGACATGCTGCCCAAGCTCGCGCTGAATGCCGGGTATTCGACGCGCAGCAACGAGGCGTTCGGCTTCGGCTTCACGCCGCAAGGCACGATCGCGACCACGCCCAGCGCCTCCCAGGAGCGCACCCACCATACCGCCAGCATCGGCCTGAGCTGGAGCGTGCTCGACCTCGGCGTGGCCTACTTCCGGGCGCGCCAGCTCGCAGACCAGAAGCTGATCGCCGAAGAACGCCGGCGCAAGGCCGTCCAGATGATCATGCATGACGTGCGCGTCGCATGGTGGCGCGCCGAAGCCGCGGAGCGCCTCCTTCCCGCGGCGGACCGACTGCTGGGCGAGATCGAGTCCGCCATCGAGCGCACCCGCCACATCGAGGCGCGCAAGCTCCTGCCGCCGGTGCAGACCGCGACGCTGCGCCGCGCGCTGCTCGACCTCAATCAGCAGATCGCGTTCCGCCGCCAGGAGCTTGCGCAGGCAAAGATCGAGCTGGCCGTCCTGGTGAGCGCCCCGCCCGGGGTCGAACTGAAGGTGGCATCGCCGGCGAGCGGCGCCCGCGATGTGCCGGACCTCACCGCGAACCTGGACGAGCTGGACGCGATCGCGCTGCGCTCGCGGCCCGAGATGGCGGAGGAAGGCTACCGCGCCCGCATCTCCGCGGACGAGGCGCGCAAGGCCTTGATCGGCGTGCTGCCCAACCTGAGCCTCGATCTCTCGCGCCAGTACGACAGCAACCGCTTCCTCCTCAACAACAGCTGGACCGCCGCCGGCGTCAACGTGGCGTTCAACCTGGTGAAGGCGTTCTCCATCCCCGCGCTCAACCGCTCGGAGGAAGCGCAGCGCAAGGTCGACGAGGCACGCCGGCAGGCGCTCGCCGTGGCGGTGCTCGCGCAGACGCGCGTCGCCGCCGTGCGTTACATGCTCGTCGCCGACGAGTTCCTCGTCTGGGACGAGGCGGCGCGCGACGACGAGATGATCGTGGAATACCTGGCGTCGAGCGAGAAGGCCGGCATCGACACCGAGCTGGAGCTCATCCGCACGCGCGCGCGCGCCATGGCGAGCCATATGAATCGCGACCTCGCCTACGCCAACCTGCAGGCGAGCATCGCGCGGCTGTTCAATTCGGTGGGCTACGACGCGGTGCCGCGCGACGAAGAGGCCAAGCCCGTCGCCGAGCTGTCCGGACTGGTGCAGGCGCGCTACGAGTCGCTCGAGCGGGCGACCTTCTCGCCGCGCGCCGCGCCCAAGCGGCCGCTCCTCGTCCTGGGTCCCGTGACGGGCGCGGACGAAAAGGTCGCGCAGCTGGTGAGGGAAGGCGCCGACCGGGTCCTCGACAGCGCGAAGATGAAGCCGGCGGCGCCCGCCGGCGCCGACGCGCGGATCGATTTCCGCGTGCAGCAGCACCCGGCCCAGGACGGACGCCGGCCGGTCGAGATCACGGTGAGCGCGGTGCCGGGCTCCGGCGCGCCTGCAACCTTGACCCGCAACTTCAAGACCGTCCTCAGCGAGCCTGTCGACCCCGAGCAATGGCGCGTCGTGGGCGAGGGCGCCGTGTACCGCCTGATTTCCGACCTGGCGCCGCCGCGCATCACGCGCCCGGCGCTGCGGGCTGCGCAGGGGCTGGACCTCACGCGCCCGCCCGCGAATGCCGGCCTCACGGTACCCTCTCAGCCGCTACCCCTGCGGCTGGATTCCGTTCTGACTCACGGCGCCGCGGAGATGGCGAGCGCCCCACACCAATGACGAAGACATTCCTGATCGCTTTCCTGCTTGCCGCCGCGACCTCGGCGCAGGCCCAGGCGCCGGCGCAAGGCACCATTCAGAAGCCGGCCACGGCATCGCAGAACGCCGCGCCGGAGACGAAGCCCGCGCCAAAGGCCCCGGCATCGGCCGATGCCGAGGTCGCCGCGCTCATCCTCGCCGGCGAGGAAACCACGCTCTCCAGCCAGATGGGCGGACGCATCCGCTCCGTCTCGGTCGGGCTTGGCGACGGGGTCAAGAAAGGCGCCCGGCTGATCGAGTTCGACTGCTCCGAGCAGCAATCCCAGCTCGACGCCGCAGCCGCGGAATACCGCGCGGCGCGCGAGACGCACCTCGCCCGGCTGCGCCTGCAGGCGCTCGGCGCCGCGGGCGAGCTCGAGGTCACGGTGGCCGCCGCCTCGGCCGACAAGGCGAAGAGCCAGGTCACGCTGCGCGAGTCCCAGATGGCCTACTGCCGCGTGGACGCGCCCTTCAGCGGCAACGTCGCGCGGCTCCGGGTCAAGGCGTCCGAGAGCGTCAATCCCAACCAGCCGCTCGTCGACCTGGTCAATCCCGCGTCTCTGAAGGCCCAGATGTTCGTGCCCGCGGCGTGGATCACGTGGCTGCGCAGCGGCGCCCCGGTGACGCTCCTCGTGCGCGAAACCGGAGAAACGATGCAGGCGCGCATCTCCAAGATCAACGCGCGGGTCGATGGCGTGAGCCAGCAGCTCGAGGTGGAAGCGCGCATCGAGCGCACGACGCGGCTGCTGCCGGGCATGGTGGCCACGGCGACCTTCCCGGGTCGGAAGTGAGGAGACCGGCGTCGTGAGCGGAAGCCCGCATCCCGCGCTCGCGCTGCTCGATTTCGAGCGCCGCCTCCAGACGGCGACCTCGGTGCGGGAGGTGGCGTTCCGCGCCGTCAACGACAGCTCGCAGGTCCTGCGTTTCGACCAGGCCGTCCTGTGGCGGCGCGATCTCTTCTCCCGCCCGGTGGTGGCCGCGGCTTCGGGCCTCGCCGACGTCGCCGGCGACAGCCCGTATCAGCAGTGGGTCTCCGCGCTCATCAATGCCATCACCCCGGATCCCTTCGAAGCCCCGAAGGCCCATGCGATGGAGGATCTCCCGGAAGCGCTGGTCGCGGACGGCCGGGAGTGGTGTCCCGCGCACGTGCTGCATTGCCCGCTCGTGGCCCCGGCCGGCGCTTCGCTCGGCGGCATCCTGTTCTTCCGCAGCCAGCCTTTCCAGGAGGCGGAGGCGGCCACTGCGGAATGGATGGCACGGTCCGCCGGCTTCGGCATCTGGGCGTGGCGCAGCGATCGCCACGGCGCCAAGGGCTTCCTGAAGCGCCGCACGACCTGGCAGGGCTTGGCGGTTGCGGCCGCGGTCCTCGCTCTGGCCGCCTTCATTCCGGTCCGGCTGAGCGCGCTCGCGCCGGCGGAGATCACGCCGCTGCGGCCGATCCCGATCACCTCGCCCCTGGATGGCGTAGTGCGCGAGATCACGGTCAAGCCGAACGAGATCGTGAAGGCGGACCAGCTGGTGGTGGTCCTCGACGACACGGGCCTGCGCAACCGCCTCGAGGTCGCGGCGAAGTCGCTCGACATCGCGCGCGCCGACCTGCAGCGCGCGACCTTCAAGTCCTTCACCGACGAGCCGAGCCGCCTCGAGCTGCAGGTCCTCAACGCACGGGTGCAGGAGAAGCAGGCCGAGGTCAGCTATCTCACCGAGCTGCTCGAAAAGTCGAAGCTCACCGCGCCCCAGGGTGGCGTGGCGGTATTTACCAGCCAGGACGAATGGCGCGGCCGCCCGGTGCAGGTGGGCGAGCGGGTGATGCTGATCGCCGATCCCTCGCTGATCGACATCACGATCTACATGCCGCCGGAGGACGCGATCGATCTCGAGGCCGGTGCGCCCGTCGACCTGCTGCTGCACGTCGATCCGCTCTCGCCGATCAAGGCGAAGATCGAGCGGGCGAGCTACGAGGCGACGCAGACCCCGGAGGGCACGCTCGCCTACATCGTGCGCGCGGAAATGGCGCCGGGCCAGCTGCCGCGCATCGGCCTGCGCGGCACCGCCAAGGTCTACGGCGGACGCGTTTCCCTCGGCTACTACCTCCTGCGCAAGCCGCTCGCGTTCATGCGGCGTACGCTCGGGATTTGATCCGCGCCGCCACCGGCCTCTGCGCGCTTGCCCTGGCGTTCTTCGCCGGCGCCGCGCTCGTCCTGGCCCAGCCCCGCGCCGAGCGCGGCTTCACCACCGAGGTCTCCGCCCGGCTCGCCGCTTCCTACGAGCAGCGCTTCGGCGCCGGCACGGTCGCGCGCATCGAGGCCTGGAAGCGCTATGCCGCCGCGCGCAAGGGCGCCCGCCCTTCCGAGGCCGAGCTGCTCGCGGAAGTGAACCGGACGCTGAACCGGATCCGCTTCGTGGAGGACGTCGCGCACTGGAAGGAGGTCGACTACTGGGCCACGCCCGCGGAGTCGGTCGGCAGCAACGGAGCGGACTGCGAGGACTTCTCGATCGCGAAGTACTTCCTGCTGAAGGAGCTCGGCGTGCCGATCGCGCGCCTGCGCATGACCTACGTGAAGGCGACGAAGCTCAACCAGGCGCACATGGTCGTGGCCTACTACGCGCGTCCGGATGCGGAGCCTCTCGTACTGGACAACCTCGAGGACGCGGTACGGCCGGCCTCGCAGCGCCCGGACCTGATCCCGGTCTACAGCTTCAACGACGAGGAAGTCTGGATCGAGGCGCGCGGGCGCAGCGGCTCCCCGCGGCAGATCCGCAACTGGGGGCTGCTGCTCGAGCGCCTCGACCGTGAGGCTCGCACGTGAGCCTGGCGCGCCTGCTGACGGCGGCCGTGTCGGCGCTCTTCCTCACCGCGCTGCTCGGCATCGAGGCGATCCACCTTCGCGGCGCGCAGGCGCACCTGCAGCGCCAGCTCGAGTCCACCGCGCAGGACGCGGCGACGTCCATCGGCCTTTCGCTCGGCAACCTGATGCGCGAGGTCGATCCCGCCCTCGTCCAGACGGTCGTGAATCCGGCGTTCGACCGCGGCCACTATGCGCGCATCGAGTACGCCGCCCCGGACGGACAGGCCGTCGTGACCCGCGAGCTGGCGGCGGAGGAGGGCAACTATCCCGCCTGGTTCGCGCATCTCTTTCCGCTTCAGGGGCCGACGGCCGAATCGCTGGTGAGCTCCGGATGGCGGCAGCTCGGCCGCGTGCGCGTCACCTCCCATCCGCGCTTCGCCTACGAGCAGCTCTGGAGCACGGCGCGCAATACGCTGCTCTATCTGCTCATCATCTATGCGCTCGCCATGCTCGCGCTGCGGCTCTTCCTGCGCAGCGTGCTGCGGCCCCTGCACGAAGTGGAGCGCGCCGCGCAGGCCATCTCGGAGCGCAATTTCGTGACGCTGGACGTGAAGCCGGGCACGCGCGAGCTCGCGCGGGTGGTGGGCGCGATGAACGCGCTCTCCCGCAAAGTGAACGAGGCGATCGATGCCGAGAGCCGGCGCGCCGAGAAGATGCAGGCCGCGGCGTACCGCGATCCGGTGACCGGCCTGCTGAACGGCCGGGGATTTGCGGCACGCTTCGAGAGCACCTACGAGGGAGACCAGCAGCCGTTCTCCGGCGTGCTCGCCATGATCGAGCTGGCCGACCTCGCGGCGATCAACCGCACGCTCGGCCCGGATCGCTGCGACGAGCTGCTGCGCAGCGCCTACCGGCAGATCCGCGAGGTGGTGGACGCCTCGGGCGGGTTCACGGGGCGCTGGACCGGGGGCCTGACCATCCTGACGCTGCCTGGCCTGCGCGCGGACGCGGCGCGCGAGCGGCTGGCCGCCATCCGCGCGCAAGCCGGGGCGGCGCTGAAGGAGTTCGGGGTCGACCGCGCCGAACGCATCTATTGCGGCGGCGTGGAAGCGCGCGGCGAGGAAGCCGCCCTTATCGCCTATGTCCGTCGCGCCGAGGAGGCCGTCCTGCGCGCCCGGGAGGCGCCGGAGGGCATGGTCGTCCTCGCCGGCACGGACGCGGCAGGGGCGCCCGGCGGATCGGACCCGGTCGAGGAAGTCCGCGAAGCGTTGCGCGGGCGCCGCCTGCGGCTGCTCGGGCAGACGGCCTACCGGATGAGCGACCACCGCGCGCTGCACACCGAGATCCTGGCGCGCCTGGCCGATGCGTCCGGACGCGAGATGAGCGCCGCGCAGTTCATGCCGATCGTGGCGGCGCACGACATGTTCCGCGACCTCGACATGAACGTGGTGCGCCTGGTGGTCGAGCGCGCGCGCGCCACTGAGGATCTCATCAGCATCAACGTCTCGATGCGCTCGGCCGAGCACCCCGACTTCGTCGAGTGGCTGGCGGAAATCCTGCGCCGCGACAAGGCGGCCGCGGCCCGGCTGGTGTTCGAGATCGCCGAGCACGGCGTGGTGAAGAACGAGGCGGCCGCGGCGAGCTTCGCGCGCGTGGTCCGGGCGGGCGGGGCGGGCTTCGCCATCGACAACTACGGCGTGCACCGCGACAGCCTGGCGCTGATTCCGCGCCTCAAGCCGAGCTACATCAAGCTCGCCGGCGCGCATACGCAGCGCATGGTGAGCGACGCCGGTGCGCGCTTCTTCGCGGAGTCGCTCGTCGGCGCGGCGCGCAACCTCGACATCCCGGTGATCGCGCAGATGATCGAGGACGACGCGACCTTCCAGTCCCTGGGCGCGATCGGCTTCGCGGGCTACCAGGGCAACCTGATCGACCGGCCGTCGCCGTGGCCCCGGCCTAGCCGTTGAAGAACTCTTTCGCCTTGTCGAACCAGGACTTCGCCCGGGGGTTGTGCCGCGCGCTGTCCTGGCTGCTGATCGCCTCGAACTCGCGCAGCAGCTGACGCTGGCGCTCGGTGAGGGAGACCGGCGTCTCCACCACGACGTGGCAGAAGAGGTCGCCGGGCTGCTGGCTGCGCACGCCCTTGATGCCCTTGCCCTTGAGGCGGAACGTCTTGCCCGATTGCGTCTCGGCCGGGACGCGGATGCGCGCCGAGCCGTCGAGCGTGGGGATCGCGATCTCGCCGCCGAGCGCCGCCGTGGTGAACGACACCGGCATCTCGCAGTGCAGGTCGTCGTGGTCGCGCTGGAAGACGGCGTGGGCCTTGATGTGCACCTGGACGTAGAGGTCTCCCGGGGGGCCGCCGTTGACGCCGGGCTCGCCCTCGCCGGAGAGGCGCACGCGGTCGCCTTCGTCCACGCCGGCCGGGATCTTCACCGCGAGCGTCTTGTGGAGCTTCACGCGGCCGGTGCCGCCGCACCCTGTGCAGGGGTTGGGGACGATGCTGCCGCTGCCGTGGCAGCGCGGGCAGGTCTGGGCGATGGAGAAGGGGCCCTGGGATACGCGCACCTGGCCCGCGCCTCGGCAGGAGGGGCAGGTCTGCGGCTGGGAGCCGGGCTTTGCGCCGCTGCCCTTGCAGGTCTCGCACGTCGCCGCGCCGGGGATGCGGATCTTCGTCTCGAACCCGTGCGCCGCCTGCTCGAGCGTGATCTCGAGGTTGTAGCGCAGGTCCGCGCCGCGGAACACGGCGGAGCGCCCGCCGCGCGCGCCGCCGGCGCCGCCGAATATCTCCCCGAAGATGTCGCTGAAGATGTCGCCGAAGCCGCCCATGTTGCCCGGGCCGCCGCCGCCGGCCTGCGGATCCACGCCGGCGTGGCCGAACTGGTCGTACGCGGCGCGCTTGTTCGCGTCGGCGAGCACCTCGTAGGCTTCCTTCGCCTCCTTGAAGTGCTCCTCGGCCTTGGGGTTGTCCGGGTTGCGGTCCGGGTGCCACTTCATCGCGAGGCGGCGATAGGCCTTCTTCAGGTCTTCCTCGGAAGCGTCCCGGTTGACCCCCAGGATCTCGTAGTAGTCGCGTTTAGCCATTTCGCCCCATCTTCCTCGAAGCCTCTGACACGAGAACGGCTCCCGGGCCTGCGCCCGGGAGCCGTTCGCATTACACGCGGGTCTTCTTCAACTAACCCGCTTTCTTGTCCTTCACTTCGGTGAACTCCGCGTCCACCACGTTGCCGTCGTCCTTCTTGCCGGCCTCGGCGCTGCCCGCACCCGGCGCGCCCTGCGCGCCGCCCGCGTCACCCGGCTGCGCCTGCGCCGAAGCCTTCGCCTGCGCATCGGCGTACATCTTCTCGCCGAGCTTCTGCGCCGCCTGCGAAAGGGCCTGGGCCTTCGCGTCGATCTCCGACTTGCTCTCGGACTTGAGCGCGCCCTCGGCATCCTTCAGCGCCGCCTCGATCTTCTCCTTCTCGCCGGCGTCCAGCTTGTCGGCGTAGTCGGCGAGGGACTTCTTCACCGAGTGTACCAGCGCCTCGAGGCCGTTCCGCGCGTTGACGAGCTCGAGGGCCTTGCGGTCCTCCTCGGCGTGCGCCTCGGCGTCCTTCACCATGCGCTGGATCTCGGCCTCGTTCAGGCCGGAGCTCGCCTGGATCTTGATCTTGTTCTCCTTGCCGGTCGCCTTGTCCTTCGCTGTCACGTGCAGGATGCCGTTGGCGTCGATGTCGAACGTGACCTCGATCTGCGGCATGCCGCGGGGCGCCGGCGGGATGTCGGTGAGGTTGAACTGGCCGAGCGACTTGTTGCCCGACGCGACGTCGCGCTCGCCCTGCAGCACGTGGATCGTCACCGCGGACTGGTTGTCGTCCGCCGTGGAGAACACCTGCTGCGCCTTGGTGGGGATCGTGGTGTTCTTCTGGATGAGCTTGGTCATGACGCCGCCGAGCGTCTCGATGCCCAGCGACAGCGGGGTGACGTCGAGAAGCAGCACGTCCTTCACGTCGCCCTGCAGCACGCCGGCCTGGATCGCGGCGCCGATCGCGACCGCCTCGTCCGGGTTGACGTCCTTGCGCGGCTCCTTGCCGAAGAACTCCTTCACCTTCTCCTGCACCTTCGGCATGCGCGTCTGGCCGCCGACCAGGATCACGTCGGCGATGTCGCTCACCTTGACGCCGGCATCCTTGATCGCGATGCGGCAGGGCTCGATCGTCTTGTCGATGAGGTCCATCACCAGCGACTCGAACTTGGCGCGGGTGATCTTCATGTTCAGGTGCTTCGGCCCGCTCTGGTCGGCCGTGATGTAGGGCAGGTTGATCTCGGTCTGCTGCGAGGACGAGAGCTCGATCTTCGCCTTCTCCGCGGATTCCTTGAGCCGCTGCAGCGCGAGCACGTCCTTCGCGAGGTCGACGCCCTGTTCCTTCTTGAACTCAGTGACGACGTAGTCGATGAGCCGCTGGTCGAAGTCCTCGCCGCCGAGGAAGGTGTCGCCGTTCGTGGAGAGCACCTCGAACTGCTTCTCGCCCTCGACGTCGGCGATCTCGATGATCGAGACGTCGAACGTGCCGCCGCCCAGGTCGTACACCGCGACCTTG
>DASZQH010000188.1:0-2500 GCA_035549805.1 Burkholderiales bacterium
AGTCGAGCGACTGGCCGGGCTGCTGCAGGCCGGGGGCGCGCTCCTGGCGCAGCATGGCGCGGAACTCCGCCTGCACGCGCGGCTTGTCCTCCGGGTGCATGCGGTCGAAGAAGTTCGGCCAGTCCTTCGTGTCCGCGTCGGCCGGGTAGCCGAGCATCTCCTTGAAGCGCTCCGAGTAGATGACCTCGTTCGTCACCGCGTCCCAGTCGGTGAACCCGGCCTTGGTGGCGTGCACCAGCAGGCCGAGGCGGTCGCGCTCGATCTCGAGCTCGCGCTCCTGCGCCGCGGCGCGGCGCTGCTGGCGCTCGGCGAGGAACGAGAACACGTTGGCGAAGGCGATCGTGAGCAGGAGCGTCGCCGCGATGCGCAGCGCGATCGGCGGGCCGAACGTCGCCCAGGCGAACGGCACCGCCATCGCCACCACGACCGCGTTGAAAAGGTTCGCCGCGCCGCGCGCGAGGACGAAGTGGAAGAGCAGCATCGCCGGGTAGCACCAGAAGAGGCCGAGCTCGGCCTGCTGGCGCATCGCGAACCCGAGCACGCCGAGCGCCGGGACGAAGATCACCCACGCCGGCACGATGCGCCGCCCGAAGTGCACCGCGAGGCCGTGGACGAGGAACCACAGCGCGAGGCCCGTCGTCACCCCGCCGAGGAGCAGGCGCCCCTGCAGCAGGTGATGGAGCGAAAACGGCAGCAGGAACGCGCCGCCGATGATCGCGAGCACCGCGTCGCGCTCCACGCGCGCCGCGAGGCTTTCCAGCCAGCTCGCCTTGCCGCTCATCGCTCCAGGATCGCGGTCACGCCCTGCCCGCCCGCGGCGCAGATCGAGACCAGCCCGCGCCCCGAGCCGCGCTCGGCGAGCTGCTTCGCCAGCGTCGCCACCACGCGCGCGCCGGTGGCGGCGAACGGATGGCCGATGGCGACGCTCGACCCCTTGGGGTTGAGTTTCTTCCCCTCCACCGAACCCAGAACGGATCGATTCAATCTCCGCTGGCACCACTCTTCCGTTTCCCAGGCCTTCAGCGTGCACAGCACCTGGCCGGCGAACGCCTCGTGGATCTCGTAGATGTCGAAGTCCTGCAGCTTGAGGCCGGCGCGGTCGAGCATGCGCGGCACCGCGTACGCGGGCGCCATCAGCATCCCTTCCTTCGGGCCGGCCATGCCGGTGAAATCGACCGCGGCCGACTCGGAGAAGGTCAGGTAGCACTGCACCGGGATCCCCCGCGCGCGCGCCCAGTCTTCCGATGCGAGCAGCACGCACGCCGCGCCGTCGGTGAGCGGCGAGCTGTTGCCCGCCGTCAGCGTTCCCTTCTCGCTTCTATCGAACGCGGTCTTCAGCTTGGAGAGTTTCTCGAGGCTCGTGTCGCCGCGGACGTTGTTGTCTTTCTCCAGGCCGTTGAACGGCACGACGAGATCCCGGAAGAAGCCGGCCTGCCACGCGGCAGCGGCGTTCTTGTGACTGGCGAGAGCGAGAGCGTCCTGTGCTTCGCGCGAGATGCCCCACTCCTTCACCATCTCCTCGCAGTGCTGCCCCATCGAGAGGCCGGTGCGCGGCTCGCCGACGCTCGGCGGCATCGGCTTCAAGTGACGCGGCCTGAAGGAAAGCCAGGGCTTGAGTCTTTCCATGGCAGTCCTTCCCCTGGCACTGGAAAGCGCGATCTTCCTGAAAGCAGAACCGAAGGCGAGAGGCACGTCGCTCGCGCTGTCGACACCGCCGCCGATGGCGCAGTCGATCTCGCCCAGGGCGATGCGGTGGCCGAGCTGCGCGATGGCGGAGAGGCTGGTGCCGCAGGCGCGCTGCAGGTCGTAGGCCGGCGTCTCGGGGTGCAGGCCGCTGCCGAGGATGGACTCGCGGGCGAGGTTCCAGTCGCGCGAGTGCTTGATCACGGCGCCGGCGGCGACCTCACCGATTTTCTGCTTTTTAAGATCAAATCTGGAAACAAGCGCTGACAACGCCGCCGTCAGCATGTCCTGGTTGCTCGCGGCCGCGTACGCGGACCACTGGCGGGCGAACGGGATGCGGCTGCCGCCCAGGATGGCGACGCGGCGGACGGTGGAATTCATGGAGACCCCCTCTGGCAGTCGTATAGTACGGCGGATATGGACGAGGCCCTGCTCCTTGCCCGGACGCAGTTCGGGCTGAACATCTCGTTCCACATCCTGTTTCCCAGCATCACCATCGGGCTGGGCTGGCTGCTGTTCTTCTTCCGCCTGCGCTACGAGCGCACGCGCGACCCCGCCTGGCTGCGCACCTACAAGCTGTGGGTCAAGGTGTTCGCGCTGTCCTTCGCCATGGGCGTGGTGTCGGGCGTGGTGATGAGCTTCCAGTTCGGCACCAACTGGCCGGGCTACATGAACAAGGTCGGCAACATCGCCGGGCCGCTCCTCGCCTACGAGGTGCTCACCGCGTTCTTCCTCGAGGCCACCTTCCTCGGCATCATGCTCTTCGGCATGAACCGCGTGCCGGGCTGGATGCACGTGGCCTCCACGCTCATCGTCG
>DASZQH010000189.1:0-9520 GCA_035549805.1 Burkholderiales bacterium
GTCGGCGGCGACGAGCAGCAGCGGCGCCGTGACGAGCACGCCCACCGCGTCGCCGGTCCAGAAGCGCAGCCACGGCTCGACGAACCCGGGGAAGCTCGGCGCGGTCGACGCCAGCACGCCGACGAAGAGCGCGCCGCCGGCGGCGGTGCCGGCGAGCACCACCGCGGCGAAGAGGGCGAGGTCGCGCGTGCCGCGCAGGCCCGGGTCGAAGCGCGGCAGCAGGCGCAGCGCCCACGCGATGCCCGCGTAGGCCGCCGACAGCGTCACCGCCGTGAGCAGCGTCACCGCGTAGCCGGCGGGCGTGGCGCGGATCAGGACGTCGGCGAGGAAGATCGTCGCGGTCACGACCGGCAGGTGGTGCAGGCCGCCGAGCAGCATCCAGACGATGGCGAGCGCGGGCTGCGGGTTCCACGGCGTGATGTTGAACGCGCCGAGCGGCGCGATGTAGCTCGCCCAGTCAAGCACGAGGTAGCAGGGCGCGAACACCGCGGCGTCTCGGAGATAGCGGGCTGCGCTCATGGGCTCGTACGTGGAACTACTTAAGGAATCGCTCGCCTAGTCGGTGCGCAAGGCGCGGCCTATTGTGCCCGACCATGCGCCCCCAAGCCAGCATCGCCGAGATGTTCAGCCTGGAAGCGTGGTCGCGCTGGTTCGCCGAGCTCGACCGCGGCTTCGTCTTCCTCCTCGTCCTGCCGCTGGTGGTCGCCGCCGTCGGCCTCTGGGCGTACTACCGCGACCGTGATCACGACTAGCCTCGCCGCGGCGCTGTTCGCGTTCTGGCTGCTGCTGTCGGGCATGTTCACGCCGTTCCTCGTCGCCGCCGGCGCCGCCTCGGCGATCGCGGTGGCGCTGCTCGCGCGCCGCATGGAGATCGCCGACCGCGAAGGCCTGCCGCTGCACGCCTCGCGCGCCGCGCTCACCTACTGGCCCTGGCTCGCGAAGGAGATCCTCAAGTCGGGCTGGCAGGTGACGCGCATCATCCTCGACCCGAAGCTGCCGGTGAGCCCCGTGCTCGCGCGCTTCGTGCCGTCGCAGCGCACGACCATCGGCCTGGTCACCCACGCGAACTCGATCACCCTCACGCCCGGCACCGTCACCGTCGAGGCCGAGCACGGCGAGTTCCTGGTCCATGCGCTCACGCAGGAGGGCGCCGACGGGCTCGCCGGCAGCGAGATGGACCGCCGCGTGAGCCGCCTGGAAGGGAAGGGATAGTGTTCGCCGCGGCTTCGGGCGCGCTGCTCGTCGCGCTGGTCCTCATGCTCGCGCGCGCGGTGCTCGGGCCGACGGTGTTCGACCGCGTGCTCGCGATGAACACCATCGGCACGGTGGCGGTGCTGCTGCTGTGCGTGATCGGCTTCCTCGCCGGCCGGCCGGAGTTCCTCGACCTCGCGATCGTCTACGGCCTGCTGAACGTCGTCGGCACGATCGCGGTGCTCAAGTTCTTCCGTCACGGGAGCCTCGGCGAGTGAGCGCCGTCGTGGACCTCGCGAGCTGGGTCCTGCTCGTCGCCGGCGGACTCGCCTGCGTCGTCGGCGGCGTCGGCATGCTGCGCATGCCGGACTTCTACACGCGCGTGCACGCCGCGAGCGTCTCCGACGCGGTGGGCGCGGGGCTGATCCTCGCCGGCCTGGTCCTCCAGGCGGGCTGGACGCTGGTCGCGCTCAAGCTCGCGGTGGTCGGGCTGCTCGTCTTCTTCACCAGCCCGGCGGCGACGCACGCGCTCGCCCGCGCGGCGCTGGAGCGGGGCCTCGCGCCGTGGAAGCGGCCGTGATGGAAACGCTGATCATCCACGTGCTGCTCACCGGGCTCGCGGTCGTGGTGGTCGCGCTCACGCTCACGCGCAACCTCTTCAGCGTCGTCGTGCTGTCGGGAATCTACAGCTTCCTCATGGCGACGGTGCTGGTCGCGCTCGACGCGGTGGACGTGGCGATGACCGAGGCCGCGGTCGGCGCGGGGGTCTCGACTGTGCTGCTCCTCGGCGCGCTGCACCTCGTCGCCTCGCGCGAGGCGAAGCCGCTCGCGCGGCCGTTCCTGCCGCTCGCGGTCGCGCTCGCCACCGGCGGCGTGCTCGCCTACGGGTCGATGGGCCTGCCGGACTTCTCCGACCCGCAGGCGCCGATCCACGTCCACGTCGCGCCGCGCTACCTGAACGAGGGGCCGAAGGAGACCGGCGTGCCGAACGTGGTGACGGCGGTGCTCGCTAGCTACCGGGGCTACGACACCCTCGGCGAGACGGTGGTGGTGTTCACCGCCGGCGCGGGCGTGATCGCGCTGCTGCGGCGCCGGAAGAAGAAGGGCAAATGAAGGACGACATCATCCTGCGCGTCGTGGCGAAGCTGGTCATGCCGTTCATGCTGCTGTTCGCCGTGTACGTGCAGTTCCACGGCGACTTCGGCCCGGGCGGCGGCTTCCAGGCGGGCGTGATCGCCGCCACGGCGATCGTCTTCTACGCCATCGTGTTCGGCCTCGCCGCGGGCAAGCGCCTCGCGCCCGAATGGCTGGTGGAAGCGATGCTCGCCGCGGGCGTGCTCCTGTACGCGGGCGTCGGGCTCGCCGGCCTCGCGCTGGGCGGCGCCTACCTCGACTACTTCGTGCTCGACCGCGACCCGGTGGCGGGCCAGCACCGCGGCATCTTCTGGGTCGAGGCGGGCGTCGCGCTCACGGTCTCGGGCGTGATGCTGAAGCTCTTCTACATGTTCGCCGGGCGCGGGCGCGGGGAATGAGCCACTACGGCTACTGGGTGGCGATCTTCCTCATGTCGGCGGGCATGTACATCCTCATCGCGCGCGGCAACCTGCTGAAGAAGCTGGTCGGCCTGTCGATCCTGCAGAGCTCGGTGTACCTCGTCTACATCGTGCCGGGCAAGCTCCTCGGCGGCACCGCGCCGATCGTCTCCGCGCAGTACTCGGTGTACTCGAACCCGCTGCCGCACGTGCTGATCCTCACCGCGATCGTGGTCGGCGTCGCCACGCTCGCGCTCGGGCTCGCGCTGGTGGTGCGCATCCGCGAAGCCTACGGGACGATCGAGGAAGACGAGATCCTGGAGCGCGACTGATGCTCGAGCACGCGCCCGCCCTGCTGGTGGTGCTGCCGCTCGTGGCCGCGCCGCTCATCGTCCTCCTGCGCTCGAACGGCTTCGCGTGGCTCGCGGCGAGCGCGGTGAGCTACGCCTGCCTCGTGCTGGCGGTGGGCCTGGTCACGCGCGTCGCCGACGCGGGCGAGATCCGCTACGCGATCGGCAGCTGGCCGGCGCCCTGGGGCATCGAGTACCGCGTCGACGCACTGAGCGCCTTCGTGCTGGTCGCGGTGTCGCTCACCGCGTCGCTCGTCGCGCCCTACGCCCAGCGCAGCATCGCCGCCGAGGTCGCCGAGGACCGGCAGTACCTGGTCTACGCCATGTACTGCCTTTGCCTCTGCGGCCTGCTCGGCATGACGATCACGGGCGACGCGTTCAACCTCTTCGTCTTCATCGAGATCTCCGCGCTCGCGACCTACGTGCTGGTCGGCATGGGGCCGCGGAGGAAGGCGCTCGTCGCCGCCTACCAGTACATGCTGATGGGTACCGTGGGCGCGACGTTCTACGTGATCGGCGTCGGCCTGCTGTACCTCGTCACCGGCACGCTCAACTTCGCCGACCTCGCGGAGCGCCTGCGCGCGGTGGAGGACGCGCGGCCGGTGCTCGCCGCGCTCGCGTTCATCACCGTCGGGATCGGCCTGAAGCTCGCGCTCTTCCCGCTGCACCAGTGGCTGCCCAACGCCTACGCCTTCGCCCCCTCGATGGCGGCGGCGTTCCTCGCCGCGACCGCGACCAAGGTCTCGGTGTACGTGCTGCTGCGCTACTACTTCTCGGTCTTCGATCCCGCCGCGCTCTTCGACCGGCTGCCCACGCGCGAGCTCTTCATCGGCCTGTCGGTCGCGGCGATGATCACCGCCTCGCTGGTGGCGGTGTTCGAGGACGACGTGAAGCGCCTGTTCGCCTACTCGAGCGTGGCGCAGATCGGCTACGTCACGCTCGGCATCGGCGTCGACAACCAGGCGAGCCTCACCGGCTCGATCGTGCATCTGCTCAACCACGGCGTGACCAAGGGCGCGATCTTCGTCCTGCTCGGCGGCATCGCGCTGCGCGCCGCCTCGGCCGTGACGCTCTCCTCGATGGCCGGCCTCGGGCGCCGCATGCCGCTCACCGCGTTCGGCCTGGTCATCGCGGGCCTGAGCCTGATCGGCATCCCGGGCACCGCCGGCTTCATCACCAAGTGGTACCTGGTGCTCGGCGCCATCGAGCGCGGCCTGTGGTGGCTGGTGGCCGCGATCCTCGCCAGCTCGCTCATCGCCGCGGTCTACGTGTGGCGCATCGTCGAGGTCGCCTACCTGCGCCCCCCCGCCGACGGCGCCCCCGCCCGCGAGGCGCCCCTCGGCATGCTCAGCGCCGCGCTCGCCATGGTCGCGCTCTGCGTCTACTTCGGCTTCGACACCTCCTTCAGCGTCGGCGGCGCCGCCGAAGCCGCCGCGCTCCTCCTCAAGGGCCAGCCATGAGCGGGATCGGGGACAGCTACCGATCTCCCATGAGGCTCAGGTGGTTCGAGGCGGGCTCGCTGGTCGCCGCGGCCGTGACCTTCGCCGGCGTCCTCGCGCTCGCGCCGGGCGTGCTGGAGGGCGCGCGGCCGTCGTTGCGCCTCGGCGAGATCCTTCCGGGCATCGCGATCGCGTTCGAGATCGAGCCGCTCGGGCTGCTGTTCGCGCTGATCGCCTCGGGCCTGTGGTTCGTGAGCGGCATCTACTCGATCGGCTACATGCGCGGCAACGAGGAGGCGCACCAGGCGCGCTTCTACGTCTGCTTCGCGCTCGCGATCGGCGGCGCGCTCGGCGTGGCCTTCGCCGGCAACCTGCTCACGCTCTACCTCTTCTACGAGCTGCTCACGTTCGTCACGTACCCGCTGGTGACGCACCACGGCGACGACAAGGCGCGCCAGGGCGGGCGGACCTACCTCGGCCTGCTTCTCCTCTCGTCGATGTTCTTCCTGCTGCCGGCGATGATCGCCACCTGGTGGGTGGCCGGCACGCTCGACTTCACCGTCGGCGGGATCCTCGGCGGCAAGGTGAGCGGCGCCGCGGCGGCCGGCCTGCTCGCGCTCTACGCCTTCGGCATCGGCAAGGCGGCGCTGATGCCGCTGCACCGCTGGCTGCCCGCAGCGATGGTCGCGCCGACGCCGGTCTCCGCGCTGCTGCACGCGGTGGCGGTGGTGAAGGCGGGCGTGTTCTCGATCGTGAAGATCGTGGTCTACGTCTTCGGCCTCGATTTCGCGGCCGACGCGTTCGCCTGGCTGCCCTGGGTCGCCGGCTTCACGATCCTCGCCGCCTCGGTGGTCGCGCTGCGCGCCGACAACCTGAAGCGCCGCCTCGCCTACTCGACGGTGAGCCAGCTTTCCTACGTGGTCCTCGCGACGGCGCTCCTCGCGCCGCTCAGCGTCGTCGGCGCGGTGCTGCACATCGCGGCGCACGCGTTCGGCAAGATCACGCTGTTCTTCGCCGCGGGCGCCGTCTACACCGCCGCGCACAAGACCGAGGTGAGCGAGCTCGACGGCCTGGGCCGGCGCATGCCGTGGACTTTCGCCGCGTTCGCCATCGGCGCGCTGTCGATGATCGGCCTGCCGCCCGCCGCCGGCTTCGTCAGCAAGTGGTTCATGGTTTCCGGCGCCGTCGCCGCGCAGCACTGGCTCGCGCTCGCGGTGATCGTCGCGAGCACGCTCCTCAACGCGGGCTATTTCCTGCCGATCGTCTACCGCGCCTTCTTCCTTCCCGGGAAGCATGCGGGAGGGGAGGCGCCCGCGAGCATGCTCGCCGCCATGGCCGTCACCTCGGCGCTGACGATCCTGATGTTCTTCTTCTCCGACCTGCCGCTCGCCCTGGCGACGCGGGTCGCCGGGGGCTGAGATGCTGTGGCGCATCTTCATCGCCGTGCTCGCGCTCACCGTGGCGGCGGAGCTCTTCATCGAGGCGCATCCGCACTTCGCGGTGGAACGGCTCTTCGCGTTCAACGCGCTCTACGGCTTCCTCGCCTGCGCGGCGCTGATCCTGGTCGCGAAGGGGATCGGGCTCTTCGTCAAGCGCAAGGACGACTACTACGATGAGTAGCGTCCTCCTGCATCCTTCGCTCGCGCTCTTCGCCGGCGCGCTGCTGGTCGCGCTGCTGCGCGGCACGCCGCGCTCCGTGGTTGCCCTGGCTGCTCCGCTGGGTGCCATCTTCCTCGCCCTCCAGCTGGAGGAAGGCGAGGCGACGACCCGCTTCCTCGGCATGGAGATGGTGCCCTTCGCCGTGGACAAGCTCTCGCGCCTGTTCGCGCTGATCTTCGCGATCATGGCGTTCGCCGGGGCCCTGTTCTCGCTCAACCAGGAGAAGCGCCTGGAGATGCCGGCGGCGTTCTTCTACGCCGGCTCGGCGATCGGCGTGGCGCTCGCCGGCGACCTGGTCACCGTGTTCCTCTTCTGGGAGGCGATGGCGATCGGCTCGACGCTCGTGCTGTGGAGCGCCGCGACGCCGGCCGCGTACCGCGCGAGCCTGCGCTACCTCATGGTGCACCTCTTCGGCGGCATGCTGCTCTTCGTCGGGGTCGCGGGACAGGTGCTGTCCTCCGGGACGGCTTTCACCGCCATGCCGCTCGATACCGCCTGGCAGTGGCTGATCCTCGCGGCGTTCCTGGTGAACGCGGGCGCGTGGCCCCTCTCGGCCTGGCTGCCGGACGCGTACCCGGAGGCGTCGTGGAGCGGGATGGTGTTCCTCTCGGCCTTCACCACCAAGACGGCGGTGTACGTGCTGATGCGCGGCTTCCCCGGCACCGAGCTCCTGGTGTACGTGGGCCTCGCCATGGTGTTCTACGGGATCCTGTACGCGCTGCTCGAGAACGACATGCGGCGCATCCTCGCTTACAGCATCGTGAACCAGGTCGGCTTCATGATCGCCGGCATCGGCATCGGCACCGAGCTCGCGCTGAACGGCGCCGCGGCGCACGCGTTCACGCACATCCTCTACAAGGCGCTGCTTCTCATGTCGGCGGGCTCGGTGCTGCTCATGACCGGGCGGCGCAAGTGCACCGACCTCGGCGGCCTCTACCACAGCATGCCCCTCACCGCCGCCTGCGGAATCGTCGGCGCGCTCGCCATCTCCGCGTTTCCCCTGACGTCGGGGTTCGTGAGCAAGTCGATGGTCACGCAGGCAGCGGCTGACGGGCACCTGCTCTGGGTCTGGCTGCTCCTCGCCGCGGCGTCGGCGGGCGTGTTCCTGCACGCCGGCATCAAGTTCCCGTGGTTCGTCTTCTTCCAGAAGGATTCGGGGCTGCGCCCGCCGGAGCCGCCGTGGAACCTGCGCCTCGCGATGGTGCTCGTCTCGGCGCTGTGCATCGGCCTCGGGATCTTCTACGAGCCCCTCTACGCCCTCCTGCCCTACGCGGTGGACTACGCGCCCTACACCGGCGCTCACGTGGTCGCCCAGCTCCAGCTCCTGCTCTTCTCCGGCCTCGCCTTCTTCGTGATGCTCGGCTGGCTGCGCCGCACGCTCACCATTACGCTCGATGCCGACTGGCTCTACCGCCGCCTTTTCCCCGCCGGGATCGCGCTGGTCGAGAAGCTGCTCGGAAGGTCGGTTCGCGGGTTCGAAGCGCGAACCGGGCGCGTCCTCGCCTGGCTGGCGGCAAAGCTGAGGTGGCTGCACGGGCCGCGGGGGCCGCTCGGGCGGACGTGGGCGTCGGGCGCGATGGGCCTGGGCGTGATGCTGATGCTCCTGGGGTTCCTGCTCTCCTACTACCTCTTCTGAATCGCTAGAATGCGCGGCTTATGCCGCTCCCGGTTCCGCAAGTCGAGCGCGAGCTCACGCACACCCGCCGCATCCGCTACGAAGGCTACAAGCGCGCCGATGGCCTCTGGGACATCGAGGCGCACCTGAACGACGTCAAGAACCACGACTACCAGCTGAAGACCGGCGTGCGCCGCGCCGGCCAGCCGATCCACGACATGTGGGTGCGCGTCACGATCGACCGGAAGTTCAACGTCGTCGCCGCGGTCGCGTGCTCCGATTCCGTGCCGTATCCGGGCGGCTGCGAGACCATCGGCCCGGCCTACGGCAAGCTGGTCGGCCTGAACCTGCTGCGCGGCTTCCGCAAGAGCGTGCACGAGCTGCTGGGCAGCGTGCGCGGCTGCACCCACATCACGGAAATGCTCGGCGGCCTGCCGACGGCGGCGATCCAGAGCTTCGCCGGCGACGTGCCGGAAGAGGCCGACGACGGCCGCAAGCCCTTCCAGCTCGACCAGTGCCACGCGCTGGAGACCACCACCGAGACGGTGCGCAAGTGGTACCCGCGCTGGTACCGGGGCAAAGAGAAGACTTCCGCTTGACAGCGGTCAATGCCGCGCCGCGGCGTTCGGAACCACGATACGACCCGATCAAAGGGGTGCGAAACGCATGAAAATCCACGAGTACCAGGGCAAGGAGATCTTCCGCAGGTTCGGCATGCCCACGCCGCGCGGCTTTCCGGCATTCACGGTCGATGAGGCGGTCGAGGCGGCGAAGAAGCTCGGCGGCAACGTCTGGGTGGTGAAGGCCCAGATCCACGCCGGCGGCCGCGGCAAGGGCGGCGGCGTGAAAGTGGCGAAATCCCTGGACCAGGTCCGTCAATTCGCTTCCTCCATCCTGGGGATGCAGTTGAAAACCCATCAAACGGGACCTGAAGGCCAGAAGGTGCGCCGGCTGCTGATCGAGGAAGGCGCCGACATCAAGAAGGAGCTCTACGTCGGCATGGTGGTCGACCGCGGCACGCAGAAGGTCGCGCTGATGGCCTCCTCCGAGGGCGGCATGGACATCGAGGAAGTGGCGGCGCACACGCCGGAGAAGATCCACAAGGTGTTCATCGACCCCGCCACCGGGCTCGTCGACAAGGACGCGACCGAGGTGGCGCGCAAGATCGGCCTGCCCGAGTCCGCGGTGGGCGAGGGCGCGGAGATCTTCAAGAAGCTCTACAAGTGCTTCTGGGAGACCGACGCGTCGCTGGCGGAGATCAACCCGCTGGTCCTTACCGGCAGCGGCAAGGTGGTCGTCCTCGACTCGAAGATGAACTTCGACTCGAACGCGCTGTTCCGCCACGAGGACATCGTGGCGATGCGCGACCTGGACGAGGAGGACCCGCTCGAGATCGAGGCCTCCAAGTACGACCTGAACTACATCTCGCTCGACGGCGCGATCGGCTGCATGGTGAACGGCGCCGGCCTCGCGATGGCGACGATGGACACGATCAAGCTCTTCGGCGGCTCGCCGGCGAACTTCCTCGACGTGGGCGGCGGCGCCACCGCCGAGAAGGTCACCGCCGCGTTCAAGATCATGCTGTCCAACCCGAAGGTGAAGGCGATCCTCGTCAACATCTTCGGCGGCATCATGAAGTGCGACACCATCGCCGCCGGCGTCGTCGCCGCGGCGCGCGAGGTGAAGCTCTCGGTGCCGCTCGTGGTGCGCATGAAGGGCACCAACGAGGACCTC